>NZ_JBWSOR010000039.1:0-37968 GCF_056629435.1 Nocardia sp. TBRC8007 | reverse complement strand
GCGGTTGCCGGGGTTCATGGTGCCCGCGGCGGTCGTGGTGCTCGAGACGCTGCCGTTGACGTTGAATGGGAAGTTGGACCGCAGGGCGTTGCCGGCACCGGAATATGTTGCCGCGGCCTGCTATCGGGAGCCTCGGGGTGCGGACGAGGTGGCGGTGGCGGGGGTATTCGCGGAGTTGTTGGAGGTGGATCGGGTGGGGGCGGATGATTCGTTTTTCGATGTGGGTGGGCAGTCGTTGTCGGCGATGCGGTTGGTCAGCCGGGTACGGGCGGTGTTGGGGATAGAACTGCCGCTCCAGGTGGTGTTCGAGTGTCCGACGGTGGCCGGGTTGGCGACCCGGCTCAGGGAAACGGCCGGTGATGCCGACCCCCTCACACCGATCCTGGCGATCCGCACCGCAACCACAGGCACGCCCGTGTGGTGCGTGCACCCTGTAAACGGAGTGAGCTGGTGTTACTGGAGCTTACGTGACCAACTGGCCGACCGGCCGATCTACGGGCTGCAAGCACGCGGAGCGGATGGCCACGCCCCGATGGCGGCCTGTATCGAAGACATGGTCGAGGACTACGCCAACCGCATCCTCGCCTACCAACGAGAAGGACCCTTCACCCTCGTGGGCTGGTCGTTCGGGGGTGTGGTAGCTCACGCCATCGCCGCCGAGCTACATCAGCGAGGATTGCAGGTAGAGCAACTGATAATCCTGGATATAGCGCCCGCACATGGCGATGGCACACAGGATCCGATCACCGAGAAGGAACTATCCGCAGCGCTCTACACATGGATGAAGCGGCGATTCGGCGAGTCGGCCGACACCCTGGCATCCAGAGAACTGGTTTCCTCGCTACTTCCCGTCATGGGGAACAACGCCGAATTGCTCACCCGGTTCCGGTCACCGGTGTTCAACGGTGACGCGGTGATCCTACGAGCAACTCTGGACCACCAGAACGCGCTGGCACCCCAATGGTCGGAGTTCGTGCTCGGACAGATCAGCGAGGTCGAGGTGGAGACGACCCACGCGGATATGGACGAGCCGCAGGTCCTTGCCAGGGTAGCCGCGCTGCTACAGGACAGGACTGCTGCACGATCGGGTGACGACAGTGGTTATATGGCTTGAACGGTCGCTGTGGTCATGATTGTCTCGTATTCGATCGGGGTCCGACCGGCCGAGTCTGTCGGCACCGACGATGGTCGGTCCGGTCGGGCCGCACGGCTATGCTCGGCGGGCTGCGCCGACTGCATGCCGCCAGATTTCGCGCAGTACAGCTTTTTCTCCTGGCAGGCTTGCGGTAGGTATCGAAGTGAGGTTCCCCCGCTTTCTCGGAGGGCTCTGATTGTGGTCCGATAGGACCGGAAGGAGTCATTCGTGGCAGCACCGAAGAAGTACCCGGACGAGTTGAAGGCGCGGGCAGTGCGGCTGTATCGGGAGTCCGACCCGAAGCCGACGATCCGGAAGCTGGCCTCCCAGCTCGGGGTGCATCACGAGGCGTTGCGGCTGTGGATCCGTCAAGCCGAGGCCGATGCCGGCGAACGCGACGATCGGCCGACGACCGATATGCTGGCCGAGAACCGTGCCCTGAAGAAGAAGGTCGCGGAGTTGGAGCGTGTCAACGACATATTACGTTCTGCGAGCGCGTATTTCGCCTCGGAGCTCGGCCAGACCCGGCGGTGATCATGCGGTTCGTCGAACAGAACAGCCAGCACCCGGTCGAGCTCCTGTTGCGGGTCTTGGGCATCTCGTCCTCGACCTATTACGGGTGGAAGAAACGAGCCCGGCAGCGGTCGGACCGCCAGGTCGCCGATGAGCGGCTGCTGGCAGAGATCGTCGATATCCATACCAGCTCCGGCGCAACCTACGGGTCACCACGGGTGCATGCCACGCTGCGACGCAGAGGTATTCACGTCGGCCGCAAGCGGGTCGAGCGACTGATGCGGCGATCGCGGCTGCAGGGTGCGTTCCTGCGCAAGAAACGGCGGCTCGGATCGACCCGACAAGATCCGCGGGCGACACCGGCGCCGGACTTCGTCGAACGCGACTTCACCGCCATCGAGCCGAACCGGCTGTGGGTCGCTGACGCGACTCGCATCCCGTGCGGCCAGGGCGTGTTCTGGCTCGCCGCGGTCCGTGACGCGTTCTCCAACCGGATCGTCGGCTGGAAGACCTCCGACCGCTGCGACACCGAACTGGTCCTGGGAGCGCTGGAATACGCGGTCTGGAGCCGCGAGGTCCGAGACGGACAGTTGATCCACCACAGCGACCGCGGATCGACCTACACGGCCATACGCTTCGCTAATCGTTTGGCAGACAACGGGATCGCGCAATCGATGGGGTCGGTCGGCGACAGCTACGATAACGCGCTGATGGAGAACTTCTTCTCCACGCTGAAGACCGAGCTGGTTTACCGACACACGTGGCGGACCCGGGATCAGGCCGAGAACGCCCTGTTCGCTTACATCGACGGCTGGTACAACACCCAGCGGATCCAGAAGAAGCTCGGCTGGCGATCACCCGACGAGTACGAAGCCAGCTACCATCACCAGGTTCCCGCAGGAAACAAATAATCCGCTCTCCGGATTAGCGGGGGAACCTCAAAGTTCGGCCAGGCGTTGTTCGGTGGCAGTAGTGCTGCTTTCGCCTCTGAGGAAGGGAACATAGGTTGTCCATCGAGCTGCGTGATGACACCGGTATGCGTATCGGCTACCTCACTATGGCACTGGGCTGGGACCCCGCGCGTCAATGGTTCCAGGGAGGCGATATCGACTTGAATGCCGCCGCGCTGTTGTTTCGGGGCGATCAGTTGACCGATGTCGTCTATCACGAGCAGTTGATGTCGCAGGACGGCTCGGTGCGTCATCACGGCGACAGCGTCACCGGAGAAGGCAAGGGCGACAACGAGGTCATCACCGTCGACCTGACCAGGGTCTCGCCGGAGGTATCGACTGTTTTGTTCCTGGTGACCTGTTATAGCGGTCATGCCTTCGCCGATATCGGGAATGCCTTCTGCCGCTTGGTCGATGATTCCTCGGGCACCGAGATCACTCGCTACGAGCTCAGCGGTGTACCCGCTACCGGACTGGTGATGGGTACTGTGGTGCGCACGAGGGAGGGTTGGGATTTCCGCACTGTCAACGAAGGTATCGAGGCGCAGCATCCGGTCGAGGCGGCGCCCTATCTCGGTCGGTATCTGGGCTGACGAGGGTGTTGCCCGGCTCTGCCCGCTCCGGTGGGTGAAACGGGTTCAGGCGAGTTCGGCGAAGGATTCGACGCAGGCGATGCTTCCGGCGACGATGAGCTGGTCACCGTCGACGATCATGGTATCCGGTGTGGCGTAGGCGAATTCGCCGCCATGGCGTTTGACGGCCACAACAGTGACGTTGAAATGCTGGCGTAGCCCGCTTTCGGTGAGTGTCATGCCGATGGCTGCGCGCGGTGCGGTGGTGCGCACCATCGCATAGTCCTCGTCGAACTCGATGTAGTCGAGCATGCGTCCGGTGACCAGATGAGCTATTCGCTCGCCCATATCGTGTTCCGGCAGTACCACGTGGTGGGCACCGATGCGTTCCAGAATGCGGGCGTGTTGGCGACTGGTGGCCTTGGCCCAGATATGGGGGATCTCGAAGTCGACCAGCAGTGAGGTGGTGAGGATACTGGCCTCTAGATCGCCGCCGATCCCGACGACCACGTGTGAGAAATCGGGAACCCCGAGCTGTTCGAGCGCATCCTGATCGGTGGTGTCGGCGACCGCGACGTGGGTGAACTCGTGCGAATAGTGTTGCACCAGACGTGGTGCGGAGTCGATCGCGAGTACCTCGGAGCCGTGGGTGATCAGTTCACGGGCCAGCGAGCTGCCGAAGCGGCCGAGTCCGATGACCACCACGCGAGTGGTCGGGTGCTTCGGAAGTTTATCGGGAGGTTTGCCGAATAATGCTCTGGGCTGTGTTCTGGGCTGCACTTTAGGCTGTGTTTTAGCCAACGATGGGTCGCTCCTCCGGTAGTTCGTAGCATCGTTCGTACTCACGCAGAGCGAGTGCGGATGCCAGAGTGGTCGGTCCGACGCGGCCGATGAACATCATCGCGGTCAGCAGCAGATGTCCGGCGGTCGGAAGGTCTGCGGTGATGCCGGTGGACAGGCCTACGGTGCCGAAAGCGGAGATCACCTCGAAGAGCACCACGTCGAGTGGAAGCCTGGTCAGTCGCAGCAGCAGCATGGTCGCGGCCACCACCACCGCGACTGCGAGCAGCGCCACTGTGATGGCCTGACGCTGTGTTGCGGCAGCCAGCCGCCGTCCCATCACGTGGACTGTCGGTTGCCCGCGGATCTCGGCGTAGATCACGAATGCCAGCAGCGCGAAGGTCGTTACCTTGATGCCGCCCGCAGTGCTCGCGCTGCCGCCGCCGATGAACATCAGTACGTCGCTGACGAGCAGTGTGGTCGGATGCACGGTGCCCATATCGATAGAGCTGAAGCCCGCGGTGCGTGGGGTGATGCCGTGAAAGACGCCGGTGAGCAGTTTGCCGGGCAGGGACAGTGGGCCGAGCGTGCGGGGATTGCCCCATTCCAATGCGGTCACCAGGACGAATCCGGCCACGGCCAGGCCGGCGTAGGTGAGCACGGTGACTTTGGTGTGCAGCGACCAGCCGGGCATTCGGGTGCCGCGCCGCCGGGTGCGGACGGTGCGCACCACTTCGTACACGACCGGGAACCCGAGACCACCCAAGATGAACGCCACCATGATCGGCACAATGATCCACGCGTCGGTGGCATAGTGGACGAGACTGTCGTCGTGTAGGGCGAACCCAGCGTTGTTGTATGCCGAGATCGCGTAGAAGACACCGAAGTGTACGGCCGAACCGAATGACTCACCCGCCGTGGCGAGGCGGTTCGCGATGAGCACCACCGCAGTCGCCGCCTCGATGATCAGGCTCATCGAAACGACACCTATCACGACCCGGCGGGTTTCACCGAGCCGGAGTGCTCTCGTTTCGGCCTGAGCGATGAGCTGCATGCGCAGGCCCATCCGCCGGGCGACCAACAGGCCGAGCAGCGAGGCCGCGGTCATGATGCCGAGTCCGCCGACCTGGATCAGGCCGAGCACTACCGCCTCTCCGAAGGGAGACCAATAGGTCGAGGTGTCGACCAGGACGAGCCCGGTCACACAGAGGGCCGAGGTAGCGGTGAACAGAGCGGTGACCACATCGGTCCACGTGCCGGACTCCGCGGCGAGGGGCAGTGTCAGCAGCAGCGTGCCGAGCAGGTCTACTGCGGCGAATCCGGCGACCGTCAGCCGCGCCGGGTGACCGAGTGGGCCGAGGCGGCGTACGACCGGTACCTTGGCGCGGCTCATGCTCTGCCCGCTCCGGCATGAGTGGGCTGCTGTGTGGTCATGCCGTGCTGTCGCTGCCCGGCCCGATCGTTCATTGCGCCCAGGTCCCAGAGTGCCTCGGCGCGCTGCTTGCCGTGGCGTTGCTCAACGGTGCTCTCCTCATGCCGTACGGATCGTGTCCGGCCGACCGGGGATGCGCTCGTCATGCTGTGGCAATGGAGTCGGCGGGCCACGGTAGAGCTCGATGTACGCCGCAGCCAGTCTATATGGCATTCTGGTGGTGGCGAAGGCTCGACCAGCTGGTTTGTTCGAAACTCACAGGTAGCGAAGTGGTGGCACCTTGGTCGATGTGCTGCAAGGTAACCTCGAGCCACCACGCGATCGGGCGGTCATCTCCTCGCCGCTCGGGCTCGGGGTACCGGTCACAGCGGTAGACGGCCACGTGTACCAGGTCGCCGGGCGCGCACAGCGACTAGAGCACGGCACGGATTCTCCCCGGTGCACGTACGACATGCGTATCGCGGGAGCACCGGGAAGACCGGCCTGCGGCATAGATGCGAAGCAGCGGATCGGGCTCGACTGCGAATGGTGGATGTGATGGTGCTGGTTCTTGCTTTCGGAGTGGTACTGCTGGTCAGCGTGTCGCTGTCCGGCGTGGCCGCGCGAACGGTGTTGTCCACGGCATTGCTGTTCCTGGTGGCGGGTGCGCTGATCGGCCAGGGCGGGCTCGGCTTGGTCACGATCACGCCGGATGACGGGCTTGTGGTCGCACTGGCCGACGTCGCCTTGTTCACGGTGCTGTTCACCGATGGGCAGCGGGCGAACCTGCCCGCATTGCGGGAAGGCCGGCGGTTGTCGGGGCGGGCACTGGGGCTGGCGATGCCGCTGACCATGGTGCTGATCGCGGTTCCGGCGCATTGGTTGGCCGGACTGGATTGGCCCACGGCATTCCTGCTCGGCGCCATCCTCTCACCGACCGATCCGGTGTTCGCGTCGGCGATTGTAGGACGTACCGACGTTCCGCTCCGGTTGCGGCGGTTGCTCAATATCGAGTCCGGGCTCAACGACGGATTGGCACTGCCCTTCGTCCTGATCTTCCTGGCGACGGCCGCACATCACGAATCCGGGGCACCACATATCGTGGTGGAACTGGTCCTGGGGGTGGTGTTCGGAATCGTTGTTCCGGCAGTGGTCGCGCTGGCATGGCGATTGCCGATTCTCACGGCAGAGCCCCGGCTACAGGCATTGGGGCCGCTGGCCATCGCGGTCACCCTGTACGGAGCGTGTCACCTGACCCACGCGAATCCCTATCTGGCGGCATTCATGGCCGGGTCGACCTTGGCGACGCTGGATCATATGGCGGCCGAACAGTTCGAGCCGTTCGGCGATCTGCTGTCCGAGGTGACCAAGTTCGCCGCATTGCTGGTATTCGGCGCACTGATCACACCGGAGCGTTTGTCGCACTTGAGTATCGGTGACTGGACATTGGCGGTGCTGGCGATCCTGTTGGTGCGGCCTGCCGCCATGTTGATATCGCTGCTGCGGACGCCGCTGTCCACGCCGGAGCGCGCGGCAGCGGCGTGGTTCGGGCCGAAAGGATTCGCGTCGGTGGTCTACGGATTGCTCGCCCTGCAATCGGGCATACCCAACAACGAGGTGGTGTTCGACCTCGTCGCCGTGACGATCGCGCTATCGATTGTGTTGCATTCCTCGACCGACGTTCCCGTCGCGCGGGTGCTGCGGGTGGAACCGATGGATAGCCTGCCCGCCGGGACGCATGCCGAGGACAGTGTGGTCTCGCACTATGGTGACGGTGCCCACCCCCCGCGCGGAGACGAGGGTGGGGATCGAACCGGATGAGACGCGGGGAGCGGGCAGTGCGAGCGGGGGACCGAGCCGTCTCAGCGGTGATCGACGCGTAACCGGACCATCGGTAACGCGCCGACTGGTGCCCCGGTGGCGTGTTCGATGGTGGCGCGCAGGTTCTTCCAGGCACGAGGATGCCGCTGGATGTAATCATCGAGAGCGGCCGCGGCCTCTGCGGTGGTCATCACGGTCGCGGTGGCGGGCACACCGCGCCGCAATCCGTTCCAGACACGCACACGCGAGTGGGCCTGGATATTGCGGTACCACTGCGCGCGGGTACCGAAGCCGGAGACGATGACGTACCGGTCGAAAGCGGGCTGGTCGACAACCTCCAGCACGACGTATCGACGGATACCGCTGCGCCTGCCGAGGTGTTCGAGCATCAGCAACCTGGTGCCGAACAGGAATCCGAACCCCGCGCGGTAGAGCAGGATCGGCGCCCGGACCACCCAGCGGGTCCGTAGCGCACGCGCGCCGAATGTGGCGGCGGATGTGGCGGCTGCCATTCGATTTCTCCCTCGCTGTTATTGAGCGCGTTCACGGACGACATGCGCGATATCGATGTGTCGCAGGAACTGAAGGGCCGGTAGCTGTGACAGTGCGGCGGCCACGAGAACGGCGACGATCGCCAGCGTGGGCATGGGCACCCCCAAAGACAAGTGCAGAGTGAACATGTCGCTGTTGAAAGACCGGAGAAACGCCCAGGTGGCTAAAATCCCGGCGCCGAGCCCCAGTGGAACGGCGAGCGCTGTGGCTATCAGATTTTCGGTGGCGAGTGCGGCGGTGAGGCGTCGGTTGGGTACACCGGCTGCCCGCAAGGTCGCCAGTTCGGTGGTGCGTTCGGCCAGGTTCACGGTCATAGTCACGTAGATGACCGTGAATGCCAGGATCGCGCCGAAGATGAGCATGACGGCGACGAATATCCAAAACAGCGTGAGGAATCGGTCGAATTGGGACCGCAGTGCCTGCGTGTCGGCATAGGCGAGCGTGCCAGGCAGATCGGTGACGGCGGCGCGGATGGCATCGCGGTCGGCGCCGGACTGGAAGCGCAGCAGATAGCCAGGTAGTGCGGTAGGCGCGATGGTCCTGACGGTGTCGTTGGTGGCATAGAGCGAGGTCCCGAGCGGTTCGTCCACCAGAGCTGCGAGTCGTACTCGGTGCGGGGCGCCGAAAGCAGTGGTGATCGTGAGGGTGTCGCCGACGCGGACGTCGAGCCGGTCGGTAAGCGCGGATCCGGCGACCACGCCGTCGGTGGGCAAGCCGGATGCGCCACTGACAGTACGGAATCCGTGCATCGTGGTGTTCGGCTGCAGCCCGGTGAGCACGGTCGTATAGCTTCCGCCCCCGGCCTGCACCGTAACCGGGGCCGTCGACTCGGTTTCCACTTCGGCGACGCCTGGTATCGCGCCTAGCTGTTCGCTGTGCGTATCGGCGGCGGAAGCCGTTACCACGGTCGCGTCCTGCTTGTCGACTTGCTCGAACTGCACGTCCAGCACGGCGCGCATGCTGGTGACCATGCCTGCCGATGCCAGCACGAGCACCAGTGCCAGTATGGTGCCGGTCATCGTGGCCACTGTGCGGCGGCGGTCCCGGGTCAGCGATCGCAAGGCCATACGCAGCACGGCGGGCAATCCGGTCCATCGGGCCGACAACCGGGTCAGCGGGCCGGGACGGGCCAGGCGAGTGCCGTCGCCGCGCATGGCCTGTGCCGGCGCGGTGCGGGCCGCGGCGAGCGCCGGGGCGAGCGCGGCGAGTCCACCCGCGGCCAGCCCGAGGCCGAACCCGACCGCGAGCGTGGATACTCGGTGCTCGACCACGGTATCCGGGATCCCGATCGTCCGGGTATACGCGGAGGTGACTGCCGAGGTCGCGACAGCACCGAGAAGGACGCCTGCCAGCCCGCCCATCGCGGCGACGATCGTGCCGTAGGTGATGTAGTGACGGATCAGCGTGCTCCGACGCGCTCCCATGGCCAGCAGTGTGCCGATGACCGGACGTTCGGCGTGGACCAGCCGGGTCAGCAGGATGTACTCGGCGATCCCCGCGGACAGCAGGAACAGCAGCGGGAATCCGACGGCGATTTCGGAGAATCCGTTCAGATCTTCGGTCAAGGCGGCATCCGAGGGGTTCTCGGCCCGCGTGGTGACATCGGTGGCACCCGCCGACCGCAGGAGCGCGGCCACCCGATCGTGCTCGGATTCGGTTGTCGAGGAGGACATCTCGACGAGTGTCTGATTGGGTCCCGGCTGCCCGGCCAGCCGCAGTGCTTCTGCTTGCCTGGCGAAGACGATCGCGAATGAGTGCGGATCGGCGAACAGCTCTTGACGGCTACGGGCAGGCCACAGATACTCCGGTGAGCGGGCGACGCCGACTACCGTCACCTCCTGCCAGGCGTTACCGTCGAAGACGCCGAACTGGTCACCGGGACCGAGTGCGAAGGTGTTCGCGGTGTGCTGTTCGATCACAACCTCGTTCTGCCGCGCGGTATCGGGCATCCGCCCAGCGGTGAGCGAGATGTCGTTCACATTCGGCCCCTGGCCCGCGGGCATCCCGCTGATCCGGCCGACCAGCTTTGCCGCACCGATCGTCATGGGGACATCGGCCTGGGTACGCACGGATACCTGGGCGACGCCGTCGGCTGTACGCACCGCTGCCGCGATCGCTACCGGATTGCCGCCGACTGCGGTGAAGTCGGCGAAATGCAGTCGTGTGTAAGTGCGCTCATAGGAAGCGGACAGGTTGCGGAACGAGTCGTAGCTGGCGATGAACAGCAATACCCCCAGCATCACTGTTACCGCGATCGCGGCGGCCTGCGCGGGCCTGCGCCGCAGATCGCGGCGGATCTTGCGCCTGAGCACCTTGTCCCTCATCGGCCACACCGCGATCACCACCGTACGGAGGCCGCGTCGAGGGGTGCGGTGTTGCGTTCGGTGGCGACGATACAACCGTCGCGCATGCGGATGACCCGGTCGGCGATCTCGGTGACCACCTCATTGTGGGTCACCATTACCACTCCGCGTCCAGCTCGGGTGGTCTGCTGTAGTAGCTCCAACACGCCACGGCCCGTCGCAACGTCCAGCGCGCCGGTAGGCTCATCGGCGAGAACCAGATCCGGATCGGTGGCCAGCGCCCGGGCAATCGA
This sequence comes from Nocardia sp. TBRC8007, assembly GCF_056629435.1. Lineage (NCBI taxonomy): Bacteria > Bacillati > Actinomycetota > Actinomycetes > Mycobacteriales > Nocardiaceae > Nocardia > Nocardia sp. TBRC8007. The sequence continues at coordinate 27,638 of NZ_JBWSOR010000039.1, read as the reverse complement.
GACCCGCTGTTGCTGTCCACCAGATAGTTGTGCGGGGAAATGGTTCGCGCGATCGGACAGTCCGACCGCCGACAGGAGTTCCTGTACTCTCACACGGTCGCCGCGACCGGTGAGCTCGACGATCACCTCGATATTCTCTCTGGCGGTGAGGCTGGGGATGAGATTGAAGAACTGGAAGACGAAACCGATATGGACGCGCCGGAATTCGCCGAGGGTGGCGGGCGGCTGATCCGAGATATCCCGCCCCGCGACAATGATCGAGCCGCTGTCAGCCGATTCGATGCCGCCGATGATATTGAGCAGGGTGGTCTTGCCCGAGCCGCTGGCGCCCAGCACGGCCACCAGCTCACCAGCGGGGATATCGATGTCGATACCCCGCAGCGCGTGGACCGTGGCCTCACCGCTGCCGTAGGTCTTGTGCACCCCACGCAGCTGAATGCCTCCACGCGTGGTCGCCGGTTGTTCATCCATGCCGGTAGCCCTCCGATCCCGCCGTCTCGGATATCCCGGTCAGCCGGCGCAGCGGGCCGTCGACACCGAGCTCGCCCATACTTGGATCGATCAGCCGATGCAGGATGAGCCCATCGAAAGCAGCCAGCAGCACTGCGGCCGTCGCTTCCGCATCGGCCACCGCGCCGTCGGCATGCAACCATGCCGCGACAGCAGTGCGGAATTCGCGCAGTAGTGCGCCCAGCCCCTCCTGTAGTCGCTCGTAACGAGTCGCCGCCAAAAACATTTCACCGAAAACTCGGTTGTCCATGTTGTCGGTGGTGTAGGGGGTCATAGAGATCAGGAGCTGGTCTACCGCCGCCGTGGCCGGCTGTCGGAGGATTTGCTCCAGCATGGCGGCCCCTGCTTCCCGCGTCAGGCGAAGTGACGCGTCGATCAGCAGATCGTGCACCGATGGGAAGTGGTAGTGCACCAGCCCAGGTCGTAGTCCGGCACGGTCGGCTACGAGACGAGTTGTCACCGCGCCCCAGCCCCGCTCGGCGATCAATTCGATCGCCGCGTCCATCAGCCGGGCACGCGTATCACGGCCCTGCTCGGCGGCGGTCACCATGCCTGCTCCTCTATTGCCGATCGCATCTGGTCGATCTCGTTGGGCATTCGCATTGGGCGGATGCCCAATGTTAATGGTATGAAGCAGTGTACAACAGTTGTCTTATGCACTATTCGGCTTTGCGCACTATTCCTCGAGAATGGACCGCGGCCGTGTGCCCGACCGGCGCTGAACTCGATGCCGCTGCCGTCGGCGCAGGCGCTGGGCAGACGTTCGAACCCGGTATGAGCGATTGTTGCGCGTCCGGCTCCGCGGAATCCTCGGTGCGAGGTATGAAGAGTGGCCCTCTGGTCAGAGTTGGTAGCTGTCGAGCGCCATCGTCGCGTTCGGTTCGCCGCCTGCGGCGCTGAATGCGTTCAGGGCGCGCACTAATCCGGATCGGTCGCCGACCGGTACCCGGTCGACGACCGCGGCGATCTCTTGGCGTCGTCGGTCGGTGACCGCGGCGACGATCTCGCGACCGTGTGTGGTCAGTTCGATGATCAACTCGCGGCGTGACTCCGGATTGGGTTTGCGGTCGACCAGCCCGGCGGTGACCAGTCGATCGACCATCCGGGTCGCGGTGGAGGGCTGCACGTTCAGGATGCCCGCGAGGGTCGCGATCTTGGCGGGCCCGCGCGTGGACAGGATCACCAGCGTACGGAACTGCGGAATAGTGATCGTCTCGTCGACATGGGCGATCGACCGTGCGGACAGTGCCACCAGGAGGCGGGATGCGGTCAGTAGGGCATCGGTGATCTCATCCACGGGCTCCTCGGCTGCCGCGTGATGTCGCGCCATCGCCATCTCCATTCGTTCATGCAGGAATGTCTCCATCCTGCCGTCCCGAATAACGGCACCGTGCGGTGGTACGTCGAACAGGCTAGGGAAACCCCGCTCAGGCTGATCGATTATGTTGCAGATAGCAATTGTTACATACTGCTACTATGTTGTCGTTCGAGGGAACTGAATGGAATCGGTTCCGTCTCGCTATCCCGTCGCGCGAATCATGGTTCGGATGGCTGCGAGAGAGCTCGTCCGGAATGTTGTTGCTCGCTGTGGCAGTCGGTGCCGCGACCGGGCTCACGGCGATTGCCTTCCGGTACCTCATCATCGCGGTCACCTGGCTGTTCACCGGATATCGTGACTATGCCGGACTCGGCCGGGTCGCCTCGACGCACTGGCCTGGGCTCGGTGTGTGGTTCCTGCTGCTGGCGCCGGTTGTCGCGGGCATGATCTACGGGCCGGTGGTCTACTGGTTCGCCCCTGAGGCCCGCGGACACGGCGTGCCCGAGGTGATGTACGCGGTCACCGAACGAAGAGGCCGGATAGCACCCCGCGTGGTAATACTCAAGGCTCTGGCCTCAGCACTGTGCATCGGCGGCGGCGGATCGGTCGGCCGGGAAGGTCCGATCGTGCAGATCGGTTCGGCCACCGGTTCGGCCATCGCGCAATTGGCCCGTCTCGACACACCGCGAATCCGGCTGCTTGTGGCCTGTGGTGCGGCCGGCGGTATCTCGGCGACATTCAACGCGCCCCTGGCCGGGGTTTTCTTCGCCATGGAACTCATCCTGCGCAACTTCGCTGTCGAATCGTTCGGCGCTGTCGTGTTGTCCAGCGTCACTGCCAGTGTCGTCGGTCGAGCCATGGTCGGTGACGAGGCATTTCTGACACTGCCGGATTTCGCCGTGCGCAACCCGGTCGAATACCTGCTGTATCTGCTGCTCGGAGTAGTGGTCGGGGCGGTCGGGGTCGGCTTCTCGAAAGTGTTGTATGCGGTCGAGGATATCTGCGACTGGGCTTGGCGCGGTCCGGAGTGGGCGCGTCCCGCAGTGGGTGGACTGGTGCTGGGTGGAGTGTTGATCGCGTTGCCGCAGATGTACGGCGTCGGATATCCGGTATTGGAGAGCGCGGTCGAGGGCAAATATGTATTCGGCATGCTGGTGCTGCTCTTGGTCGGGAAGATGATCGCCACCAGCCTCACCATCGGCATCGGCGGATCCGGAGGCGTCTTCGCGCCCACCCTGTTCATCGGGGCCATGGCAGGCACCGCCTTCGGCCAGGTTGTGCACCACATTCTGCCGACCGTCACCGAATCACCGGGCGCCTACGGTTTGGTCGGGATGGCCGCGGCGCTCGGCGGCGCGACCCGCGCCCCCATCACGTCGGTCATCATCTTGTTCGAGCTGACCGGTGAATACACCACTATTTTGCCGCTGATGACCGCGGTCGCCGTTGCTACGAAGGTGTCCCGCCTGTTGTCGGCGGACACCATCTACACCCGCAAATTGCTGCGCCGAGGCATTGATGTCGAGCGGCCCCGCAGTCCTTTCGCTACCGTCAGCGCGGGTGACCTCGCGCGCGGGGTTTCCAAGCCGCTGCCCGATACCGCGGATCTCGTGACCATGGCTACCGCTCTGGAGAAGTCCACTCGCGGGATATTGCCTGTGCTCGGCCGCGACGGCCGCTATCGCGGATGCGTCTCGGCCCGCGATGTCGCCGAAGCGCTCGGCGACCCGCGCTCACCGGAATCAGTGGCTCATCTGGTGAAGTACCTGCCGTCGGTGACCGCCGACGCGACATTCCACGACACGCTTGCCGCACTGGCCGGGTACGGCGGAACCGGGTTGCCCGTCGTGGACCACCGTGACCACACGAGGGTGGTCGGCTGGATCACCTACGAGGATCTGCTGACCGTATTGCATCGGTAGTCGGCTGTAGCGCTGTCGTCGAGTCCGGGCGATCATCTGGCCTGCCGTGGCGTCTGCGGGTGTCGATAGCGAACCTGGAGGTTTCGACTTCATCGATGACCTTTTTGCGGGTTTACTCCGGATAACGTTTACGTCGCGGGTTGTTCGTTCTGTCACTCATGCGGTCATCCGCTCATAACGCCCGCACATCCACACCGCCCTTACATCGCAGGTAGAGGTTCCGAGATGGGATTCTCTTCCGCTGTGCGACATACTCTCCGCCATCGGCGACCGGCAGGATCGAGTTTGCCCTACCACCCTGTGGTGAATAGTGTTTGCCGCAAATAGGTTCTATTGGTGAGGTGAACTACAACGGCACGGTATATGAGATTACGAGTCGGCATCGCTACGGTGACGACGGCGATCGCGGCGGCTGCCGCTGTGGGCCCGGTCGGCGCGGCACATGCTGAGAAGTCCGTTGCCGGGGAGTCCGCCGGCGGGCGGGTCACCTGGCTCTGCCGGCCCGATATGGCCACCGACGCATGCCGCGGCGACTCGAGCATCACGATCCAGGGCACGAGCGGTAAGGCGATCGTCGACCGGCCTCCGGCCCGCGCGCACGACGTGGACTGCTTCTATGTCTATCCCACGGTGTCGGCGGACCCCGCGCTCAATGCCAGGCCGGAAATCACCCCCGCGCTCACCGGTGTGGCCCGATTGCAGGCAACGCAATTCTCCCAGCTCTGCAATGTCTACGCGCCGGTGTATCGGCAACGCACGCTGTTCGCCATGCAACGCGGTCCGATGTTCAAGGATCAGGTGCGGGCCGGAACCGATCTCGCCTACAGCGATGTCGTCCGCGCGTGGCGGCAATATCTCGAACACGACAACCATGGTCGCGGCATCGTACTCATCGGGCATTCGCAAGGCGCCCTGATGCTGCGCAGGCTCATTGCCGAGCAGATCGAAACCGACCCCGCGGCCAATGGGCGCATCGTGTCGGCAGTGCTGGCGGGCGGTAATGTCGTCGTGCCGAAAAACGCTACCGTAGGAGGCGATTTCAAGTCGCTTCCATTATGCGAATCCGCTACTCAGACCCATTGTGTGCTGGCGTGGTCCACCTTCGACGAAACCCCGCCCGCGAACGCCCGCTTCGGCGGGGTACCGATGACAGCGAGCTCACCTCCGGCTCCTTACGGCCCCGGATACGAGATCGCCTGTACCAACCCGGCGTCGTTGGGCCGCAACGACCTCGCGGTAGCGACCACACTGCGACCCGGCACACCACCTGCTGGAGTCATGGGCCTGGCTGATGTCGCCACGTATGGGCCGCAACTACCGCCGCCTGCCACGCCATGGGTACAGCTTTCCCCCGGATACCGCGCTCAGTGCGTGCATGCCAACGGCGCCCATGTGCTGATGGTCACCCCAGGCCCAGGTATGCCGCTTCCGCGCGCTATTCCCAATGCCAACTGGGGATTGCACGTCACCGACATCAATATCGTGCTCGGCGACCTCGTCAGTATCGTCGGCCACCAGATCGCCACCTACACCGCCGCGCATCGGTAACCAGCATCCTGGGGCTCGATCGACGAGTGGGATCACATCACAGCATGGTGAATATCGCATCGAGAAAGAGTCCGGTGAGAAAGCCAGGAGTCAACAGCAAGAATCCGGCGAATGCGGACAACAACCCGGCACCAGCCCGACGAAGGCTGTCGCTGAGCGGAAGTCCCGCGGCGCTGAGCGTGATCAAGAGAACTCCCCCGAGAAAAGGTCCGTATATGGGCCAGAGAGCATCGTGGAGAGCCAGGTCTGTGTAAGACAGCGCGGAGCAGCCCATACCGACGACTACGGCGACGAACGACTCGGGACCGAACCAGTCCCTGCCGAGCGTATTTCGACGGTAAGCCCTTCATGTTGCTACCAGCAAGGCCAAGGGGACCAGCAAGCCTGTCGTCGATATGCCTGCCGCCGTGCCCAGCGTTCTCGATGTCCTCCGCCAGGCGAGCAGTACTGCGATACTGGCTATCGTGGTGAGTCCGACAACAGAAACGATGTCGAAAACCAAGTGCGGCGGTGGATCGGGCGCCATGAGAAATTCATATTCGATCATGCTCACGAGTCCGCTGATCAACACTGCCGCAACAGCGGCGAGCGGCATCGCTACCGTGGCGGCTTGCCAAAACACCGAGACGAATAGTGCAGGACGCTCGTTGGCCTCGTTGCGGTGTTCCATTAGTGGACTACCACGACGGTAGGTGGATTACTCGGGCTACTCGATGGTGTCGGCTTGTTCTGTTGCCGATTCGGTTCGCCGCAGTCGGCTTCGAAGGTTCGAACACGCCGTTCCCCTTCGAGTCTTCTCGGCACTGTCTTGTGAGTCTATATACGTGGATACGTGGCGCACGACATCCGTATCGTCATCAGATCTTAATATAAATGAACGGTAGATCTTAAAATCTCCCCGAAACCCTTAGTGGGTTATGCGAGGAACTGACCGAATGATCCAACGGGAACAGGTAATGAAGCCGAGGCGTGGACTGCGCCGGATGATGGCCGCCGCAGTCGCCATGGCGACTCTGGCGGTATCGGGCTGTGGATTGGGGGGTGGCGACAGCGCGGCGGTCACGTATGAGGATGCGAAAGCTTCCGGGAAGATCAAGGTCGGTTTCGCGAATGAAGCGCCGTGGGCCTATCTCGACGAGAAGGGGGAATTGACCGGCTATGCCCCGACTGTGGCGCGGGCGGTGTTGAAGAAGCTCGGTATCGACGAAGTCGAGGGCGTGGTCACTGACTTCGACGGGCTCATCGACGGGGTGCGGGCCAAGAACTATGCGTTCGTGGCCGCTGGTATGTTCATCAACCCGAAGCGTTGCGAGAGTTCGGCCTTCGCCATTCCTGATTATCAGGTCGGATCGGCGTTCCTGGTTCCGGAGGGCAATCCGCGCAATATCAACCGCTTCGAGGACATCACCAGGGAGAACGTCCGGATCGCCACTCTCGGTGGCGCAGTGGAGAACGGCTACGCCGAATCCGCCGGGGTACCGGGCGAACTCATCGAGCCGATGGCCAAACAGGACGACATCCTGCGCGCGGTACGCAACAATGACGTCTACGGCAGCGCGCTTCTCGACGTCACCGCATCTTGGCTGGTGCACAACAACCCGGACGCGAATCTGGAAGTGACGCCGTCGTTCCAGTTCGGCGGCAAACCCGATGTCGGTACCTTCAACTTCCGCATCGGCGATGACAAGTTCCGTGAGGACTTCAACCGGGAGCTGCGCGCACTGCACGAAAGCGGGGAGTGGCTGAAGCTGGTCGAGCCGTTCGGCCTGACCGCGGCCAACGAGCCCGACCCGACCGCGACCACCGAAGAATACTGCGCGGCCTGACCTTTGACCGAGCATATCGACGTCTATCTGGAACGTATTCTCGCGGGTTTGCCGTTCACGGTCTGGGCGACCGTGGGCGGCATCGCCCTGACTGTGGTGCTGTCGTTCCTCTCCGGACTGGCCTTACTCTCGTCTTCTGCGTGGCTGAGGGTTCCGGCCAGACTGTATGTCGAGGGCTTCCGTGGCAGCTCGGAAGTGGTGCAGCTGTTCTTCTTCGCGGTGGCGGTGCCGATTTTCTTGGGTATTACGCTCGGTGCCACCGCACAAGGGCTGCTGCTGATCGGCATTGCGGTGCTCGGGCTGAACCATGGCGCCTACGGTGCTGAAATAGTTCGCGGCGCTGTGTCCGCAGTACCGCGTGCGCAGTTCGAGGGCGCGATCGCGGTGAATCTGTCCGCGCCGCAGCGGATGTGGCGGGTCATTCTGCCGCAGGCGGTGGTCGAAATGTTGCCCTCGTTCAACAATCTGTTCATCCAGCTGCTGAAAGGTACGGCACTGTTGAGCTTCATCGCCGTGCCGGAGATCTTCAAGAAAGCCGATGAGCTGCGCGCGGTTCCGGCGTTCTCCCGAGAGCTCGGTGTCATCTACACCATCGAGCTGCTGTGCTACCTGCTGCTCGCGATCGTGATCACCCTGATCATGCGAGTGCTGGAAAGACTGGCGGCCCGGCGGATCGGCAGGCGTCTGCCCACCCGGTCGCGTCGCTGGAAGATGGCGGTGAGCGGCTGATGGAGAAGTGGCGCTGGGATCGCTTCTTCGAAGCATTCCCCTATATTTGGGACGGGCTGCTCGTCACCATCCAGTTCACTGTGCTCGGTTCGCTGGTCGCCTACGCGCTCGGTCTGATCTTCGCGATGATCCGGCGGATGCGGATACCAGTGGTGGACCAACTGCTGTGGGCATTCATCGAATTCGTGCGCAGTACTCCTTTGCTGGTGCAGATCTTCGTCCTCTACTGGGTGGTCCGTCCCGCGGTGTTCGACGCGCTGCCGATCGATACCCAGCGGTTGCTGGTCGGCGTGCTGGCATTGGGCGTGCACTACGCCTGCTATACCGCCGAGGTCTACCGGGCCGGGATCGACGCGGTGCCCGCCGCGCAATGGGAGGCGGCAACCGCACTGAGCTTGCCCAGGGTAAGGACCTGGACCGATGTCATTCTGCCGCAGGCAGTTCCCCGAGTTCTACCCGCGCTCGGCAACTACACCATCGCGATGTTCAAGGAGGTGCCGCTGCTGTCTTCGATCGTGATCCTCGACATGGTGTATCAGGTCAAAACCGCGTATGCCTCCGACACCGGTGGCACCGGGCCCGAGGCCTGGTTGGCGGTCGGGCTCACCTTCCTCGCACTGAGCTATCCGTGCTCGATTCTGGTACGAAAGGTGCAACTCCGTGTCGGAGCTATCGAAGCAAAGTGAGCCCGTGGATACCCGCGCGCTCCCCGAACTCGTCGAGGAGCGAGCCGATCGGCAACCCGTGGCGCCGATGATCCGGTTCGCCGATGTGGTCAAGTCCTACGGCAAGGTCTCCTGCCTCGACCGGCTCGATTTCACTGTCACGCCGGGCGAGTTCGTCAGTCTGATCGGGCCGTCGGGTTCCGGGAAGACCACAGTGCTGCGGCTGCTGATGACGCTGGAACGGGTGAGTTCGGGCACCATCGAGGTGGATGGAAACCTGCTGAGCCATATGCGCAAAGGTGATCGCCTGGTGCCCGCGGACGAGGCTCACCTGCGTCGGGCGCGGCGCTCGATCGGCATGGTGTTCCAGCATTTCAACCTGTTCCCGAATATGAACGTGCTACGCAACATCACCGAAGGCCCGGTCCGCGCGCTCGGCCGGTCCAAGGATGTCGCGGAGGCCAGGGCGCTCGAGCTGCTGGAGATGGTCGGACTATCGGAGAAGGCGATGGCTCGGCCGACCCAGCTGTCCGGCGGCCAGCAACAGCGGGTGGCGATCGCGCGGGCACTGGCCATGGACCCCGATGTGCTCCTGCTCGACGAGGTGACCTCCGCGCTCGACCCGGAGCTGGTGACCGGAGTGCTTGGTCTGCTCCGGGATATCGCCGCCACCACCGACATCACTTTCCTCTGCGTCACGCACGAAATGCGTTTCGCGCGTGAGGTATCCGACCGGGTGATGATGCTCGACGCCGGGCGTATCGTCGAAGAGGGGCCCGCGGAGCAGATCTTCACCGATCCGCGTGAGCCTCGTACTCGTGAATTCCTGCGGGCGGTGCTGGACCGCGACTGATTTCCGCTCGGGTACGCGAGCACTGCGTTCGATGCCTTGTCGCGACCATGCTGGTCGGTCATCTGCGCGGTAGCATCCGCAGCTGTGATTCTCAGCAAGGGCGAAGAGCGAGTATTTGTTCCGAGGCCTGCGCACCGGGGGAATTCGGCAACTGACGTCGCTTCTTCCCTCGGTCGGCCGCGGCTGTGGGCTGTCCTCGCCGGAGTCGTGGCGGTGGCTATCGCGCTATCGATTCCGTTTCTTCCGGTTCGCCAAGAGCAGTCGAGTATTTCGTGGCCACAGGCGGGGACGGTCTCATCGGTGACGTCACCGTTGGTTTCCTATGCTCCGACCGAACTATCGGCCGAGATCCCATGTGCCGCGTTCGACGCGCTGTCGGCGTCCGGCGGTGTCGTGTTGTCCACGGTTGCTAGGCAATCGCCGGACATGGATCGGTACGGGCTTGTCGTCAAGACCGTACCGGACACGGCCGACCGCCCAGGACGAGTCGATGTCGTCGTGCGCGACACGCTGCTGTGGTCGGCTCCCCTGAGCTCGGTCGCCGGACAGTCGTGTGTGCTCACGGTCGCTATCGATCAGCAACGCGCGACGGTGAACAGCATTGGTGGTACTGCTGTTCCGGGTAATACGCTCACCACCGATCTCCGCCCCCAGGTGGTAGGACTGTTCACCGAGCTGACCGGTGCGCCACCGCAGGGGCTGCGCGTCGATGTCGAGGTCGACTCCCGCTTCACGACCTCACCATCGGCACTAAAGCTCATCGCGATCGCGATCTGCCTGCTCGCCACGCTGGCAGCACTCGCCATGCTGCATCGTCTCGACTCCGCCGACGGACGATCCACCAGGCGGTTCCTGCCCGCCGACTGGTGGCGACCGCGGCCGGTCGACGCCCTTGTCGTGACCACGCTTGTGGTCTGGCATTTCATCGGCGCGAACACCTCCGATGACGGATACCAGCTGGGTATGGCCCGCGCCTCCGAGAGCTCGGGCTACATGGCGAACTATTTTCGCTGGTTCGGAGTTACCGAAGCCCCTATCGGCACTCCGTACTACGACCTGCTGGCCTGGATGGCCAAGCTGTCCACGGCCAGTCCATGGATGCGACTGCCCGCATTAGTGGCGGGCATCGTCGCGTGGTGGGTGATCAGTCGCGAGGTCATGCCGAGATTGGGTGCTGCTGTGCGCGGCGACCGAATCGCGGTGTGGACCAGTGCCCTGGTTTTTCTCGCATTCTGGCTGCCGTACAACAACGGCTTGCGTCCCGAACCCATTGTCGCGCTGGGCGTGCTGTTGACCTGGTGCTCCGTCGAGCGGGCCATCGCATCCCGGCGGTTGCTCCCCGCGGCAGTGGCGCTCATCGTGGGCGCGTTCACCCTCACCGTCGGGCCCTCCGGTCTCATCTGCTTCGCCGCTCTCTTCGCGGGCGCTCGTCGGCTCACCCAGATCCTCGTGCACCGCGCCAGGGCTGTCGGCTACCTTCCGTTGCTGGTCCCGCTGCTCGCCTCCGGTCTCGTGGTGCTCACCGCTGTGTTCGCAGACCAGACACTCGCTGGGGTCCGTGAGATGGCGCATGTGCACGGTCTCATCGGTCCCGGCGAGCCATGGTTCTTCGAGTATCTCCGATACCAGTGGTTGCTCCAGATCAACGCGGACGGCTCGTTGACTCGGCGATTCGGGGTGTTCGTGCTGGTACTCGGCGCGGGTGTCTGCCTGGTGACGATGCTGCGTCGGGGCGGGCGTATTCCCGGCACCGCGAACGGGCCTGCGCAGCGGCTCGTCGGCATCACGTTCGGGGCGATGATCTTGATGATGTTCACGCCGACCAAGTGGACCCACCACTTCGGTGTGTACGCAGGCCTGGCCGGAGCGCTCGCCGCGCTGACCGCAGTCGCCGTGAGCCCACGGGTGATGCGCCCGCTGCGCAACCGCGCGCTATTCGCGGCAGCGGTCTTTTTCCTCCTGGCGATGTCGTTCGTCGGCACGAACGGCTATTGGTACGCATCCTCCTGGGGAGTCCCGTGGGAAACCATCCCACCGGAAATCCTCGGTAAGGGGCTGTCCACCTTTTTCGCAGGTATGACCGTGCTCGCACTGGCGGCGGCGGCTTGGCTCCATATCCGTCCGTCGCATACCAGTCCCGCCCCGACCGCCCCGCGCCTCGGCCGTATCCCGGTACTCGTGGTCGCTGCCGCCGCCATGGTGGCCTTCGAGGTGTTGTCGTTCGCGAAAGCGACTGTGGCGCAGTATCCGTCGTTCTCACTTGCGGCATCGAATATCGCTGAGCTCTCCGGCGGATGCGGCCTCGCCGATCAAGTACTGGTCGAGACCGATCCCAATGCCTCCATGCTCCGACCGCTCAGCGGCGACATCGCCACAGCGCTGGCAGGCACCCGATCGACCGGGTTCACGAACAACGGAGTCGCCGCCGATCTCACTTCGGAGGAAACCGAGACAGACACGAGTTTGGCGAACTCGGTCAAGAATCCGGATAACGAGCAGGAAGTGGCTGGAACAGAATCCGGCGGTCCCTCCAGCACCGGGATCAACGGCAGCAGCGTCCCGCTGCCCTTCGGTCTGGAGCCCACGACCACACCGGTGCTCGGTAGTTACCGAGACGGCGAGCAGGTGCCTGCCGAGTTGATCAGCGACTGGTATCAGCTGCCCGGCGCGACCGCCGCGGAGCGCGGCCAGATCATCGCTATCGCTGCCGCGGGGCGCATCAGATCGGTCGACCGGTACGGCATGGCCCGCCCCGGACAGGATGTTCGGCTCGAATACGGGCGGCGGCAGCCTGATGGCAGTGTCACCTCTCTAGGGAAGGTCGTGCCGATCGATATCGGGCCCGCGCCGTCGTGGCGCAATCTCCGTATCCCGCTGGATCAGCTGCCGGTCGAGGCGGATGTTGTCCGGATCGTGGCAAGCGATAGCAATTCCGACAAGGACCAGTGGTTGGCGGTGACTCCGCCGCGTATTCCGCAGACTCGAACGCTGAATGCCGTGGTGGGGCCCGAGGCGCCGGTGCTGTTGGATTGGACAGTCGGGTTGAGCTATCCCTGCCAGCGGCTGATGCCGACCTATGCCGGTGTCGGCGTGCTCCCGGCCTACCGGATTCTGCCCGATCGCGATGGGGCGGCGATCACCGATCTATGGCAGGGCCACGATGGTGGTGGTCCTCTTGGCTGGATACAGCTTCTGCTGCGTCCGGAGACGCTGCCCACCTATCTGAACAACACATGGGACCGTGATTGGGGCTCGCTGCAACGCTACATTCCACTGGATCCCAGTGCTGGTCCGGCGCGGGTGTCGATCGAATATGTTCAGCGGTCAGGTACCTGGACACCAGGTCACATCAATACACAATACTGACCGACACACAGTACTGACCGACACACAGTACCGACCGACACAGCGCGATAGGCAGCCGAGGACTCCGCGCGACGGCGCGGGAACCGGCCTGGCACGATCGTGGCGCGGACCTTCCTGCTATGAAAGAGGCTTCATGACTCGCGTGCTGATCACCGGTGGCGCCGGTTTCATCGGATCACATCTGCTCGACCGCTATATCGACCGAGGTCACCAGGTCAGTGTGATCGACAATCTGTCCTCCGGCGACAAAACCCGGATTCCTGCCGCCGCGGCTCTCTATGAAGCCGATATTCGTGACGCCGACACGATGAACCGGATTGTCGCAGCCGAGGCACCCGAGCTGATCTTGCACTTGGCCGCGCAAATCAGTGTCCGCCATTCGGTCGCAGACCCACGGACCGACGCCGCCGCGAATATCCTCGGCACTGTCAATGTGCTCGAGGCCGCACGCCAGGTCGGGGCTCGAGTCCTTTTCGCCTCCACTGGTGGTGCGATGTACGGCGACGGCGTTCCCCTGCCTACCGCGGAAACTGTGCTCCCGCAGACCCACGCACCGTACGGCATCTCAAAATACAGTGCTGAGCAGTATCTTTCGCTGTACAACCGACTGTACGGCACCAACCATGCCTCGCTGCGGCTCGGCAATGCCTACGGTCCACGTCAAGACCCGCACGGTGAGGCGGGGGTGGTCGCGATCTTCTGCGGACAGATCGCGCGCGGTGCAACTCCGACTATTTTCGGCGACGGGCTCCAGACTCGAGACTACGTCTACGTTGCCGACGTGGTTCGGGCGTTCGAAGCGGCCACCGGGTACAACGGCATCGAATCAGTGTTCAATATCGGCACTGGTCGCGGCACCAGCGTGTTGGAGCTGCTCGCAGCGGTCAACACTGCCGCAGGCACCGCTATCAAGGCTATCCATGCCGATCCCCGCTCCGGCGAATGGCGCTATGGTGCGATCGATTCATCCAAGGCGGCCACCGAACTGGGCTGGACCGCGACCACCACCATCGCGGAGGGTATCCGGCTCACCTACCAGCAGTTCAGCTGACATCAGCCGTGGCTCGGTCGGAGCATCGGGTGCCGGTGATCGCACTACACCTCGGCGGCGAAGCGATCGGCTGCGGCGGTCTCATCAGCCGAGTGCCCAGCATTCGGCCATGCCCGGACAACGGTACAACCGACGATTCGACACGGCGGTCACTGCCCGGCTTCTTACGCAGGCGTGCCAACGCCGAGAACGACTGGCAGCGCGGTCAACCCGTGTGTGCGCCACGAGTCCCGATAGACCAAGTCGTCGACCGCCCCAGCCGGCCGGGCATGCGGCCACCGGGCCGTGAACGCGGTCACCGCGGCGTCGAGCACCGCCTCGCTGATCCTCGCACCCAGACAGTAATGCGGGCCTCGGCCGAACATCAGGCTCGGCCGCTGCCCCCGATGTGGGTCGGTATCGGCCGCGACCAGCGACAACAGCACAGTCGCGCCCGCGGGTATGGCCGCGTCACCGACAGTCACGTCCGCTAGCGCGAAGCGACGGATGGCGAAGGGTGCGGGGTTGGCCTGCTCGACCAGGGACTGCTTCCTGCTCGACCATGCGGCCCTCGGATCCTCAGGTGCGTTCAGCAGGGCGGCGAAGACATTCCCGAGCAGATGTGCCGCATTCTCCATCCCGGCCATCATCAGTAGGAACGTCAGCGATACTACTTCCTCGTCCGATAGTGACGAGCCTCCATCGACAGCCCGCACCCACTCGCTGATCAGTCCGTCGTCGGCACTCGACCCACGCTTGTCGCGGACCAGTTCTTCGAAGGTCTCGGTCAAGAATCCCACTGCGGTAACCAGCCGTGGAAGCGACTCGGGTGATTCGGCGTCGAAGCACACCATCGCGGTCGCGGCGTCGCGCAGCGGCGTGAACAATGACGGCGGCACACCCAGTAACCGACCGATCACGGTCGCGGGTATGGGCACACATAGCTCGGTCAGCAGATCGACCGTTCCATCCGCGGCGAGTGTGCTCACATGATGGGTGGCTATGTCGGCCACCATCGCATCCAGCTGGGCGACCGATCGGCGAGTGAACGCCGGTGCTGCGAGCGCCCGGATGCGCGCATGATCAGTGCCATCCATGTTCAGCAAATTGGCATCCAGCGACGGCGGCAGCGAGAATCCCTTGTACCCGTCGCGGGAGTGAACTTTGTTCAGAGCCAACCGTGGATCGGCCAGTAACCGGGCGACATCGTCGTATGCGCCCACCACCCATGCGCGGTGATCGCCCGGTAGCACGACCATTTCCGCCCGGTCCCGGAATCGCGCATGTTCGCTCACGCATCCGGCCTTCGGCACGGTACTCGAATCCGCCATGGGGCCGATCCTGCTATCCGGTCGGCCCGTCCCGCAATCCAGCGGACGAAGCGGTAGCTCATCAATGGGATCCGGTGGTAGGTGAGGGTCGATTCGACGATCATGTGAGCTCATCAGTACATTGCCGTTGTCTGCCGCGATGGTGCTGTCAGGCCGGTCGCCGCCATCGACCAATGGCTACGACACAGGTGAGTGCGGACCGAGCGGCGCACTCACCTGATTGCGACACAGCCCCCCTCTAGCCTGTGATCGCCTCGGGAATGCCCAGTAGTGCCGCCTGCACCTCGTGCAAGCGGTCGACATCGCCGCGGATGCCCGCGACATTGTCGTTGTACAGGAACCCCTCACCGAGCCGGACCAGCGCGTAGGCCAGCAGCGCAGGCTCCAGTGGTGGACGGTAGCCGTCCTCCTGTGCGACGCGGATGATCAGTTCTCGCACCATGCCGACGACCAATGGCTGTACCGGTCCGTCGCTCGCGGTCAGGATGCGCAGTCCGGACAGCGGCTCGTTCTCGAAGTAGCGCCGGAACGGCTCGTTGTCGCTCATCCAGCAGTTGACTCGATGGAGCACATCCAGGATGCGGCGGGCGCCGGTGGATCGGCGGCGGGTATCGGCGTGGGTGAGCAGTGTTTCGAACTCCCCGGCCAACATTGCGCCGAGCACGCCGTCCCGCGAGCCGAACCAGCGGTAGATCGAGGCGCGGCTGAGTCCGAGTTGTCCGGCGATCGCCTGGATGTCCACGCGCGCGCCGCACAGGAAGGCCTGACGGGCGCATTCGATGACCTGCGCCCTGGTGGCGGAGGCGGGTCGGCCGGGAGAGCGGGTGGTTCGCTGGTTGGAGACGGTCACCGTCGAAATGATACATATCTTATTTTGTGTATCTAAATGGGTTGTGTTCAGAACCAGGCATCCCGCATCTGCACGGTGGTGGTGTCCAGGCGGGAGAGCAGCTCCAGCGCCGGTGCGGTCTTGGGTAATTCGAAGCGGTAGAAGAACCGTGCGGCGTGCCGTTTGCCCTCGTAGAAGTCGCCGGGCCGATCCGAGGTAGCGAGGAACTGCTCGAGCCAGATCCAGGCCAGGACGATGTGACCGAACGCTTCCAGGTACACCGAGCTGTTGGCCATCGCGGCCTCGAGGTCGCCGGAGGCGAACAGCCCAGCGGTCACTTCGACCAGCCGCCGCCACGACGCATCCAATGCGTCAGCGAGATCGGCCGCCTCGCCGCCCTTTGCGCGGGCGGTGGTGATGGTCGTATCGACTCGTCCGCCGAGGGCGAGCAGACTCGCGCCACCCAGTTGAGTCACCTTGCGCCCCAACAGGTCCAAACCCTGAATGCCGTGCGTCCCCTCGTGGATCGGGTTGAGCCGGTTGTCGCGGTAGTGCTGCTCTACGTTGTACTCGCGGGTATAGCCGTAGCCGCCGAGTACCTGGATGGCGAGGCTATTGGCTTCCAGGCACCATTGCGAGGGCCAGCTCTTGGCGATCGGAGTCAGGATATCCAGCAGCAGAGTGATCGCGCGGCGATCCTCCTCGGAGTCGGCGGTGCGTTGATCGTCGACCAGCCGCGCGCAATAGCACACCAGCGCCAGCGCACCCTCGGCATAGGCTTTCTGCGCCAACAGCATGCGCTTCACATCGGCGTGTTCGACAATCGGCCGCTGCGGCGCGGCCGGATCGGCGGGCAGCTTGGCCCGTCCCTGAGTGCGAGTGCGAGCGTAGTCGAGCGATTCCAGGTAACCGGTATAACCGAGCGCGGCAGCGATCAGACCGACACCGATCCGCGCCTCGTTCATCATGTGGAACATATAGGCCAGTCCGCGCTGCGGTTCGCCGACCAGATAGCCGACGGCGCCGGGCGCGCCACCGGGCTGCCTGCGCCCTTCGCCGAAGTTCAACACGGTGTTCACCGTGCCGCGGAAGCCCATCTTGTGATTGAGCCCGGCCAAGGCGACGTCATTGCGCTCGCCGAGGGCGCCGTCGTCGCCCACCAGGAAGCGGGGTACGACGAACAGCGAGATCCCCTTGGTGCCCGCCGGACCACCGGGGATCTTGGCCAGCACCAGATGCACGATGTTCTCACCGAGTTCGTGATCGCCACCGGAGATCCACATCTTGGTGCCGAACAGCCGGTAGGTGCCATCAGCCTGCGGCTCGGCACGGGTGACGATATCGGCCAGCGACGAACCGGCTTGCGGTTCCGACAGGCACATGGTGCCGAAGAAGCGGCCTGCCAGCATCGGCCGGACGAACTTCTTGATATGTTCCGGACCACCATGGGCAAGCAGTAGATTCGCGTTGGCTATGGTGAGGAACGGGTAGGCCGCGGTGCCAGGATTGGCCGCCTGGAACCAGGCGTAGCTCGCCTGCGTGACCGTCATGGGCAGCTGCGTGCCGCCGAGGTCGTAATCCATCGCGGCCGCGAGCAACCCGGCTTCGGTGAACGCGTCCAGCGCCCGGC
Organism: Nocardia sp. TBRC8007; assembly: GCF_056629435.1. NCBI lineage: Bacteria > Bacillati > Actinomycetota > Actinomycetes > Mycobacteriales > Nocardiaceae > Nocardia > Nocardia sp. TBRC8007. The sequence goes on along the minus strand of NZ_JBWSOR010000039.1, from coordinate 10,081 downwards.
CGATTTCGGGGATGAGCGTGACGCGCTCGCCGTCGAAGGTCGGCTCGTTGCTGTCGTTGAGCTTGTTGTGTGGCGCGAAGTATTTTGTAGCCAGCTGCTCGCTGAGTTCGAGCACGGCGTCGAAGGTCTCCCGCGAGTGTTCGGCGTACCGCTCGCGTTTGGTGAGCTCTTCGATATCCAGCCATTCGTAGAGCAGGAAATCGAGATCACGCCGGGACAGCAGGGTCGACCGCATCAACCAGTCCTTTCGAGACATGTTCGGCACATCGCATCATACGTGGCCAGTGCGCGAGTAGCCTCCGGCGCGTGGATTCCGCAGCAACCAGGTGTCGGACCGGCTCGATAGGTTCGCGAGCGGGAACGTTATGACAGAGGGGCAGTTCCAGGCCGCGCTGGCTGGGATGAAGAGCTGATCTGGGGCTACTTCTCGACGCTGTCGGAGGTGCCGTTCACCTGGCTGGGTAGCAACGGCGACCCCGGCAGTCCCGGCTTCAACTGGGGTCAGATGCACCAGGAGTCATGGGAAGGCGTCAGCGCGGCAATCACTCTCACCCTGCGCGAACTGCGCCTGGGTATGCAAGCGCTGGGCGCCACCGAACCGCATCCGGGCATGGGCCGCGACCGCACGGTCATCGAACCGTATCAGGAATACAAAGAATACGGTGATGAATTGTACCCTGAGAAGCTGAGCCTGCACGTCTGCGACGAATCGAACTTGACGCCAAGGGGTTCGAGGCGACCTCCATCGGTAGTCGTGTCCGCGAATTCGACCCCGATGACGCCGGGATCACCGAACCGGCGAAGCTGGCAGTGCACTTCATACAGCACCATGGCTTTGACGACCCATTGGCCGCGCAAGCGCTGGACCGGCTGAAATGAACACCGATATTGCCCAGGTCCCCTTAGATCCTCGATCGGCGAAAGTACTGCTGGCATGCCCCGCTCGGCGCGGCGATCGGGGGTCTATCGGAATGCTGATCGGGTTCCCGTCACATTATGCTCGGCAGCTCGGCAGCCTGGCGACCATCACCTTCTTTACCAACTTCGGTTGCCGAGGTCTTCGACGTCAATCCATTCGCGTCAGTCGCGCGATGATGGTCGCGGCCATCGCAGTCGGGTCGTCGTGGTCGGGCCGCAGTACGATCTCGGCGTCGACCGGTGCCTCATAGGGATCGTCGATGCCGGTGAAGCCGCGGATCTCTCCCGCGCGAGCCTTGGCGTACATGCCCTTGGGATCGCGGGCTTCGCAGACCGCCAGCGGGGTATCGACGAACACTTCGAGGAACGGGATGCCCGCCGCCACGTGCGCGGCCCGAACCCGGTCGCGGTCGGCCCGGTACGGACTGATCAGCGAGACAACCGCCACCACGCCCGCTTCGGCGAACAGTTTGGCCACTTCGCCGACGCGCCGGACGTTCTCTACCCGGTCCGCCGCGCTGAACCCGAGATCGGCGTTGAGTCCGTGTCGCAGGTTGTCGCCGTCCAGGAGGAATGCCGGGCGGCCCGCGGCCACCAAGCGACGCTCCAATTCCACCGCGACGGTGGATTTTCCGGAACCGGACAGGCCGGTCAACCAGACTGTCAGTCCGCGGGTGGCGCGCTCGTCCCGCCCGACTGCGGTGGAATGCCAGACTACGCGGGTGGAGGGGAGGGTAGGGCCGGTGATCATGCCCGCGGCGACGGTATTGTTGGTGGTGTCGTCGACCAGGATGAAGCTCCCGGTGGCTCGGTTGCGCCGATACGGGTCGAACAGCATCGTCTGCCGGGTGCGCAACTGGACCCGGCCGATCTCATTGAGCGACAATGACTCCGCGTGTTCATCGCGATGCAGGGTGTTGACGTCGAGCCGGTAGTCCAGGGAACGGACTTCGACGGTCGCCGCACGAGTGGTGTGCCGGATGGTGTAGGTCGCGCCAGGGGTGAGCTGGGTGTCCTCGGCGAACCAGCACACCATCGCGTCGAGGTCGCGGCCGGTGTGCGGACGGTTGTTCGGTCGGCAGATCAGGTCGCCGCGTGAGATATCGAGCTCATCGGTGAGCTGGATGGTGATCGCTTGCGGGGGAAACGCTTCTGGGATCGCTGTGCCGCCGGGACCCCAGAGCGCTTCGACGGTGGTGGTGAATCCGGAGGGCAGTACAGTGACTTCGTCGCCCGGCTTGAACACCCCGCCCGCAACAGTGCCCGCGTAACCACGGAAATCCTGGGCGTGCTTGCGCGTGACGTACTGCACCGGGAAACGTGCGTCGATCAGATTGCGGTCGGAGGCGATGTGCACCTCTTCGAGGTGGTGTAGTAGGGGAGTGCCCTCGTACCACGGCATGCCGGTGCCTCGGTGCACGATATTGTCGCCGTGTAACGCTGATACCGGCACGAAGGTGAGATCGGAGACGTCGAGTTTGGCGGCGAACCGGGCGAATTCCTCTCGGATCTCCTCGAATCGCTGTTGCGACCAGCTGACCAGGTCCATTTTGTTCACACACAGCACCAGATGCGGGATGCCGAGGAGACCGGCCAGGAAGGCGTGGCGGCGGGTTTGCTCCACCACACCCTTGCGGGCATCCACCAGGATCAGCGCCAGATCGGCGGTCGAGGCGCCGGTCACCATATTGCGGGTGTACTGCACGTGGCCTGGGGTGTCTGCGATGATGAACTTTCTTCTGGGCGTGGCGAAATAACGGTGCGCCACGTCGATGGTGATGCCTTGTTCGCGTTCGGCGCGCAAGCCGTCGGTCAGCAGGGCTAGGTTCGGGTAGTCGTCGCCGCGCTCACGGCTGGTGCGTTCCACCGCGGCGAGCTGGTCGGTGAAGAGAGACTTGGAGTCGAACAGCAGCCGGCCGATGAGGGTCGATTTACCGTCGTCGACGCTGCCCGCGGTGGCGAGGCGCAATAGTGTGGTTGTCATCGGTAGCCCTATCAGAAGTAGCCTTCGCGTTTGCGGTCTTCCATGCCTGCTTCGGAGAAGCGATCGTCGGCGCGAGTGGCGCCGCGCTCGGTGACTCGCGCGGCGGCGACCTCGGCCACCACCTCCGCGGGAGTGGCTGCGGTGGATTCGACACACCCGGTGCAGGTCGCGTCGCCGACAGTTCGGAAGCGCACGGTGGCCGTATAGGGGCGCTCACCGTCGAGCAGCGTGAGGAAACGGGTGTGCGCCAAAAGCATCCCATCGCGTTGCACCACCGGCCTGCGGTGTGCGTAATACAGTGGGGGCAGTTCGATGTCCTCGGCGGCGATATAGCTCCAGATATCCAGCTCGGTCCAGTTCGACAGCGGAAACACCCGGATGTGCTCGCCCACTCGATGTCTGCCGTTGTACAGGTTCCATAGCTCAGGGCGCTGACTGCGTGGATCCCACTGGCCGTATTCATCGCGGAAGCTGAACACCCGCTCCTTGGCGCGGGCCTTCTCCTCATCGCGGCGCGCGCCGCCGAAGACCGCGTCGAACGATCCCTTGTGGATCGAGCGCAGCAGCGTTGCTGTTTGCAACCGATTGCGGGAAGCACGTGGTCCGCTCTCTTCGACTACGCGCCCCGCATCGATATCGTCCTGCACCAGCCCGACTACCAGTCGCAATCCCAGGCGCGACACTGTCGCGTCGCGGTAGGCGATCACCTCGTCGAAGTTGTGTCCGGTATCGATGTGCAGCACCGGGAACGGCAGTGGCGCAGGCCAGAAGGCTTTGGCCGCCAAGTGCAGCATCACCACTGAATCCTTGCCGCCGGAGAACAGCAACACTGGGCGTTCGAATGTCGCCGCCACTTCACGGAATATATGTGCCGACTCGGCCTCGAGCGCGTCCAGATGGGGAAGCTCGTAGGTGCTCGCCGTCGACTTTGTGTACTGGCTCACATCAAAAAATTAGAACACGTTCATGCCATTGGTCAATGGCTTGCGACCGCCCGAGCGCACGGTTACCGCGTCGGCGGCCGCTACCAGCGCGGCGCCACGCCTGGCGATTTCGGCCCCGGTGATCGAGGCGCCGACATACATCGTGAGCACCATGTTCTGCCTGCTGTCGCCGCCGTAGGTCGGTGCGGCCAGCAGGCTCACCGCGTGTTCTTTGCGAGGCCGCAGATTCGATCCCAGATAGACCCGCTCTCCGAGGGTCGTCACCAGCTCGCCGACGAGTTCGCGCAGTTCAGAGGGGAGATCTCGGCCGGCGACTCCAGCTAGTAGTGAATACAGCCGCTGCCCGGCGGTGGTCATGCTCTCCACCAGGAATCCACGCGCGCGGCATTCGGCGACGACCTGACGCAGGCGCGCTTCATCCTGTCGCACCGGCACTACGGGCGATGTGGCCAGCCAGGCGTCGAAGGCCGCTTCGGTGTCCCAGAGGACGTACATCAGGCCGACCGGCGGCGCGAAATGGTATGCCGCGCCCACCTTGACCGAGCCGGGTCCGGTGCTTTCGAGCACCATGATCTGTTCGCCGACTACAGCGGAAGCAGTGCAGGTCGTGCGATAGCGCGTGGTGAGTTTCTCCAGCTCGACGCGGGCCAACGCGGAGATGGCGAAGCTGTCTTGCGCGACCCGGCCCGCCGCGATCAGCGCGGGACCAAGGCCGTAGGTGCGGTGGTCGGCATCGCGCACCAGGTATCCGCCCGCGGTCAGTTCGGTGAGGATGCCCAGGCACGTCGGTTTGGCCAGATCCAGCTCGCGGGCCAGCTCGGAGAGGCCGAAGCGTTTGCCGCGCTGCTCGACGAAGAAATCCAGGACTCGAATCACTCGTGCGGTGGGCGCGGACCGGCGGCCGACTCCTGACCCCGGTGCTCCTAACTGTGCGGGCATTGACCACTCCTAGAACAAGTTCTAATCTTTCTTGTATAGAAATGTACCAGAGTGGTACATATTTGGAACAATGGAGAGTGCCTTTTGCTGACACAGCCGTTCGCGGACGCCATCGCCGCTGCCGAGCAGATCATCACCGAGGCCGCGCACATCCGCACCGAACAGGACCTCGTCGAGGGTTACGACTATCTGGCAGGCAGCATCCGTGCGTCGTTGCAGATGGCATGGGCCTATGAGCGAGACTTCCCGTTCTTCGTGCAGTCCACCGGGCCGTACACCAAGATGGGACTGGACAATCCGGACACCTTGTACTTCCACTCCTACTTGCGGCCGGACGCGGAGTACGTGGTGACCGGCACTCGCGGGACCACCCGCGACCTGAGCTTCCAGGTGCTCAATGGCGACTACTCGCCGGTGGAGGTACCCGACAGTCTCACCGCGTTCGACGATCGCGCGTTCGATCTCGATGCGGAGGGGCGCTATGAACTCCGGTTCGGTCCCGAGGCGGCCAGCCCCGGTTATGTGCATCTAGGCTCCGATGCGGCGATGCTCATAGTTCGGGAGGTCTACAGCGATTGGACGACCGAGAAGCCGGGCACGATCCGTATCCAGCGGGCCGACCGGATCGGCGCCGCACCGCCGCCGCTGACCAAAGACCTACTGACCAAGAGGTATTGCGTGGCGGGCAAGATGCTGGTGTCGCGGTTACGGACCTTTCTAGCTTTCCCTGAGTGGTTCTATTTGAACCTGCCGGTGAACACGATGACGGAGCCGAGGCCGACGCCAGGTGGCCTCAGTACTCAGTTCTCCTCCGTGGGGCACTATGAATTGGACGACGACCAGGCGATGATCATCACGGTGCCGAAATCCGACGCGCCGTATCAGGGTTTTCAGCTCGGAAGCATGTGGTATTTGTCGCTGGACTACATCAACCATCAGACCAGTCTCACCGCTGACCAGGCACAGGTGGATCCGGACGGGATGATTCGGCTGGTGGTCAGCGAGCGCGATCCAGGGCTGGCCAACTGGATCGAACGCACCGGCCACGCGCGGGGATACTTGCAATTGCGCTGGCAGCGGCTGTCCAGGGAGATGAAGCCCGACGACGGGCCTGCTGTGGACATAGCGCCGATCGCCGATCTGCCCGAGCGCCTGCCGTTCTACGACCAGGCGCGCGTCACGCCGGAGCAGTGGCGCGCTCGTATCGAGGCGCGTCAGGTGGCAGTCGCGGAGAGGATGCTCGGCTGATGTTGTTGCGGGACAAAGTAGTTGTGGTCTCAGGTGTCGGTCCAGGGCTGGGACGCGCCATCGCTGTGCAGAGCGCGAAAGCCGGTGCCGACATCGTGCTTGCCGCGCGGACCGAAGCACGGCTGACCGAGGTGGCCAAAGAGATCACCGAGCTCGGCAGACAAGCCGTGGTCGCTGTGACCGATATCGACAACGAGGCCGCGGCTGCGCAACTCGTCGAGACCGCCTACAGCACATTCGGAAAGGTGGACACGTTGGTGAACAATGCCTTCGCGATCCCGCCGATCGCTGACCTCGCCGATGTCGACCTGGCTCAGGTGCGGGCGGGCTTCGAGACCAATGTCCTAGCTGCGTTGCGTTTGACCAGGCTTTTCGTGCCTGTTCTCGCCGAGTCCAAGGGGTCGGTGGTGATGATCAACTCGGCTGTGCTGCGACACTCGCGGCGAACGTTCGGACCGTACAAGATGGCCAAGGCAGGGTTACTCGCCTTGGCGCAGAGTCTGGCTACCGAACTCGGGCCGAAGGGTATCCGGGTGAATTCCATCGCGCCCGGATATATCTGGGCCGACAACTTGAAGTGGTACTTCAACTACCTCGCTCAACAGCGGGGGATTACCGTCGAGGAGGTCTACGCCGAGACAGCGAAGACCCTCGACCTGCGTAAACTGCCCGAACCCGACGAGATTGCCGACGCCGTCGTGTTCTTCGCTTCCGCCATGGCGCGAGCGATCACCGGCGCGTGCCTGGATGTCAACGCCGGTGAGTACCACCACTAGGCGGGCAGCGTGAACCTCCACTACGCAGTGCGCACTATCGCGACGCGCTGCGGGTGTCCAGCACACACATTTGCGGGAGTCCCGCACACACAGAGGAGATGACCGTGATCGGTAGGGACGATGTCGGAACCATCGATGATCTGCACGCCTCGGCGACCAAGGTGGTCGGGCTGGACGACTTCGGCGCCGACGACTACCGCGAGGGATTGTCCGTATTGCTCGAATCCTATGCCCAGGATGCCGAACTCACTCCGTTGGGCAATAAGGTGAACCGCGCATTTTTGCGCGGTGCGCTGATCGCCCGGCTGCTCAGCGAGGCGGCATGGAGGCAGTTTCCGGAACATGCCGCGGTAGCGATCGAACGGCCGATCTTCGTGACCGGTCTGCCGCGTTCCGGCACGACTGCGGTGCACCGGCTGCTCAACGCCGACCCGGCGCATCAGGGGCTGGAGATGTGGCTGTCCGAGATGCCGCAGCCGCGTCCGCCGCGCGAGACCTGGACGAGCAACCCGATGTATCAACGCATCGCGGCCGCCTATGACAAACACCATGTGGAGCATCCGGAATTCATGGGCGTGCACCATATCTCGGCGGATCAGGTCGAGGAGTGCTGGCAGCTGCTCAGGCAGTCGGCGATGTCGGTGTCCTATGAATGCTTGGCCTACCTGCCTCGTTATTCCGAGTGGCTGCGCGACCAGGATTGGGCTCCCGCCTACCGTAGGCACCGGCGTAACCTCCAGCTGATCGGGCTGCCGGACGCCGGGAAACGCTGGGTGCTCAAGAACCCCAGCCACTTGTTCGCGCTGGAGGCGCTGCTCGAGGTCTATCCGGATGCGCTGGTCATCCAGATGCATCGCGATCCGCGGACTATTATCGCGTCAGTGTGCAGCCTCAACGAGCAGGCCTCGGCGGGCTGGTCGGATAAGTTTCGAGGACCGGTGGTCGGCGCGACGCAACTGGATCTGTGGGCCTGTGGCGCGGACCGTTTCCTCGCCGATCGCAAGCGATACGATCCGGCGCAGTTCTGCGATATCGACTACGACGAGTTCGTCGCCGATCCGATCGGCACAGTGAAGTCGATCTATCGGCACTTCGGTCTTTCGCTCACAGAGGAAGCGACTGCGGCGATGGCCGCTTTGCACGTGGAGAACACCGCGGGCGCGGCGCGCCCGGCGCATCGATACACACTCGGTGACTTCGGGCTGACCGCTCAGCAAGTGGATGTCCGGTTCGGCGCCTATCGGGAAGCGCATTTCCCAGGGCGGTGATTGCCGGATGCGCGCCGTTCCCGGTGCGCATCGTACTCGGCAGACCGGGTGCGATGCACTGTTCCGCCGACTGTGCTCAGCTGACGCGATGTGTTCAAGGCTGGCCCGGCTCGAGGACGATGAACAGACCGTGCGCTTCCGCGCAGAGTCGTTCGCCGTCGTGCAGGGTGGCACGGACGTAGACCTTGCGTCCCTCTCTGCGTTCGGTCCGTCCGCGCACCGATAGTTCGGTGTTCAACGGGGTGACCGAGCGATAGTCGACGGTGAGCGAGGCGGTCCTGGTTATCGAGCCCGTATGCACGGCAGCGGTCATACCGAGCAGATCGTCGAAGACGGTCGCGATCTGCCCGCCGTGGGCGGCGTTGTTACCACCGAGGTGAAAGGTGCGAAAGGTAACGTGCGCGTCGATGCCCTGCTCGTCGATGTGGTCGATCAGGAATGGTGGCAGAGTGATATTGCCGCGGGCAGGCAAGTCGAAGCGGGACCAGCTGGGGGTCGACCATTCGTCCACTACGGCATCGTCGAGCCTGTTGTTCAGCTCCCGCAGCATGCCGATCGCCTCTACCGCCAGCTCATCGGAGGGGCTGGCCATACGCACCCGGTCCATCAGTCCGCGCACCTGTTCGATGAACTCGCCATAGTGCGGTCCGCCACGAGCGATATCGACGTCTTTCGCTGCCTCGTGCGCAGCGGTCAGTTCGCTCATCGGCCGGAACCCGCCCTCGTGATGTTCTTTGTCCGGTAGCGGGCTGGCATACAGTTGGCTCATGGGCACAAATTAGCGGTTGCCCAGTGGATGCTCACCGGGTGGGTGTGGGTCCTCCGCGTTGTTTCGGCACTGCATAGGCCGGGACGTGGCCGAAATCGCGCCTGCTCGGATGGCGGCGGCGCACTCGGGCGGTTCTGCCTCGCGTTCCGGCTCGTGATCGGCATCTGAACACGTCGATCTATAGAAGATGCGGTGTCTGTGGATATCGCCGCGGTCGGCTTCGGCATGGTCTGCGTCCTGATCGACTGTGTGCCGATCTGGGAGCGGGTACATGGAGGAAAAGTCGGACAGTGGTTGCCCGAGACCGTCGCGCGCCGGGTGATCGAGTGGATGGCGGTGCGCGACGACGAGGTCGTCTCGCTGTGGAGGGCTCGGGCTCCGGCGCTCGTACTCGCGCGCTGAATCCTCGCGCTCGCGCGCTGAATCAATGGCTGAGCCGCTGTTACGGGACCAGTTAGTGAGGCACGCCGACTCCAGCGCATTTCCCGTATTCGATCACAGTGCTCGGGCAGACTGACACGATGAGCATCGACCCCACCGACGTGCATATCCACGCGGGAGACGGGACGCCGCTGCCGGGATTGACCGAGCACGCGCTCAGTGACCTCCTCGATGTACCGCCAGGCCGGGACCGCGCCATACTCGAGCTCAGTAGGGCCGGCGCACATGAGATCCGTGCCAAGCTGTTGTCCGACGGTGTTTACGAACTGGAGCACTGGGCCGGATCACCGAACGAGTCCTTCCAGATGTACACCTCCGATGCGGTGCTGGTCCGGGATGTGCTGTGGGCTTGGCTCTCCGATGACCCCTGGTGGCGGGACTCGGTGGCGTGGTATCCGGTGGATCCTGCGGTTGCGGAGCTGCGAGCCATGCACGACGAACTAGCCGAATTATTGGACTGTCTTACCGGGATGAGTGATCTGACCGAGGGTGTGGACGCAGTGTTGGCTCGCGCCGAGGAGCTGGTGGCGTCGGAGCGCGTGGAACCGACCGGACCGGACTCATCCGACCCGGCCTGAGCACATCAGGGGCCGTGACATCTGTTTCGGTCGGTGGAGCAGCGGGTTTCCGGACTGCCGCTCGAATATACGCACAAGTCACGTCTGTGCGAGTAATGAGTGAAGTGCGCTCGAAACAGATCTGTTCTCGCGTATTTCAGCAGGTCAACGCGGTTTGCGGACCCCAGGCCACGGATCGTGAAGCAGTGCCGAGACAGCCTTCGAAAAGTATTTTCG
>NZ_JBWSOR010000038.1:0-38988 GCF_056629435.1 Nocardia sp. TBRC8007 | reverse complement strand
CCGGGGCCAGCGAGACGGTCGTTCTACGACCGGGATACCCGAGGAGAATCCGTAGCTGCGTAAGCGGGTGGTCGAACTTGCAGTACGGGTTCAGGGCTGACCAATCTGACTGTACAATCATATTTCATCCGTGATCGGTCTCCACTTCTACCAATTAGCTGGTGAATAAGCCTCGCGGTTCGGCCAGCGTGGCAGCTTGATTGCAGTCATAGCTTCTGGTCGGCTTATGGGATGTCCGAGCCCGTCGTGCCCGCTGTCGAGCAGTTGCTCGCGATGGTGGTCGAGCTGGATCGCCGGCTTGCCGAGCAAGATCGGTTGATCGCCGAGTTGCGGGCTGAGGTCGCGGAGTTGCAGTTGCATAAGTTGCGCAGGCATATCAGCCAACCACCGTGCATCTGGGTCGTGACACGATCGCCGCCGAGGTCCGCGATCCGCTGTTACGCCTATGGGGGGCACGCCTCGTCGTACGGCCTGCTCGACAGCCCTGGCCGCGACGGGCCGATACAATCCGAGACCCGCAACTTGTTCGAGCGTATGAAGTTCTGCGCTTCGCGCGAGGCTTGCGGGTATCTTTCATGAACAATCTGACCGAACACGAGCCGCGGTCGGCGGAGGCATAGACCGAGATCTCGGGCTGCCATCGCTGCAACGACGGAGCTCGCGCACGGCTGCAAATTCTGCTGCATCTCGGCATATGCAAAACAGCGTTTCGGTCCTGACGCCTGCGCACCGCTAACGCTGGAAATCCCTGGGCGCCAGCCACATAGAGGTTTATTCAGCGGTGTGTGCGCGGCCTTCGGCCGTGCGCACTTACGGTCGACCGAAGGCGGGATTAGCAACTTTCAGGATATTGGCATCGCTGTATCGCGACCAGGCGTGTCGTTGCGTGAGCGGGGGCCCAACGCACTGCAAAATCGTTCTGCTACAAAGTTTTCCGTAGACGAGGGCCGCCGCGCATGTACCATACCACCGGCTTCATCGCCGACGAGATCACCGACCTGGTGTCGATCATCCACCAAGCCTGTGACGGTACCGGGACGTGGCCACCGAGCCCGGGGCTGCGCCGCTGCGTGTGCGTGACCCTGGCCTATCTGCGGCGCAACCGGGTCCAGCAGGAACTGGCCGAAGCGTTCGGCACATCGCAGCCCACGATCAGCCAGGCGATCAACGCGCTCACCCCGCTGATCGCCACCGCGCTGGAACAGTGGATTCCGGTCGCCGACGATATCGAACCGGCCAGCAGCTACGTGCTCGACGGCACCCTGTTGCCGTGCTGGACCTGGACCGGTCACCACGAACTGTTCTCCGGCAAGCACAAGACCACCAGCATGAACGTGCAGATCCTCTGCGATCTCGACGGCAACCCGGTCTGGATCTCCGACCCTACCCAAGGCTGCGACCACGACATGGCCGCTCTCGACACGTCCGGACTGCTCGACGGCCTCGATCCATCGAAAAGCCTGGCGAACAAGGGTTATCAAGGATCCGGGATGATCACACCAATCAAGAAACCCAAAGGCCCCGACCTGCACGAATCCGACGCCGACTACAACACCGACCTCAACCGACTGCGCGCAGTCGTCGAACGCATCATCGCCAACCCGAAAACCTGGCGCATCCTCCACACCGACTACCGCCGCCCCCTGGCAACCTTCAAGGAAACTATCACCGCCACCATCGGACTATTCTTCTACCGACTCCGGTGAATAAGCTTCCCTGTAGGACCTGTTCGAGTATGACGCTTGGGTAGATGTTCAGAGGCAGCCGAAGTCGGGAAGTGCGGGTGTGACCTGAGGCTTTCGGCATGTCGTCGGAGACACGACTGCTACTGGTTTCTGCCGGAGTGCTGGATGTGCTGATGCGCTTGCCTGATCCGCGGGAAGGTCATGGAGGTGCGGCACGCGGTCGTCGCCGTCATAGCGGCACCGCAGCTGTCCGTCGGCGCCATCAACACCACCTCTTCCGGCTGCAGGCTCGTATTCCATTACCAAAATTGGTTCGTATAGTCATGGTCAAGAACACGTCCGTCAGCCTCAACGATCACTGCATCGAGTTCATCGAAGCCGAGGTCGCTTCAGGCCGCTACGGCTCGGCCAGCGACGTTGTCCGTTCCGCCCTGCGGCTGCTCGAAGTCTGCGAGACCAGGCTCCGCTCGGTGCGCGCGGCTCTCGTCGAGGCCGAGAACACCGGCCCCAGTCTGCCGTTCGACGGCGAGGAGTTCTTGATACGCGAGTGGGCCGAGTCCGGCCACCGGTGCAGGCCGAGCACTGCGTGCGCGAGCTGCTGCGCGCTTTCGACTGTGCCGCCGAGAATGCCCGCAGCGGCCGGTCCCGCGAAGACATCCGACACGGCTACTTCCGCTTACCCATCGGATCCCACATGGTCTCCTACCGGTTCGCCGCCGGCGGCATTGCCGAGTCCATGCGCATCGTGCACCAGCGGATGGATGCTGACCGCCACCTCTAGCCGCACACCCGCGCCACATGACCGGCGTGAGGAGACAGAGGGGAACTGCAACGGTCGGATGGTTCGGGGTCGAGACAATCCCGAACCACCCGACCGTTGAATCCACAGTCTTGGCCTTCTGACCTGATCGCTACCGGGAGAAGGCCCGCGGTGATATATGCGGATAGATCAGAGTGCGCTGAAGGTTCGTGTCAAAGTCTTCGGCGCGGGTGCGCTGGGAGCGTCCGGTTTGATCGAAATCTTGACCATGAAGTTTGCCCCGTAAGTGGCATCGTAGGTTCCGGCACCATTGAAGACCAGCGCCTGCTTCGCATTGTCCAGCGAGAATCCTTCTCGCAGTGGCGGGGTCTTCCTGTGGTCAACGGTCTGTCCGCTGTCCTGCGACGACTTGATCGTCGTATAGACCGGGTACTTGGGACCGACCTTGCCGGCGATGCCATTTATCGGAAATCTAAATTGGACGTCGCCGCCGATATCGGTGGACAAGTCGACTTTTCCGCTGGCTACTGACTGCTGCAAGGTAACGGTGACCGTGGCTGTGGAGTGGGGAGGAACCTTGATGGCCTGTCCGGGAGCCGTGTAGGTCGTCGCCGTGGATGTCGAAGTGCTGTGCGTCTGACTGAAGCTCCAGGTAGTATTCAGTTCGGCGCCTATCTGCAGTGCCTTACTGAGATTCAGTGAGGCCGATACCTTGGTCCAGACATCGAACCCGCGCGTGACCGACGTTGTCGTCGTGTTGGCCACGGTCTTGGAGAAGCTCTGGCTGGTCAGGGTCTGTGGCTGGTTACTGGTGTTCCGCAAGGTCGACGTGCCCGCGAACCACTGTTTACCCAGAATGACTTTGGGTTTTCCCGCAAGCTTCGCAGCGGAATTGGTGAACGTCACACCACCGTAATACAAGTGGGGATATTTCATTATTTGGTCCTGAAATAGACCGTCGAGGCTGGTGATCTTGGGGGGGCCCGCATACGCGGGAACTGCTGCCATGAAAATGGCGGAGATCGCGGATATCGTACCGACAGCAACAGTGATGCCACGCTTCATTGCCATATCCTTCTATCTTCTTCGATTCTTTCAGGCACGCGATAGCTGCGCGTAACGCGCACGAAGTCCGCCATGATCAATCGTCCTCCGGCGTCCTTGCTGGAAGACGTGACAAGGAAGATCTGTACGGCAATGCTTGCGCACCCGCAATCGAGGTTCCTTCAACACCTTTTCCGGCGGAGACCAGTAGACATGGCTCCGTGAGACACTGTCAACGAAGTTCGTTTTTGTTCTTTTTCTTCACGGCGGTTCCGGGCCTGGTCCTACCGCTGGAGCCGGCGTGGCATATTCGACTGCGGCGGTCGGGTCGAACATCGCCGCGTTGTTATTGTTTGTCACCGGTCATCACGCGGCGTGAGATATCTTCGCCGGTAACGGTGTCGTGCGACTGATCAAGCTCTTCTGGCCGAGCTCGACCGGTAGCAGCAGCCCACCAAGAAACCCCTGGACCTCAGTCCAGGGGTTTCCGAGTATGTCGTCAACGGCAACGGATCAAACAGCCTCGGACCGGACCGCGTACACCTCATATAGCTCGGTCCCGCTCAAGTTGGGGTCCTGCCGGGTCTGCGCAGACAGCCCGTGTAAACGCAATAACTCGCAGAACTGCGACAACCGGTCATCCTGATCATGGACCTCAGCGACGACAGCGCGTATGCGAGGCCAGTCCGCTTCGGTGATACCGCGCACAACGTCCAGTTCCGCCCGCTCGACATCGATCTTCAACAAACCGATCTCGGCATCCGGACTGTGCTTGTCCAGCAGCGCCGAAACTGTGGTGACCTCGACGTCGATCTGTTCACCATCATGCAGATCAGCGGTGATGAGCGCGATGGCCTCGTCGTTCAGACCGCTGTTGCGCAAGTAGATCTCGGTGGCTTCGTCGTCTGCTTCGCGGTCGGCGTAGAGACCGGAATTCGCCGACGCCTGCGGATACCAGGTGAACGACGCGCTACCCGGGGCTGCTCCAGCAGCGACTCGGCAGCGGATGCTATTCGGTACGTGAGCGATCAGATTGTGCTCCAGACAATCGAATGTCATCGGAGCAGGCTCGGCGGCGATCACCTGGATTCCGGGGCAGACGTCGGCGAACATCATCGCGCTCAGTCCGATGTTCGCGCCGATATCGAGTGCGATGTCCCCTGGGCGCAGGTGGGCGGCGGCACGCCGGTAGTATCCGTCGGCGGACATCTCACCCCACAGCATCCGCGCCTCAGCCGGACTGGTGCAGGCGACCGTCCTGCCGTCCTGTAGTTTCAGTTGCCGAAGTTTCTGGGGTTTCGTCAGCATCGTCCATGCACCTTTCGAGAATCGGGCCGATCAAGGCCAGTGCGTCCGGATGAGTCAACTCGAGATGTCGTGCGTCGACGACCGTATTGTGCGTGGTGCCGGTGATGTGGGGTCGCCACGTCGCCACGACCGCATCATGATCCATGCGATCCTTACCCGCGGTGAAGAAGATCAGATCCCCGTCGTAGCTTCCCGGCCGGTAGTTCTCAGCGATATCGCTCGCGGTGGCGAAGCTCTCCATCACCCGATCGACCTGTTCTGCAGTGAACATTCCCGTTGCTACCACTTGGTCTCGGATAACGGCCCATGCTTGCTCATGGGTGGCTGCTTGCACTTCGTCACCGAGATCGAACAGCTCCCGCCAGCCACCGAGCAGGTCTGCCATCAGCTCGCCCGGCGCGGGCTCGGCCACCGTATCGATCACCGAAGGCGCTACGAACTCGGCGGAATCGACCGAGCCCACCATGCTGTCCATTATGGCCAGCATGCCGACCCGCTCCCCCTCTTGTTGCAGTCGTACCGCCATCGCATGGGCGATTTCACCGCCCAACGACCAGCCGAGCAGATGATATGGCCCGTTCGGCTGCACGTGGCGGAGCTCGGCGACATAACGTCCGGCCAGTTCTGCCACGGAGGTCGCGGCCGGCTCACCCACCACGACATGCGGATCCTGCAAGCCGTACACCGGCCGATCCTTATGCAGGTGCTCGACGAGACCACCATAGAACCACGCCAGCCCGCCGGCTGGGTGCACAGTGAACAGCGCGGGCTTCGCGCCATTCGCCCGCAACGGCAACAACACTTGCAGGCCGGAGCCGCCTTCCGCATTATCGGCCCTGGTCGCGAGCGCCTGCGGTGTCGCGTCATCGAACAACCATGGCAATGCGATCGTCACCCCGCGGGCCCGCAGCTCGGTCACCACTATCGTGGCCAGCAGGGAATTTCCGCCCAGGTCGAAGAATCCGTCCGCGATTCCGACACGCTCGACTCCCAGCACTCCCGCGTAAACCTCACTGATGACCTTTTCCGTATGTGTCCTCGGTGCCAGGAAATCTTGTGCCGGTTCACCGAAGTCTGGTGCGGGCAATGCCTTTCGATCGAGCTTGCCGTTGACGGTCAACGGCAGAGCAGACAACTCCATGATCGCCGAAGGCACCATGTAGCTCGTCAGCACCCTGGCAGCGGTCTGCCGGACCGCCACGGGATCGATCCGCTGCCCCTCGGCGCACACGATGTAGCCGATCAGCTGATCGACACCTCGCTCATGGCGGTGTACCGAGACCGCGGCCTGGGTGACATGCGGATGCCGCAACAGTGCGGACTCAACCTCGCCCAGTTCGATCCGGAAACCACGCACCTGGACTTGTGCGTCGGCCCGGCCCGCGTACCGCAGTTCCAGTCCGCTCGTGGACATCCACCACCGGCCCATATCCCCCGTCCGATACAGTCGGGCGCCGTTCGGCGCGAACGGGTTCGCCACGAATCGGCTCGAGGTGGATGCGGGTGCTCGGAGATAACCACGGGAGAGCTGTCCCCCGGCCACATAGAGTTCCCCCGCGACCCCGATCGGCACCGGACGCAGTCGGTCATCGAGCACATACACCCGCAACCCAGGCAACGGTGTGCCGATTCCGGCGCTGTCCGGACCGGTGATCTCGGAAAATGTCACATGCACGGTCGTTTCGGTGATCCCATACATATTCACCAGTCGCGGTGCTCCCGGATCATAGGTAGCGAACCAGTCGGTCAGCCGGGTCGCATCCAATGCTTCACCACCGAAAACGACATACCGCAATGCGAGATCGCCAGCAGGGCAACCTGTTTCGCGGTATTCGCGTTCTGCATCGGTGAAACCGTAGAACGCCGAAGGAGTCTGGCTCAATACCGTTACCCGCTCCCGAGCCACCAAATCTACGAACGCCTCCGGCGACCTGGAGGTGTCGTAGTCGACGACGACCACCGCGCCACCGGACAACAACGCGCCCCAGACTTCCCATACAGCGAAGTCGAAGGCATACGAGTGGAACATCGTCCATACGTCGTTTGGACCGATGTCGAACCGTGCGGCCACATTGGTGAACAACGTGACCGCTTCCCGATGGCTGACCGTCACGCCCTTCGGGCGGCCCGTCGACCCCGAGGTGTAGATCACGTAAGCGACGTTGTCCGGGCGAGCAGGCATCGGCACGGGGTCGGACTCGGTCATGACGGTATTCACACAGTCTTCCACCAGCACGACCGACGTCGCGCACTCTGGGACCGCGCCTGCCACAGCCGTGGTGGTCAGTATCGCCGCAGGTCTGGCGTCCTCGACCATGAACCGCAATCGTTCCGGTGGGTAGGCAATATCCAGCGGCAGATATCCCGCCCCCGCTCGCACGACGCCGAGCAAGCCGACGACCAGATCGATCGACCGCGGCAATGCGACCGCCACCAGCGATTCCGGACCCACACCGCGCTCGGTGAGCCGAGCCGCCACCGCGGCCACGCACCGATCCAACTCCGCGTAGGTCAGCCGCGATGCGCCATCGGTCACCGCGACCGCGTCCGGTTGTGCGGCGGCTCTGGCGGTGAACAGCTCCGCGAGTGTCGTATCGGGGACCGCGCCGCCCTCCTCCCCGGACGCGGCGAGCAATTCGCGCCGCTGCGCTGAGCCTGCGATGTCGATATCGTCGATCGCCACAGCTGGATTCGCGGTCACTTCCTCCAGAATCCGTAAGTAGGCCTGCGCGAACCGGGTCATCGTCGGTTCGACGAAGAGATCAGTGGCATAGGTCAGCCTGCCCATGATGCCTTCCGGCCTGTCGTGCGCATCGAACCGCTCAACAAGCTTCAGGTTCAAATCGGCCTGCGCCGGTTCGAAACCGTTCTCGATCGGCTCGACGGTGAGCCCCGGCAATTCCACCGTGGCCATGCCCAGGTTCTGGACGTCGATCGTCACCTGGTACAGCGGGAGATGCGCGGTGGAGCGGACCGGGTTCAGTGTCTCCACGACCTGTTCGAAGGGCACATCCGCATGCGCCAATGCCGCCAGGTCCGTCTCCCTGGTGTCGGTGAGCAATTCGGCGAACGACTGCCGTCGCGCCACCCGAGACCGCAACACGAGCGTATTGACGAACATACCGATCAGATCATCGAGTGCGCGCTCGCCGCGACCCGCCACCGGCGTGCCAACCGCGACATCGTCGACGCCGGTCAACCTGGATAGCAAAACAACCAGCGCGGCATGTAAAACCATGAATACTGTCACATCTGCCTCACTAGCGAGATCGCCTACCCGCGCCTGCAACGCAGCGGGGATCTCGAAATCCAGTGTGCGGCCGCGCAGGGACGCTATGGGTGGGCGAGGCAGGTCGGTGGGCAGCTCCAGCAACTCGGGCAGCCCGTCGAGGGTTTCTGTCCAGAATCGCAACTGCTGGGACATGACCGAGCTGGGATCGTGCGCATCGCCGAGCACCTCACGTTGCCACAGCGTGTAATCCGCGTATTGGACCGCAAGAGCCGGCCATGTCGGTTCGATCCCTTGCCTGCTTGCCTGGTAGGCCACCGCTACATCCCGCGCCAGCGGAATCAAAGACTGCCCATCGGTGCAGATGTGATGCACGACGATGACCAGAATATGGTCCTGTGCGCCGAGCCGGAGCAACTCGGCGCGCAATGGCGGCGCCTGCGTCACATCGAAGCTCGCCGAGACCGCCGCGAGTACCCGTTCCATCGCATGGTCTTCCTCGACTCCGATCGCGGTCAGGACAGGTGTGACCGCCGCGGCGGGAACCACGACCTGGTGCGATGTCGTGCCGGTCATCGGGAACTTGGTGCGCAGGGACTCATGTCGATCGATGACCAGTTCGCACGCGCGTTGCAGTGCGTCGAGGTCGAGCGCACCCTTCAGCCGGAACACCAGCGGGATATTGTACGCACCGATCGAAGTGTCGAGCTGATTGAGGAACCACATCCGCTGCTGTGCCAGGGACAGCGGCACCAGATCTGGACGAGGCCGCGCGACCAGCGGCACTCGAACGCTCCGCTCCAGGGTGGCCAGACGCGCGGCGAGCTCGGCGACCGTCGAGGTGTCGAACACATCCCGAACGCCGACATACACGCCGAGCGTCGTGCTCAACTGAGCGGCCACCCGCGTCGCGGACAGCGAGTCGCCACCCAGATCGAAGAAGTCGTCGCTAGCTCCTACCCGGTCGAGGCGCAAGACTGCGCCGAACACCTCCGCGACCTGGCGCTCGGTGTCGGTGCGTGGGGCGATCCACTCCCGGCCGACCGAGAAATCCGGTACGGGAAGCGCCAGACGGTCGAGCTTTCCGGTCCTGGTGAGTGGGAGTTCGGTAACTGCCACGCACACATGCGGAACCATGTGTGCGGGCAACCGCAACCGGGCGGCGGCCCTGGCCTCGTCGGGATCCACACTCTCGGTGCTGACAAGGTAGCCGACGAGCCGGTCGATGCCACGCTCGTCCTTGTGCAGCACGACGACCGAGCGGTCCACCCCGGGATGGTCGGCCAGGACTGCTTCGATTTCACCGAGTTCGATGCGTTGACCGTGGAACTTTACCTGGAAATCGCTGCGACCGAGGTATTCCAGGGTGTGCTCGGGTGTCCAGCGTGCCAGGTCGCCGGTGCGGTACATCCGTGCACCCGGTGCACCGAACGGATCGGCCACGAACGCGCTCGCCGTCGCCGCGGGTCTGCGCACATACTCGCGGGCCAGTTGCACACCCGCGAGGTACAGCTCACCCACGACGCCGACCGGTACCGGCCGCAGCCGAGCATCTAGTACAACAGCTTCGACGCCACTGATCGGACCGCCGATGGTCACATCCGCGTCGGGACACAGCGGATCGCTGATTCCGGCGAAGATGGTGGTTTCGGTCGGACCGTAACCGTTCAGCAACGTCCGGCCCGGCGCCCACACCGCGACCGTCTCCGGCGTCACCGCTTCTCCACCGGCCGACAACACCCGCAACGAATCCAGACCTTCGGGTGACATACTCGCCAACACACTCGGTGTCAGGAACGCGTGCGACACCTGCTGTACCCGAATGAGTTCCGCCAACTGCGGGCCACCGAATACTTCTGGCGACGTCGTCACCAGCACGGCGCCATTCGTGTGCGCCAGCAGCAACTCCAGCACCACCGCGTCGAATCCCGGTGCGGCTACCTGCAGCACTCGGGACCCGCTGTCCGCACCGAAACGGTCACGCAGTACGGCCGCAATATTCGCCAACCCCTCGTGCGTGACCGCGACACCCTTCGGAGTGCCTGTCGAACCCGAAGTGTAGAGAACATAGGCTGTATCCCGGATATGCGGCGGTCGTCTCCGATCCGCCTTGGTCACCCCGGCCGATGATCGTGCCGTGATCGCGGCATGGGTGTCCGGATCATCGACAGCCAACGGCCGGACCGAATCCGGAAGCAGATCCAGCAATGCCTCGACTGTCACCGCGATCCGTATCTCGCAGTCCGCGACCATATGCGCGACGCGCTCGGTCGGATTCCGCGGATCGATCGGCACGAACGCGGCCCCCGCTTTGGTCACCGCCCACAGCGCGGCCACGAACTCCACCGAGCGGGCCATCGCTACCGCGACCTGGTCACCCGGACCGGCGCCCCATTCGATCAACTGCCGCGCGACACGATTCGACCAAGCGTCCAACTCAGCGTAGGAAATCGTGCGCTCTTCTGAAATCACGGCTTCCGCATCGGGATTCATCGCAGCGCCGGCCGAAAGCAATTCCGCCAGCACGCGCGGCGTCTCGGCTGGGCCACCCGAGGCGGGCACCAGATCTCGGCGTTCTCCGAAGCTGAGCAGATCCAATACGCCGAGCCGCGCTTGCGGAGTGGAGCCAACAGCACGCAACACGGTTTCGAGACGGGCGACAAGACCGGACGCCGTCCCGGCGGCGATATGGTTCCGCTGGTACCGGACTCTGATGTGCAACTCGTCGGTCTGGTGGGCTTGGACGATGATCGGGTAGTGCGCGGCGTCGTTACCGTCCGCCGAGATCACTCGCATGCCGTCGATATCGGTGTCACCCAGCCCAGTGCTGTCGACCGGATACGACTCGAAGACGACCAATGTGTCGAACAGCTGGGCAGCGCCGGTGGCCGACATGATCTGGGACAGTTCGACGTGATGGTGGTCGAGCAGCCGAGTGTTGTCCGCCTGAAGTCGGTGCACCGCGTATTCGATGGTCCACTCCCCGCGCACCTGCACCGCGACCGGGATCGTATTGATGAACAAACCGATCATCGATTCGACACCCGCGAGCTCAGCAGGCCGCCCCGAGACCGTGCCACCGAATACGACGCGCTCGACGCCGAGCTGATTGCCCAGCACCACTGCCCAGGCGAACTGCACGATCGTCGCCATCGTCACCGTGTGCGTCCGAGCGAACTCCGCCAGCTCGGCTGTAGTTGCTCGATCGAGCACTACTGCCAAGTCGGTCGGTATGTCGACGGTCGTATTCGTGCGCGTATCGGCGATCAGCGTGGGCTCGGTGACATCGCGCAGCACCGCACGCCACGCTTCGAGTCCGGCGGAAGAATCGCGCCGAGCCATCCATTCCAAGTAGCTGCGGTACGACGCTGCCGCAGGCAACAGCTCTGCCCGCGCATCCACCGCGTACAGTCCGATCAATTCCCGCCACAGCAGCGGCAACGACCAGCCGTCCAGCAGCAGGTGGTGCGCGGTCAACGCCAGCCGGAATTCCTGTGGTGCCACTGCCACGAGCAATAACCGCAGCAGTGGAGGGTTGGCGGGATCGAACGGGACCGCACCTTCTGCCGCGATCAGCTCATCCACCGTCCGCGTACTGTCGCTCAGATCGACGCTGCGCCATCGCACAACGGTCTCGGTGGGAATCACCTGCGCCGGAACACCGTCAGCCGTACGAACGAAGGAGGCTCGCAGGTTGGGGTGCCGCGCGAGCAAAGCCGCCGCCGACCGCTCCAGCCGGTCCGCATCGACCGAGCCCGCCAGGGTGAGCACCGATCGCGCTGTGTAGACGTCGAGCTCGCCTGCGGCGAGTTCGGCATGGAACAGCAGTCCGGCTTGCAGCGGCGCCAATGACCAAACGTCGTCGAGAGGACCGTATCGGTCGGCAAGGGTATCCAGATCGGACTGGTCGACCTCGACCAGCGGAACGTCGGCACACGAGAGTCCCCAGGCATCATCCGCGCGGGCCGCGGTGGCGATCTCGGTGACAGCGGTGACCCATTCGTCCACGAGTTCGGCCACGTCGTCGTGATCGAGCAACCGCGACGCATAACCGACGTGCGCCGACAGCTGAGGTCCAGTATCGGTATCCACGATGTGCGCATCGATCGTGACGACCGCGGCCGCGGGCATCTCCGGATCGAAGGCGGATCGCCGGTCGAATTGCTCGTCGGTGGGGATCCAAGCGAGATCCGACAAGGCCGCGAGATCTGCACCGGCCCGGCCCAGATTGTTGAAACTGATCTGTGGCTCTGGCAAGGCTGCGAGCTGGTCGGCGGTGCCGGTGTTCGAGTAGCGCAGCAGGCCGTAGCCGATTCCCTTGTCCGGGATGGCGCGCAGCTGGTCTTTGACGGACTTCACCGCCGCGCGCACGTCCGTTGTCTCGATTCCGCTCAGATCGAGCGCCACCGGATACATATTGGTGAACCACCCCACCGTGCGGGAGAGGTCTGCTCCCTCGGCAATCTGCTCTGCGCGTCCATGGCCTTCCAAAAGGACTTTCATCCCCGGTCGAGTGATACCGCGCCGGCTGCGCCAACGAGTCAGAGCCATGGTCAGCCCGGCCAGCAGCGCATCGTCCACATTGCCGCGGACCGCTCGGGGCAGCATGTCGAGCAACGTCGAGGTCACCTCCACCGGAAGCGACACCGTCAGTTGTCGCACCGTCGACTGAGTATCGACGGCAGGGTCCAAGGCCGCGCGACCGAGCAACGGATCGGGCGCCGCACTCATCCGATGCCACAGCTCGAACTCGTCGGCGCGGTCCGCGGCGGCGTCGGCCAACGCGTGCGCCCAGCGACGCATCGATGTGCCCTGTACGGGCAACTCGACCGCGCGTCCCTGTACGACCTGCTGCCAGGCAGCCGCGAAGTCGGGGATCAGGATCCGCCAAGACACCCCGTCGACAGCCAGGTGATGGATCACGATGAGGGCACGCGCATCGGCAACCACACCGGGTTCGGGCAGCAGGCACACCACTCGCAGCATCTGGCCCTCGGTCGGATCGAGGCCGTCGGATGCTGCGGCGAGCGCTGCTTCGACCACAGCGGTGAAGCCTTCGCCGCCCGGAGTCTCGTCCGTACCGAAGGTACGGGTCAGCACTACACCCGCGGTGATGTCCGCACTTTCGGGCAGTACCTCCAGCCGTTGTCCGCGCAGCCGCGAGCGCAGTATGTCGTGTTGTGCGCGCACAGCCCGCACCGTGTCGGATACCTCATCGACTCGCGCGTCACGTGGCAGGCGCACCAACATCGACTGAGCGAACCGTGGTGCCGCTGCGAGCCGATCGTTGAACCAGGAAACCGCCGGTGTGAGCGGGATCTCGCCCACACCACCTCCGGGCAGTTCTTCGAGCGACACTCGTTCAGCGGCCTGGGCCACCTGCGCCAAGGCGCGAACGGTCTTGTGTTCGAAGATGTCCCGGCCGGTGAGCAGGACACCGGCCGACTTCAACCGCGAGGCCAGCTGGATCGCCAGGATGGAGTCACCGCCGAGGGTGAAGAACGAAGTCGTCACACCCACCGATGTCATCCCGAGTACGTCGGCGACAGCGCCCGCGATAGCGCGCTCCAAGTCGGTCGACGCGGCGACCATATCGTCTTCTCCAGGCTCGAAGACGGGTTCTGGCAGTGCTTCCCGATCCACTTTTCCGGTCGCGGTGATCGGCATCCGGTCCAGCACAGTGATCACCGCGGGCACCATATGGGCAGGCAATACCGTTGCGAGGTGATCGAGCACGGCGCTGGGTTCGACCTCCGTTCCAGGCTCCGACACGACGTAGGCGGCCAGCAGAGGTCGCCCGCCTGGTCCGTGGCGACTGACGGTCACTGCGGAGGCCACCTTCGGGTGCGCTCCCAGCGCTGCCTCGATCTCGCCGAGTTCGATGCGCTGGCCGCGGATCTTGACCTGGAAGTCGATGCGACCGAGGTATTCCAGCGTGTACCACGCGGTCCAGCGGACGACATCGCCGGTGCGATACATCCGCGCCCCCGGCGTACCGTAGGGATTCGCTACGAACGCACCCGCCGTCGCCGCGGGTCGATTCAGATAACCACGCGCCAATGCCGGACCCGCGAGATACAGTTCTCCCGTCACACCGACCGGCACCGGCCGCAACCGCGCGTCCAGGACCACAGCTGCCACGCCGCGGATCGGTGATCCGATCGTGATCGGATCACCGATCCGCACCGGATCGCTCATCGTGGTCGCGACCGTCGTTTCCGTCGGACCGTAGCTGTTGTGCAACCGACGTCCTGGCGCCCAAGTGGCGACCAGTTCTATGGGCACCATCTCTCCGCCAACAGTCAGTACCCGGACCGACTCGAGGTCGGTATGAGCCATCGTCGCCAACATACTCGGCGACAGAGACGCGTGCGTCACTTGATGTGTCCGGATCAGCTCGGCCAGATCCAGGCTGTCGAACGCATCCGGCGGCGATACCACCAGCGACGCGCGGGCCGAGATCGCCATCAAAACTTCCAGCAGGACGACATCGAAGGCGGGCGCCGCCACTTGCAGTACGCGTGAGGTGTCGGTCACCTGGCAGCGATCACGCTGCTCGTCCGCCAATCCCGCCAGACCTTCGTGCGTGACCACGACCCCCTTCGGCGTTCCCGTCGACCCGGAGGTGTAGATCAGATATGCCGCGTCCGCGATCCGCAGTGCGCGTCCGCGAACAGCATCCGTGACCGCGTGGACGGGATGCGTGGCGATGGCGGCTTGCGTCTGCGGCTCGTCGAGCGCCAGCCATCGGACTCCGTCGGGCAGCGTGGCACCTGTGTCCGCGAGTGTGATCCCGAGTTCGACACCGGAATCGTTCACCATATGCGCGATCCGTTCGACGGGATACCTCAGGTCCACTGGAACGAACGTGGCGCCGGTCTTCGCTATCGCCCACATGGCAACGTGATAGTCGACCGAGCGCGGCACGGCCAGCGCGACGAACACACCCGGCCCCGCGCCTATGCCGAGCAGGTACCGAGCGAGCTGGTCGGTACTCTGGTCGAGTTCTCCATAGGTGAGCGTCTCGGTCTGCCCGATCAAGGCGACCGCCGAGGGGTCCGCGGTCACAGCCTGTGCCAGCAGATCGGGCAGCGTGCGGGGCTGCGGGGCTGCGCCGCCGCGCGCCGGGACCAAGCGTGCGGTCTCCTCGACGCTCAACAGATCGATATCGCCGATCGGTCTGTCCGGGTCGGCGACAAGAGCTTCAAGAACGCGGATGAACCTCTGGGCAAGCGATTTCGCGGTCGATTCCACGAAAAGATCGGTGGCGTAGATGATCTCGCCGTCGATGCCGCCGGGCTCACTACTATCGAGACGTTCGGTCATCAATACGGAGAGGTCGGCCTTGGCCTGCGCGATGCCGGGGTCGAGAAGTTCGACACCGATACCGGGCAGCTCGAACCGCGCCGAGGGCATGTTCTGCAGCCCGAACATCACCTGATACAGCGGTGCGTACGCCGTCGAACGCGGTCGGCCGATGACCTCGACCAGCCGCTCATAGGGCAGGTCGGCGTGTGCGAGCGCCTCCAGATCGACTTCGCGGACTTCGGACAGCAGCTCCAGGAACGACCGATCATCAGGCACTCGGGTCCGCAGTACCACGGTGTTGACGAACATGCCGACCAGCTCGTCCAGCTCCGGCCTGCCGCGACCAGCGACAGGAGTACCGATCGCGATGTCGTCACTGTGCGCGGTACGAGCCAACAGGGTGGCCAATGCCGCATGCAACACGATGAACACGGTGACACCCTCCCGGTTGGCCAGGCGCACGATGCCATTGTGCAACCGCGGAGGCACCTCGAAGCGGACGTTGCCACCTACCATCGACAGCACGGCGGGCCTCGGCCGGTCGGTCGGCAAGCCGAGCAGCTCCGGGACATCATCGAGCGCCTCGGTCCAATATTCGATCTGCCGCGCGATCAGCGAAGTCGGATCATCCTCCGTACCGAGGAGTTCCCGCTGCCACAATGCGTAGTCGGCATACTGGACCTCCAGCGGTTGCCACTGCGGTGCCTGGCCCGCTACCCGGGACCGATAGGCGGCGAACACATCTCGTGCCAGCGGGGCCATCGACGATCCGTCGGCCGCGATGTGGTGCACCACGAGCACCAGAACGTGCTCATCGACCGCGGTGCGGTACAGTCGCGCCCGCACCGGCACCGCTTCGGCGACATCGAACCCCGCCTCGACGATGTCTTGGATTCGGTGGGTCAGCTCCGTCACGTCGACCACCGGCTCCGCATCGAACGACACATCCGCGCTCATCGGCGCACCCTCCCGCACGACCTGGCAGGGTTCGCCGTCGACCACGGGGTACACAGTCCGCAAGGGCTCATGCCGGGCCACCACGTCGAGGAACGCCGCCCGCAACGCCATCAGGTCCAGCGATCCGGTCAACCTGGCCGCGAAACAAATGTTGTATGCCGACGAGTCCGTATCGAGCTGATTGAGCAACCACATCCGCCGTTGCGCAGCCGCCAGCGGGACGGCCGTCTGGCGTGGCCGCGCGCTGAGCGGGATGATCTCGGTGCGCGTTCGCGTCATGGTCCGTTCGGCCAGTGCGGCGATCGTCGGCGCGTCGAAAACATCCCGGATACCGATATCGACGCCGAGAACGGTCTGGGCCCGCGCAGCGATTCTGGCGGCCGAGAGCGAGTTGATCCCGATCTCGAAGACGTTCGCCGTGACGCTTACTCGATCGGCGCCGGTGAGCTCCGCGACCACGCGGGCGAGTACAGCCTCTCGTTCGGTCCGTGGTGCGACGAAGCTCTCGCCGCTGTCGAATACCGGCTGCGGCAGTGCCGTTCGGTCGAGCTTCCCATTCGCATTGAGCGGCAAGGCGTCGAGCACCTGCACACTGTCCGGAACCAGGTAGGCGGGCAGCAGCCGGGTGAGCTGATCGCGAATCACGCGACCATCGATCACCGCACCCGGCACCGGCGTCGCATATGCGACGATCCGTTCCGCCGTCACGATGGCCACACCCCGCGAGACTTGCGGAATCGCACACAGCGCGGCATCGATGTCCCCCGGCTCTACCCGCTGACCGCGCACCTTCACCTGGAAGTCCCCGCGGCCCACGTACTCCAGCTCGCCGGTCGCGCGCCACCGAACGAGGTCTCCGGTGCGATAGAGCCGCGCACCCGGCGCCCCGAACGGGTGCGCGACAAAGGCACCGCAGGTGAGGTCGGCACGCGCGTGATAGCCGCGCGCCACCTGCACGCCCGTAACGTACAACTCGCCGACAACACCCACCGGCACCGGCCGCAAGCGGGCGTCTAGTACGTAGACCCGCATGCCGGACACCGGTATCCCGATCGGCACCATTGCCGAGTCCGCCGCATCCGGCAGGCAGCGCGCTGCGGTAACGACCTCCGCTTCCACCGGGCCATACCAGTTCACCAGTTCCGCGTTGGGGAACGCCGGCGCCGCGGCGGCGACCGTGCGGTGCGCCAGGGCCTCCCCCGCGACGAATACCCGCCGGACCGAAGGCAAGCGGCCCGTGCCGACGGACTCGAGCAGAACATCGAGCATCGACGGGACGAAGTGCACTGTGGTGATCCGATAGCGGGTGATCACCTCGGCCAAGTACGCGGGATCACGGTGTCCGTCGGGTTCGGCGACAACGATGTGCGCACCGGTCTGCAAAGGCCAGAACAACTCCCACATGGCGATGTCGAACGTGATCGGGGTCTTGTACAACACCACGTCGGACGCATCGTGCGGCCACTGCCGCTGTGCCCAGGCCAACTGGCTCACGGTCGCGGCATGAGTCAGCGCGACCCCTTTGGGCACGCCGGTGGAACCGGAGGTGAACAGGACGTAGGCGATATTCTCCGGCCGTACCGGCGCATGCCGCTGCGCATCCGTGATCGGAGCTGCGGACAGGTCGGCTGTGTCCAGCCGATCGATCCGAGCGGTCTCGAATACTTCGGGCAGATCACCACCGTCAGCGCTGGTGGTGAGCACCACCAGCGGCTGTGCCACGCGCAGTACCCGCACGGTGCGGGCGCTCGGTTGATCCGGATCGATCGGCAGGAAGGCAGCGCCCGCCCGCACCACCGCGTACAGCGCGGTGATGAGCTCGGCCGACCGGCGGACGGCCACCGCTACTACCGTCTCCGGTCCCGCGCCACGCGCGATGAGCCACCGGGCCAGCCGATTGACCCGCGCGTCGAAATCCCGGTAGGTGATCGTGCGTCCGCCAGGAAATCGAATCGCAGGATTGTCCGGGGTACGCGCGACCTGTTCGGCAAACGCGTCGACCAGCGTCCGGCCTGGCGCGGCGGAGCCACCGGTATCGTTCCACCGCTCCAGCACCTGGTACCGCTGTGCTTCATCGAGCAGTTCGATCTCGCCTACGGCCGCATCGGCATCGGTCGCCGCGGCGTCGAGCACCCGGACGAACTGCCCGGTGATCCGCTGGATCGACTCCTCGTCGAAGAGATCGGCGGCATAGGTCACGCGCAATGTCATGCCGGTCGGCTCATTGCGCGCGCCGTGGCTCTCCGTCAGCATGAACAGCAGGTCGTAGATGGCGGCGCTGTCGCCAGGGTCCAGCTGCTCGACACTGAGCCCGGGGAGCTCGCCACGAGCCTGTGTCATGTTCTGGTAAGCGAGCATCACCTGGAACAGCGGTGTGTGCGCGGTCGATCGCGCCGGTGAGAGCACCTCCACCAGTTGTTCGAACGGAACGGTGGCATGGTCGAAGGCATCGAGGTCGGTGCGCCGCACCTGATCCAGCAGGTCCAGCACAGTCTGTTCCGGCGTGATCCGGGTACGCAACACCAAAGTGCTGACGAACATCCCGACCAGATGATCCAGCGCTCTGTCCCCACGTCCCGCGTGTGGCACACCGATGGTGATGTCGTCACTGCCGGACAGCCGCGACAGCAATACCGCCAAAGCCATGTGCACCACCATGAACGGTGTGGCCCTTGTGCGGCGGGCCAGTGCCTCCACCCGGCCCTGCAGTTCCCCGGAGATCTCCACCACGCATACCGCGCCGCATTGGCTCTGCTGGATCGGCCGTGGCCGATCCAGCGGCAACTCGATCAGATCGGGTATGTCGGCGAGCTGGGTTCGCCAATACGCGATATCGCGGGCCACAACGGAATGCGGATCGTCCGCCGTGCCGAGCACTGCACGCTGCCAGAGTGCGTAGTCGGCGAATTGCAGGGCGAGCGGCGCCCAATCGGGACTTTCTCCACTCGACCGCGCATGGTAAGCAGTCAGCAGATCGGCGGCGAGCGGCGCCACCGAATAGCCGTCGCAACTGATGTGATGCGCGGCCAACGCGACCGCCCACGCCGTATCCGACAGCTGATACAGCACCACCCGCAGTGGCACACTCTCGGTTACGTCGAATCCGGTGCTGGAGAATTCGACCAACAAGTGGGGCAGCTCCCGCTCGTCGATCAGCCGCGGAGTGAGATCGAATGTCGCCACCACTTCGGCCGCGGCCAACACCACCTGGGTGGGCGTGCCATCGATCGCCGGGTAGACCGTCCGCAAGCTTTCGTGCCGCTCGACGACATCGCCGAAGGCGGCGGTCAATGCCGTGAGGTCGAGGACGCCGTCGAGCCTGATCGCCAGCGGCACGATGTAACCGGAGGAATCGGGGTCGAACTGGTTGAGAAACCACATTCTGGTCTGCGCGTACGACAGCGGAAGACGATCCGGCCTCGGTCCCGCGGCTGGTGCGGGCAGGCTCGGCACCGCGCGCAACTGCGCAATACGCTCGGCCAATTCGCAGACAGTGGGCGCCTCGAATATCGCGCGTACCGGGATGGCGACGTCGACGATATCGCCGATCCTGGTCAACGCACGTGTCGCGATGAGCGAATTTCCGCCCAGGTCGAAGAAATCGTCTTCCGCGCCGATCCCCGGCTGGTCGAAAAGCTCGGCGAAGACCGTGGCGATGGTCTGTTCGACCATCCCATGCGGCGCTCGATACTCGGGTTGGTCGCTGCTCGGATCCGGCACGGGCAGCGCGCGGTAATCGACCTTGCCATTCGCCGTGAGTGGGATCGAGTCGATCCGGATCACCGAGGACGGCACCATATACGTGGGCAACCGCTCCAGCAGAAAGCCCCGGACCTGTTTGGCATCCAGCATCTGTCCTGCTACCACGTAGGCGACCAAGCGCTGCGTGCCGCCATCGGTACGCACCCGCACGACGGCCGCATCCACCTGCTCGTGCGCGACCAGGGCAGCCTCGATATCGCCGAGTTCGATCCGCAGGCCACGAATCTTCACCTGGGTGTCCACGCGACCGACATAGCGCAGGTTGCCGCTTCTATCCCAGCGGACCAGGTCACCGGTCCGATACAGCCGAGTACCGCATGCATCGCCGAAGGGGTCGGCGACGAACGTTGCCGCCGTCGCGCCAGGACGTGCGTGGTAACCGCGGGCCAACTGCACCCCACCCAGGTACAGTTCACCGGTCACACCGACCGGTACCGGGCGCAGCCGTGAATCCAAGACATAGCCGACCACGTTCGCCTCGGGGATACCGATCGACACCACCTTGCCGTCGATCGCATCGATATGGTGTGCGGTGACACTGACCGCTGCCTCGGTGGGCCCGTACAAATTGTCGATGCGTGCATCGCTGAGTTTCCGGAAACGACGGACAGTCTCGGCCGGGAGCGCTTCGCCGATGCACAACACGCGCCGCAGGTCGCCGAACTCGTACGCAGGAGCTGCGTCGAGGAAAGCCGCGAGCAGTGAGGGAACGAAATCCACTGTGGTCACACGATGCTCGGCGATCAGCCTGGCCACGTCACCGGGGTCACGGTGCGCGTCGGGGCCCGCGACAACCAGCGCCGCACCGCAGGTCAACGCGGAGAACAGTTCCCAGACCGAGAGGTCGAAGGTTACCGGTGTCCGCAGCAGCATGACGTCGTCACCGCCGAGCCGATAATGCTCGCGCAGCCAGCGAAGCTGGTTCACGACTGCGGCATGCGGTACCGCCACTCCCTTCGGCACACCGGTCGAGCCGGAGGTATAGATGATATACGCGAGATCGTCCGGACGCAGCGGCCGAATACGATCGACATCGGTCACTGCCGATGAATCCGCCTGCTCCGCCTGGAGTTCCGTCAGCGTCCACACCGGAATGTCGTCGGGCAGCTCCAGAGTGTCCGCGGGCCGGATCAGGACTGCGTCCGGCTGCGCGGCAGTGAGAACAGCGCGCAGTTTATCGACCGGATGGTCCGGGTCGAGGGGCAGATAGGCCGCGCCCGCTGCGTGGATGGCATACAGCGTCGTCAACAGATCCACCGAGCGGTGCATCCCGACAGCCACCACGGTCTCCGGTCCTATTCCGCGCCTGATCAGAGCACGGGCCATCGAGTTCACTCGCTCCGCGAACTCCAGGTACCTCAGCAGGCCACCGCCCGCACTATCGATCACCGCCGGGCTTTCCGGTGTCGCCGCCGCCTGCACGGCGAACAGGTCCGCGATCGTCGCGGGCGGCACTTGCGTCGGCGCCCCGGTCGACCACACGGCCAACTCACCGGCTTCGAGTACGGACAGCAACTCGATATCACCGATGGCCCGAGCCGGGTCGGCGACCGCACCACGCAGCAGCAGCAGATAGCGGTCGAATATCGACAGAACCGTCACTTCATCGAAAAGATCTATCGCATAACTGAATTCCACCGCCATATCGCCCGGTTCCCCATCGGGCTCCAAGGCATCGACAAGATTCAGATGCAGGTCGTACTTGGCTGTGCTCGGATCGATCAGCTGCGCCGATATCGTCAGGCCCTCGAGCTCCACCACAGGGATCTCGATGTTCTGGAACGAGAATCCAACTTGTGTCAGTGGTGCGTGTGCCGTCGTGCGCGGCGGATTCAATACCTCGACGAGGTGCTCGAAGGGGATGTCGGCGTTCTCGAAAGCAGCCAGATCGGTAGCCCGGACTTGATCCAGGATCTGACTGAACGAGGCATCCGGATCGATGTGTGTCCGCAATACCAGGGTGTTGACGAACATTCCGACCATGCTGTCGAGGCCGGGCTCACCTCGACCGGCGATCGGTGTGCCGACCGCGATGTCACCGGTTCCCGTCAGCCGAGCCAACAGCGCCGCATACGCCGCGTGCATCACCATGAAGACAGTCGAGCCGTGGCTGCGAGCCAGCGCGACCACCGCACGATGCAAATCGGCGGGCAAGGTCGCCGATACCGTCGCACCGCGGAACGACTGTACGGCAGGCCGCGACCGATCGGTGGGCAGATCGAGTACCTCGGGGAGATCGGCGAGCGCCGTCGACCAGTATTCGGTCTGGGCGACAGTCGGACTGTCCTTGTCGTCCTCAGTGCCGAGTAAGACACGTTGCCACAGCGCGTAATCCGCGTACTGCACAGGCAACGGAGCCCAGTGCGGTGCCTGCTGTCTGATGCGGGCTTCATAAGCTGTCTTCAGGTCTGCGGCGAGCGGTGCGAGCGACGACCCATCGAAGCTGATGTGGTGGACGACGAGAACCAAGGTGTGTTCGTCAGGCGCGCTGCGCAGCAGTGAGACTCGAAAGGGAACCTGTGCGGCGACATCGAACCCGGCCGTCGCCTCCGCGCCGATCCGCTCCTCCAGGTCACGCCCTGACACCAGAATCGGCGCCAGCGCGGGCAGCGCAGTCTCCTTCGACAGGATCACCTGGTGCGGTCCGCTTTCGCTGTCCGGGTAGATCGTCCGGAGTGATTCGTGTCGCTGCAGGACATCCGCGATCGTCGCATGCATGGCAGCCACGTCGAGGGCACCCGACATCCGCACGACCAGAGGAATGTTGTACACCGCCGAACTGGTATCGAATTGGTTGAGAAACCACATGCGGGTCTGGGCCGGAGACAGCGGGATCCGCTCCGGGCGCTCTCGCGGGACTAGTGACTGCCGCCTCGCTGCGCTCGCGGTGCGCAGATGTTCCGCCAACGCCTCGATGGTCGGCGTCTCGAAGAGCACGCGCAGCGGAACCTCGACACCGAATGCCTCGCTCAGTTGCCCTGCTGCCCGGGTAGCCGACAGCGAGTTGCCACCGAGATCGAAGAAGTTGTCGCGCAGGCCGACGCTCGGG
This sequence comes from Nocardia sp. TBRC8007, assembly GCF_056629435.1. Lineage (NCBI taxonomy): Bacteria > Bacillati > Actinomycetota > Actinomycetes > Mycobacteriales > Nocardiaceae > Nocardia > Nocardia sp. TBRC8007. Next base: position 15,886 of record NZ_JBWSOR010000038.1, on the reverse strand, counting down.
ACATTGAGCACTTCGGCGCAGATATCGGCGACGATCTGTTCGACCTGAGTGCGGGGCGTGACCAACTCGGCGGCGGGCGCGAACTCAGGAGCTGGCAGGGCGGCGCGATCCACCTTGCCCACCGAAGACAGCGGAAGCGCATCGAGCGCCATCACGGTGTCCGGGACCATATGCGAAGGCAAACGTTGGGCGGCGTGCCCCGACAGCTCCGCGGTGTCCACCGAGTCCGCTGCGGGCACCACATATGCGGCGAGCCGCGCTCCGCTGTCCGTGCCCACCGCCACTACCACTGCCGCCGTCACTCCGGGATGATCGACAAGAACTGCTTCGATTTCACCGAGTTCGATGCGTTGGCCACGAATCTTGACCTGGAAGTCGGTGCGGCCGAGATACTCCAGGGTGTGCTCGGCAGTCCACCGGACCAGGTCGCCGGTCCCGTACATCCGGGTGCCCGCCGAACCGTATGGATTGGCGACGAACCGGGCGGCGGTCACGGCGGGCCGGTTGAGATATCCACGAGCCAGTTGTGCCCCGGTGGTGTACAACTGGCCGGTCACGCCTACCGGTACCGGACGCAACCAGGCATCCAACACCATGGCGTCGATGCCCCGGATCGGGCCACCGATCGTGACGGGCTCCGCGGCACTCAGCGGATCACTGATCGCCACCATGATGGTGGTTTCGGTGGGGCCGTATCCGTTGTGCAATCGACGGCCGGGCGCCCACACCGCCACCGTCTCGGCCGACACCGCTTCGCCGCCCGCTACCAGCACCTGTAACGAATCGAGCCCCACCGGCGACATAGTCGCCAGCACACTCGGCGTCACGAAGGCATGCGTCACCTCGTGCGCGCGGATGAGCCGCGCCAATTCCGCGCCTGCCGAGACCTCCGGTGGAGAGACCACCAGCGCCGCGCCGTTCGCGTGCGCCATCAGCAATTCCAGCATCACGGCGTCGAATCCTGGCGCCGCCACCTGCAGCACCCGCGAGCGGTGGTCGACTCGGTAGCGGATACGTTGTTCGACCGCGAAGTTCGCCAATCCCTCGTGGGTGACCTCCACCCCCTTCGGCCTGCCTGTCGATCCCGACGTGTACAGCACGTACGCCGTGTCCACGGTATGGCAAGGACGGATACGATCCGCATCACGCACCGGAGCCGAGGATTGTGCCGCGATAAACTTCTCGGTGCCGGGATCGTCGAGGACCAGTCGCCGCACCTGGGCAGGAAGCAAGTGCTGGGCAACCCCGACGGTGAGCGCGATCTCCACCTCGGAATCGTCGACCATATGCACGATCCGCTCGCTGGGATAACGCGGATCGACCGGCATGAACGCGGCACCGGCCTTGGCCACCGCCCACACCCCGACCACGAACTCCACCGACCGGCCCATTGCCAACGCCACCAGAGTGCCTGGACCCGCCCCCCAATCGATCAGCACCCGCGCAATGCGATTCGACCACGAGTCCAGCTCCCCGTACGACAGCACACGCTCCCCCGATACCACTGCGGTAGCGTGGCGGTCCGGCACCGAGAACACCTCTGCCAACACTCGCGGTTCCTCGGCAGGGCCGCCGGAAGCGGGAACCAGCTCCAGGCGCTCGACTCCCGACAACAGATCCACATCTTTGACTCGCGTCCGCGGATTCGAAGCGAACGCGGTGAGGACCCTGTTCAAGCGCGCGGCGAGTTCTTCTATGGTCTCTCGATCGAACAGATCGGTCGCGTAATTGATCCGCAGGTCTACATCGCCACCTCCGGCGGCGTTCTCGGCAACCGTGACGACGATGTCCACTTTTGCCGGTTCGGCCCCTGAGGCCATGAGCTCGATAGTGAGTTCGGACAACTCCAGGCTGGCCCGATCCATGTTCTCGAAGGCGAGGTACACCTGGCACAGCGGGGCGTATGCCATCGACCGTTTCGACTGGAGCTCGTCCACGAGACGTTCATAGGGCACGTCGCTGTTGGCGAAGGCATCGATATCGACGTCCTTGACTCGCGCCAGGAATGCGGCGAACGGCTCATCGAAATGTACCTCGGTACGCAACGGCACGGTATTGACAAACATGCCGATGAGCGGCTCCAGTGCGCGCTCACCCCGTCCCGCGACCGGTGTGCCGATGGTGATGTCCGAAGAGTCCGATAACCGGGCGAGCAGAGCCGCCAACGCGGCGTGGATCACCATGAAGGTGGTGACGTCGGCCGAGCGGGCCAACTGTGTGATGTCGGCAAAGACTTCAGCCGGGATCACCGCGTCCACGACATCGCCGATCAAAGACTGTCTGGGAGGTCGTGGGCGATCCGCGGGAAGCTCCAGCACCGGAGGCATCCCAGCCAGGTGCCCTGCCCAGTAGCGCAACTGACGTGACATCAGTGAATCCGGATCGCTCGCGTCGCCGAGCAGGCTCCTATGCCAGATGCTGTAGTCGGCGTACTGCACATTCAGCGGTGGCCAATCCAATATCTTGCCCACAGCTCTCGCCTCGTAGGCGGCCGCGACGTCGGCTGCGAGGGGTCGCAGCGACGATCCGTCGCAGCAGATGTGGTGCAGAACAACGACCAATACGTGCCGTCGCGAGTCGTCATCGGTCGCCAGTAGCGCGACCTGGATCGGCGGGCGTTCGCGGACATCGACACCGATCGTCGCCAACTCACGAATCCGGTGCGTGATGTTCTCGGGTTCGGTGGGCCGCGGCGCCAGATCCAGTTCAGCGGCAACCTGTTCCGCAGGCAGGATGACCTGCGTTCCCACACCGTCCACGGCAGGGTACACGGTGCGCAGTGATTCGTGCCGGTCGAGGACATCTGTCAACGCCGCACGCAACGCGGCGACGTCGAGACGCCCGGACAAGCTCACCACCAGCGGGATGTTGTACGCGGCGGACGTGGGATCGGTCTGATTGACCAGCCACATCCTGTTCTGCGCCGGAGCCAGCGGGATAACGGCAGGCCGAGGCACCGCACGCAGTACTGGCCTGCCGGAGTGGTGGCGCCCTTCCAGATGAGCGGCGAGCTCGGCGACCGTCGGTTTGACGAACAGGTCGCGGACCGATACTTCGCATCGGGTGACCTCCGCGATCCGCACAGCAGCGCTGGTCGCGGTGATCGAATTGCCGCCGAGTTGAAAGAAGCTGTCCAGCACGCCCACTCGATCAGTGCCGAGCACCTCGGCGAAAACGTCCGCGATCGATTCTTCGACGCGTGTGCGTGGCGCTACATATTCCGCGGTCGAATCGAATGTCGGCTCGGGCAGCGCCCGATAGTCCACTTTGCCGTTGACGGTCAGCGGCACCTCCGCTATCTCGACGATGCTCGCGGGCACCATGTACTCCGGAAGCGTGGCACCGACATGAGCGCGCAGATCATCGGCTGAACAGGCAGTCGTGCCGACCGGAACGACATATCCGACGATGCGGGCCGCCTCCGTGCCGGGGAGATGCACGACGACGACTGCGGCCGAGACGGTACTATGGGTCAGCAACGCGTTGCGGATCTCGTCCAATTCGATCCGGAATCCGCGCAACTGCACCTGATGATCGGCGCGGCCACGATATTCCAGCTCCCCGTTGTGATTCCACCGCGCGACGTCTCCGCTGCGATAGAGGCGCTCACCCGGTGTGCCGAACGGATCGGCGACGAAACGACCTGCACTGAGTGCGGGTCGTTCGAGATATCCACGAGCGAGCTGCGCTCCCGCGACGTAGATCTCGCCCCAGGCGCCCAGCGGACACGGTCGCAACCTTTGGTCCAAGACATACGTCCGCAAGCCTGGCAATGCCCGGCCCACCATGCTCGGCGCGCCAGGCACGGAGATATCCGGAGTCAAGCGCAGATAGGTGACGAAGACGGTGGTTTCGGTGATGCCGTAACTGTTGGCCAGCACCGGCAGCTTGGGATTGTGCGCGTACCAGTCGGCCAACCCCGCCGGATGAAGCGCCTCCCCGGAGAGGACGACCAGTCGAAGCGACAGCTTCCCCTCCGGTTCACCGGCATGCTCGTATCGCTGTCGCGCGGCAGCGAACTGGTGGAACGCCGACGGTGTCTGATTGAAGACCGTGACCTTCTCGCGTGCCGCGAGGCGCACGATCTCGTCCGGGGCACGCGTAGTGAGACTGTCCACGACAACGACCCGTCCACCGGTGACCAGGGCACCGAATATCTCCCATACCGAGAAATCGAAGGCGAACGAGTGGAACAACGTCCAGACGTCCGCGGTCTGAATGCCGATCTCGGCACACGAATTCACCAGGTAAGTGGCGACGGCACGATGCGTGATCGTCACCCCCTTCGGCTTTCCGGTGGATCCGGATGTGTAGATCACGTAGGCAACATGCTCGGAACGCAGTGGGCGGGTCCGATCGGCATCGGTGATCGGACCCGCATTGCCTACCTCGGAGACATCGTCGAAAAGTACGAGGCGAGCGGGATCGCCGGGTACGTGTTCCCGCACGCTCCTTGTTGTCACGACCGCGATGGGATCGGCATCGCGCAACACATATTCGAGCCGTTCCGGTGGATGCGCCACATCCAACGGAAGATATCCAGCACCGGACTTCAGTACCCCCAGGGTAGCGACGATCAGATCGGCATCGCGGGCCATCGCGATGGCCACCAGCGACTCCGGACCCGCACCGAGAGCGATGAGGCTACGAGCGAAACGAGCGGACCGCTCATCCAGTTCGCGATAGGTGAGGTTGGTCGTACCCGAGGTGACCGCCACCGCGTCCGGTGTGGCGACGGCCTGCCATGACAGCAAATCCACCAGCGTCGCGGTAGGGGATTCGCCGGCACAGCCGGCGAGCTCGCCGACAATGCGCCGTTCCTCGACGGGGATGAGGAGTTGGATTTCGGCGATCGGTGTGTTCAGCGGCGACTCCATCAAACGGCTCAGGAAGTCGACGAACCGGCGCGCGTGCCCTTCGAGTTCCTCCTGCCCATACAGGTTCGCATTACCGTGCAGCTCGATGAGCAGCGGTGCATCGGCTCCGGACCGGTACAGATTCAGCTGCAGATCATCGAGCGCACCCGAAGTCAGTGCGCAGTATCTGCCGATGGCCGACCCGAGTCGAATCTCGGTGTCGAAGAACAGGATATTGACGATCGGGCCGAAGGAGGTCGCGGTCGCGTCGAGCGCATTCGAGTCACTGCGCAGATCTTCGAATCGGTACAGCTGGTGTCGCATCGCCGAGACGAGCTCGGACACCGATGCGCGGACCACCTCTTCTACAGTGGTCGTCGCACCGACGGCGAATCGGATCGGCACCATGTTCGCCAGCATCGCCCCGGCATTGCGCAGCCGCTTTGTCACGCGCGCGGTCACCGGCAACGACAACACCACGTCATCGGTACCGGCCATCCGGGACAGGAACGCGGCGAATGCGGCGATCACCACCTGCGCGGCCGAGGCTTCCGTCTGCTCGGCAAAGCGATCGAGTAGGCCGGACAATCGCGCCGGAAGCTCGAGACCGGCGACTGCGTCGACTTTGCTCGGCCGGGCGGTACGACCGGACAAACTCACCGGAGTGGGCAGTCCGGCAACCTTGTCGAGCCAATACGCCTTATCCTTCTCGAACCGTGAGCTGTCGCGATAAGCGCTCTCCGCTTCGGCGATGTCACGCAGGCTTGCTGCGTCCATCCGCTTCGGTGCCCTCCTCTCGAGCAGGGCGTTGTAGTGCTCGGCGATTCGAGTCACGCCGTTGAAAGCGCCGTATCCGTCCATAATGAGGTGATGGGCGCGTGCGTACCAGAAGTACCGGTCTGTGCCGACCTTGATGAGCCGCGTTGTCACGAGCCGGTCCCGGCTCAGATCGACTGCCTTGGTGTTGTAGTCGCGGCGCATCCATTCCATCGCCGCCTCGACCGGATCGTCCGAGCTACTGACATCGACGAGCACGTCCTCGTCGTATGAGGTGATGTCTTTGTCTACGAACTGGTACGGGATGCTGTCGATCTCGAACACCCGCACCACAAAAGACTCGGTTTCGAGTCCGGTCTCGGTCACCGCCTCGGTGAACGCGTCGATATCGACTGGACCCTCGATATCGACGTAGTGTGCGATGTTGACGGCCGGCCCACCGGGCAACTGGTCCGCGAGCCACATGCCGTACTGCGCCCGCGAGAGCGGAATCAGCTCCAGCTCGCTGTAGGTAGTTCCGTCCGACTTCAGATTCATCGCATGACCCCTCACTCATACCCGGACGCGCTGAAGAACAACGGAAGCGCACCGACTTATCGCGTCCGAAATCTGACTTTTATACGAATTGTGTCCAGCTAGAAGCGACGCGATCGCTGTTTTCGATGCGCCGATCAAGTACCACGTATAGAACTATTCGCCCACGCTCGTATCCGAACCGCACGCGGACACGACTTCTGTAGCGACTCCGCACCTCCCGTTTGCCGGTATCTATCGAGCATCCAGAAAATTGAAAACAGAAAGTTTGAGTTCTTTGGAGCATCAACGGATAGGTGAAACGAGCTAGCCGACAGCTAGTCTGACGCAGTGTAGTCATACCAAAACTCGCCTCTGAAAGGAAATTGCAGGGGCGAACGGCGTGGCTTCGGCGTGTCCTCAGCACCGACACGCGCCTCGGTATACAATCGGCTGGCAAAATCTCCTGCCGCCAGCGGAATCCAACAAGCTGAGTCCATGCTCGGACAGGCATATCCAGACCCTGCCAAAATGCGGATGAGTGGAACCAGCATGACCACGAAGCTTGGCGTGCAACCGCTTTCATTTCAGCGCTGTCGCACCCTACCACCGTCGCGAGCCGATCGCCTTACACCGCAATATTTCCGCAACTGCGCGATCCACCACTCGAATCAGGTTCACGAGTTATTTCCCTTCTCGTGGAACCGATCCGATCAGCACGGAGAATCTCTGGACAGAGCACGGCATGTGAACTGATGACCTCATCCGCGTCGCGGGACCGGATATACAGTGCGTAAGCGTTTCTATCGCAGATACTTACAGAAAAAGTCGGATCAACCGGTCATAGTTCGCTATGGGAGACGAGCCCGGTGCCGAAGGCATGCCTGGTCCACTCGGCTCGAGCGAACTGGAACACACCCGAGGCTGACCTGTAGCGGTGTTTGTGGCGTCCGCCGCGCGGAAACCGCGGCCGAAGGGCCTCGTCATTGGGGACCAACGACAGGGTACACAGCGGTACCCGGCTCGTACCCTTCGAATGTCGAAGCATCGTTCTCCGAAGGGACGCCAGGTATGTCCGCCCCGCTCACCGACAACCCGCACCACTCAGTATCCGCCGCGGTGGTCGTCGGCATCGACGGTTCCGCAGGTGCCGAGCTCGCCGTGCGTTGGTCTGCTGAGCTCGCCGCCCAGCGTAACCGCAGGCTGCTGATTGTGTACGGCTTGAACCTCACCGCCACTCAGGCCATCTTCGGCATGTATGACCTGATGGTTCCCGCGATCACCCAGACCTTACGGGAAGAAGCCACCGCTCGGCTGGCCGCCGCCGCGCGGCTGGCCCGCCGGGTCGCCCCCGAGCTACAGGTCGAAACCGAGCTGTCGCCGGCCCATCCGGCTACCTTGCTCATCGAGCGATCCGCTTCCGCACACCTGGTAGCGCTCGGCGCCGGGCACGGGGGGCAGCTCGCACACATCGGCTCCACCCTGCTCGCCGTGACCGCGCACGGTCACGGGGATATCGTGGTAGTTCGCACTGCCGACAGCGAACAACAGATCCGCCGGGTCGGGCCCGTCGTGGTCGGCGTCGACGGCAGCAGAGCGTGCGAGACCGCGGTTGCCTCGGCATTCGCCGAGGCAAGCCTGCGTGACACAACGCTCGTCGCGGTACACGCCGCCAGCGATATGACTTTTCATCCTCACACCGGAGTCGCTACTGTTCTCCCCACCCGTGAACTCGAAACAGCGGCACAACGGGTACTAGCCGAACAGCTCGCAGGCTGGCAAGAGAAATTTCCCGATGTCCAGGTGGTCCGCAAGGTCTGCGCCGCGGCGCCGCGCAATCTGCTCACTGCGTGGTCGAAGTCCGCGCAACTGCTCGTGGTCAGCAGCCGAGGCCGCGGAGGGTTCCGTGGCCTGTTACTCGGATCCACTAGTAATTTCCTTGTCCAGCATGCCGATTGCCCGGTCATGGTTGCCCACGACGCATAGGGAGAACAAAACACATGTCTGACAGCAGCGCTCTGCCTGTTCTCGTCGGAGTCGACGGCTCTCAGTCCGCGCTCGTTGCCGTACAGTGGGCCGCCATCGAGGCGGCGCATCATCATGCCCCGCTGCACATCGTCTACGCGATCGGCGCCCCGCTCGACTGGCCCGGTAGCGGGGTTCCGCAGTGGGAACAGGACTACCAGCGCAACGGTCTCGATGCGCTGGACGTCGCACATAAAACCGCTGCGGCGGCATCCGCCTCGATCCGAGAACTCGATATCACGACCGATCTGGTCCAGGCGCCACCGATCCCGGTGCTACGCGACCGGTCCGAGGCTGCACACATGCTTGTGGTCGGCACCCGTGGGCTCGGCCTCTTGGGTCGTGGTCTGCTCGGTTCGGTGAGCACCGCACTGGCCAGGCATGCCGGATGCCCGGTCGCTGTGGTCCCGGAGTACGCAGTGATTCCGGACCGTACGAAAACCTCGGACCACGCTGTAGGTTCGGTGGTAGTCGGTGTCGACGGCTCGGAACGCAGCGCACAGGCCATCAAGATCGCCTTCGAGTACGCCGCGCAGCACGGAGCGGAGTTGGTCGCGGTGCACACCTGGTCGGAGTTCTTCCGCTACGATTCGCGCGCCACCATGCAGGAAAAGGGCGAGGAATTGCTCTCACAGAGTCTGGCCGGCTATGGCGAGAGCTATCCCGAGGTATCGATTCAGCGCATCGTAGTCGAAGACAACCCTGCCAAGCGACTGCTGGACGCAGGCGAGAAGGCCCAGCTGATCGTCGTCGGCAGCCATGGTCGTGGTGGTTTCGCCGGGATGACGCTCGGTTCCGTAAGCCAAGCGGTCTTGCACGCGGCGAAAGTACCGGTCATCATCGCCAGATCGGCGAGCTGACGCTTCCCTTTTCCGGACCGATCAGCGCTCATGTGCACGGTCCGGCTGCAGAATTCGTCAGCAGCCGGACCGTATTTCCTGCGGCGAGTAGCGCGATCCGATCTTGGCAGATGATCTCGATCGGTGGCGCCGCCCATGCCCTGTTCACCACTCCTCCGGGCTGGACAGCCCGATTCATCCCGTCCAGGGGCGAAGGTCTTTAGCGACCACTCGGCACGCGGGGCTACCGGCGGTCCGATCCGGGACTTATGACTCATGCCAGACTGTTTTCGGATATCTACCGTCAGCGATATGACCCAGCCACTGACCGGGAACACTATCCAGAAGGCCGTGCTGCTCGCAGGCCAGGCACCGTCGCTGCACAACAGCCAACCCTGGCGTTGGGAATTCGACGGCCATGCCCTCCGTCTGTTCGCCGTACCCGAACGTATGCTCCCCGCAACGGATACTTCCGGTCAGCAGCTGCTGATCAGCTGCGGGATCGCCCTGGACCACCTGCGCGTGGCCATGGCCGCGGCAGGCTGGCGCACCCACGTCGACCGGTTCCCGAATCCGAACCGACGCGATCACCTCGCCACTCTCACATTCCGAGTGTCGAAGTCCGCGACCGAGGGCGACCGCGAACGCGCCGATGCCATCATGCGCAGGCGCACCGACCGATTGCCATTCACCGCACCCACTGGTTGGTCCGATTTCGAAGCGATCCTGCGGACCACCTTCGACCCAGCCGCCGCCGTCCTCGACGTCTTGGCGGAAAGCAGCCGCCCCGCGCTTGCTCGTGCCGCGCAGATGGCTGCGTCCCTGCGCCGCTACGATTCTGAACATCATGCTGAATTACGTTGGTGGACAGGGCATACCGTTGCCGGTTCCGGTGTCCCCAAAGAGGCCTTGATCTCTCCGGAGGAAGGGAGGCAAGTCGCCATAAACCGGCAGTTCCCCGCAGCCAAAGACATCCCACCACGAAGCGGGAGTACCGCCGATCACTCGGTGATTCTTGTACTGTCCACCGACAGTGATGCCCCAGAAGATCTGGTGCCTTGCGGTGAAGCGCTCTCCGCAGTGCTCCTCGAATGCACTCTCGCGGGCTACGCGACATGTACTGTGACTCATCTGATCGAAGTAGCGCATAGTCGCGCTGTCATCCAGGAACTGATCAAGCGCTCCACCCTGCCCCAAGTCTTGATCCGGGTCGGCATCGCGTCCGCCGCCGCGCAGGACATTCCGCCGACGCCGCGCAGGCCGCTCGCCGAAATACTCGACATGCCAGAACCCGCCGAACACGCGCAGTGAGACAACCGATATCCACGTCGCATCTCGCGTACTCGGTATGGGAAGGAGAGTACCGCTGAACATCGAAGCACACTGAGCGGAATAAATCGGTGTAGCGAGCATGGGAAGGACCAAGTTCCCCGGCTTGCAGGAGGAAGGCCTGTATCCGGGGATCTGTCCGTCGGGCAGACTCCAGCTATGAACGCCGACGACAAGGGAGGTGCCGTACCGGTTCCCGATCGCTCGACGATGCTGGAAGCGCTGCAGCTCGCCGCCCGTGCGCCGTCGATACACAACACCCAGCCGTGGCGTTGGGTATTCGACGGCGTTCGCCTGTACCTATACACCGACCCCGATCGGCTGCTTTCCTCGATCGACCCGCTCGGTCGGCAATTGGTGATCAGTTGCGGTGCGCTGTTGCACCACGTGCGGACCATATTCGCCGACTACGGCTGGCGTACCGATACCACACGAGTCCCTGACTACGAACGTCCCGATTGTCTGGCGGTGATCACATTCCGGGCATGGCCAGATCCGCCCGCTGGTATCCACTCCCGCGCGCTCGTCATCGACCAGCGACGCACCGATCGGCTGCCGTTGTCCGAACCGGAGGGCTTCGTCGACATCCTGCCCCGCATACGTATGCTCGCCTCTCCACATGAAGTCGGACTCGATGTGCTCGACGAAGAAGCCCGGTCACGGCTTACCGCCGCATCGGAACAGGCCGAGGTCGTGCGCCGTGATGATCAGTTCTATCAGTCCGAACTACATTGGTGGACCGGCCGTTCCGAGTATGCAGTGCCTTCTGAGGGGATACCGCGATCCGCATTGGTGTCGGATGCGGAATTCGCAAGGGTCGGTGTTGGACGGGCCTTCCCTTCCTCCCCGCATTCGATGCGCCGCGCACAGCTCGAAGATCACGCTCGACTCATAGTACTCAGCACCGGCACCGACTCGGTGATCCAGTGGCTGCACACTGGTGAGGCATTGTCGGCTGTGCTACTGGAATGCACCACAGCCGGGCTAGCGACCTGCGCACTTACCCACGTCACTGAGTTCCCAGCGAGCCGCGAACTACTCACGAACCTGCTCCCCCATCCGAACAGGCCGCAGGTGGTGATCCGAGTCGGGACCGCGCCCGCTGACGCAGATCCCATCCCGGCCACTCCACGCCGGTCACTGTCGGACATCTTCACAGCCGTCGACTCGCACTGAACCGATGGGCCGTGCGTATCGGTTCTGTTCTACTGTTTCCCCCTTCTAGCACCATGACCGCGACGCGCCGATAGGGCCATTGGTCGCTGAGTAGGCGACCGCATCGTCCGGTCGGTGCCGGGGCGCGATCCGGACGGCTGAGAAGCAGTGTTCCAGTCGTCACGCACAACTGCGGAAGCTCTCCAGCGTGGGCCCGGTCTGTTATAGCTTGTAGCCGATCCGACGCAGCAACTTTCGACGTTCTTCCTGGTCATCGGAACTTTCAACGCCCAATGGCACAGCGCCGTCGACCACTCCGACAATGCCCCTGCCCAGCTCCGTCACCGCAATGAGTACTTCGACCGGGTTGGCGGTGGCACAGAAGATTCCACAGACCTCCGGCACCTGCCTCATGGCGTTGAGCACATTGACCGGATATCCTTCGCGCAGGAATACGATGAACGAGTGCCCCGCTCCGACTGCGGTGGCGTTCTTTGCGGCCAGTTCGACCAGTTCGTCGTCGTTACCGGAGTGACGAACCAGCCGAGGCCCGGATGCTTCACAGAACGCCAGCCCGAATCGCAGATGTGGACCGACCCCGACCAGAGCCTCGTGCAGGTCTTCCACGGTCTTGATGAAGTGGGACTGTCCGATGATCACATTGAGATCGTCCGGCTTGTCGATACGGACCCCAGTCAACTCCATCGCACCATGGTGTGGCTCGGCGCCCCCACGTCGCCAGAGTGATAGGTCCCGGCAGGATGGGCTCTTCTGCCCTAGTCGCGCGGACCGGATATGACCAGGGCCGATGATCACCTCTGACATGGGCCGATCGACCGATCTGGTCCAGGGACATCAGGCCCTAGGCTCAGGACAGCTGCCAGGACGACGCTGAGATCATGGCCTACAGAAACGATCCCCTGGCGTCGTCTGTGAACTCCGCGCGCGAATGGCTCATCGTGATCGCCGAAAAACTCGATACCGACGACCTCGGTTTCGTGTGCCGAGTGATGCGTGCCTGGCTGCACACAGTGCGCGACCGCATCGGTGTAGTCAGCTCGGCGCACTTCACCGCACAGCTGCCCGAGTTCCTGCGCGGCATCTACTACGAGGGATGGGTGCCCAGCCACACCCCCTTCGGGCATAGTGTGGGGCCGTTCCTGACCCAATTCGCGCAGGAAGCCGGAATTACCCGTGAAGAGGTACCCGGACTGGCCGGCGCAGTCACCGACGCGCTTGCCACCCAGTTCTCTCCGGGGCAACTCGACCACATTTTCGCCGTGCTACCGGCACGCCTGCGACAAGTCTTACACGGGGGGATCATAGACGAGACCGCTGACACACCCACCGTTCACGAAACCGAAACCACCCGGATCGATGAACTCGAACAGCGGCTGCGGCTGCTCGGCGACGCCATCGCAGTACTCACCCGTGGCCTGGAGCAGCTGCCGATCGACGACACCGGTGACAAACGCCGGGCCGACGCCGCGCAGCAAGCCCACCGTATCCTCATCGCAGAGCATCTCACCACGGCATCTGCCGAGCACTGACCCCACAGAAACACTCTGCTCCGGCACTATCTCCAGCTTATCCGAGAGGGCATCACTGTGCTCGACACCTCGATCCAACGAATCGGGACCATTCCATGACCGACATCCACGAACCGTTTGCGCAGCTGCGCGAGACGCATAGCGGTCTGGTGGTGCTGTGCGGGGACCGCGCCTACAAAATGAAGAAACCTGTTGTCACTGACTTTCTCGATTTCGGCACCCCGGAGAAACGAGCGCTAGCGTGCGCTCGGGAACTCGAGCTGAATCAGCGGCTGGCCCCCGATATCTATCTCGGTCTGGCACAGCTGACCGATCCGGAAGGCGGCGCCGACGAGCCGATTATCGTAATGCGCCGGATCCCGGACGCACAGCGGCTGTCCACTTTGCTCGACGAGCACAGACACGAAACAGCCGAACTGGCCACATTGGCGCGGACTCTTGCCCGCTTTCACGCGTCGGCACGACGCGGTCCAGGCATCGATCGCGCCGGTACACCAGCGCAGCTGCTCCACCGCTGGCACGCTCTACTACACCCACTGCGGGAACACTCATATCCTTTTGTCGATCCGTATGCTCTGGCTCGCATCGGATACCTGACTACTCGGTATATCGACGGTCGCGCGGCACTACTGACGGAACGGATCGAAAGCGGCCGTATAGTCGATGGCCACGGCGATCTGCTCGCAGAGGATATCTTCGTCCTGCCCGACGGTTTCCGAATCCTGGACTGCCTCGACTTCGACGACGAATTACGCTTCGTCGACAGCCTGGACGATGCCGCTTTTCTGACAATGGACCTCGAATTCCTCGGTCACCCAAAGGAATCCGGCTCGTTTTTGCAGGCATATCTACAAGCGGCAGATGATGCGGCACCGGTGACATTGCAGCACCATTATATCGCTTATCGAGCAATGGTCCGCGCGAAGACCGATTGCATCCGAGCGGAGCAAGGGGATGCGGAGGCATCCGAGCAGGCCGAGCGGCATATCGAACTTGCGTTAGAGCACCTCGAACAGGGCGCGGTCCGTCTCGTGCTCATCGGCGGTCTACCCGGCACCGGGAAATCTACTGTCGCGGCCCAGGTAGCGGCCGCAACCGGAGCCGATCTGCTTTCCAGTGACAGCGTGCGCGCCTCGTTGCGCGCCACCGGAGCGATCACGGGAGCTGCAGGGTCATTCAGCGCAGGCGCCTATCAGCCGGCTGCCAGGGCATTGGTATACGCACACTTGCTCGATCAGGCTCGGGATCGGCTCGAACACGGGATGTCGGTGATCCTCGACGCCAGCTGGACCGACCCGGATGAACGCGCCAAGGCCGCTACTGTGGCCGAACAGAGCCGCGCCGATCTCGTATCGCTGTGCTGCGTCTGCCCCCCTGCTCTCGCCGGCGAGCGGATCGCCACCCGGCCGAAGGGAGACTCGGAAGCGACGCCTGCGATCGCAGCGGCGCTGGCCACCACAGCCTCTGCCTGGCCAGAGGCCACAGCGCTCGACACAACGCGGTCGATCGAAGAATCGGTTGCCACAGCGCTGCGCGCCTGGCGTGGGCGGATATCCTGAGCCAAGGCCGGCGAAGCGGCGTCATGACCGGGTGTCGGTTGCCCCGCCGTTATCGACATCGAGTGCCGCAGCAGATGCCACCTCGCTCACAAACCAGTCCCGGGCGAGTTTCGCGACCTTGATCCTACGCCTTGATCGAGCAGGGTGTTGATGGCGGGCCAGCGTTCGAGGGTGGTCTGCTCCCGAATCAATGATTGCTGTTTCGGTGCTGCAACTACCCAGCAGCCGCTGTGGGTCTCGACGGCCTTCTCCGCTACCTGGGTCAAGCCGTGCCACAGGTACCACCGATCCGACACTTGGATCGCTGCCGGCAGCGCCCGCCGCACGGCCTCGGCGTAGATGGTCGACCCGTCCCGTGCGACGATCTCGCCACCGAGTGCTCACGCAGCAAATCGGTGGGGGTCGGCCTTGACATCGGGCAGCACGTCGATACTGGCAATGCCGCTGGCAGCCGGGCGCCGGCCCGCTCCCGCGCCACTGTCCGGACCTGGCTGGTCAAACGGGTGGTGCGCCGCTGATAATGCTCCAGAACACCCAGCACCTGCTCACGAAAGGTGCTACGGCAGTACATGGTCTCCGGACCCACACCATCTGGCAGTACTGGCCCACTCCGGCTTTGTCAGGGCTGCTCCCACCTCCTCAGCACCACCCGGATCAGGCTGTCCTCAGCTACCCCGACCTGCGGTGATAGGCCGGAGGCGGGGGTCTCTCGCCTCCACTCTAAACACAGCGCCGCACGGCGCAAACCGAAAGTGGAACAGAACCGTTAATCGGACACTCCCGAGGTGTGGCATCGGCGCCGGGAATGGTGGGGTTTCCGGGCGTGACGATGTCGAGTTCGTGTTGACCGATGACGAGCGCGATCAGTTGATGCGCTGGTCGCATCGGGCGAAGGCTGCGCAGGCGTTGGTGTTGCGATCCAAGATCGTGCACGCCTGCGCCGCGGGAGGTTCGAACAAGCACGTGGCCGCCGATCTGCGGGTGATGGAGGGCACCGTGGCCCAGTGGCGGCGCCGGTTCGTCGAGCGACGTCTCGCGGGCCTGGTCGACGAGCCCCGCCCTGGGCGGCCGCCGTCGATCCTGTTCGACCAGGTCGAAGACGTGTTGATCACCACGCTGGAACTCTCGACACCGAACGCCACACACTGGACCAGGTCGTCGATGACGAAGTGAACTGGCCTCTCACGCACGACAACCAGACGGATCTAGCGCAAAACCGCAGAAGAGATCCTCGAATCACTAGCAAAATATCTTCAACAAATCTCAGGTGCGACACACTAGCA
>NZ_JBWSOR010000037.1:0-40641 GCF_056629435.1 Nocardia sp. TBRC8007 | reverse complement strand
TCGCGGCGAGAGGAATTCGATACGGTAACGCTTCGCGCTCGCGATCGTATTTCCTTCAAAGCCTTTCCGGCAGAGATCAGTAGACATGCCCCGTGAGATATTATCGAAGAAGTCCGTTTTGTACTTTCTTCACGGCGGTCCTCGACCGTGACTTGATTATGGGTGGGGAGTGGTTCGGGTACTCTGCCAGTCCAATTCAATGGCCGTGAAGCGGATACCTTTGGCTGCTGGCAATTTCGGGCTCGGTCGCGTATTCTTGCGCGAGAACTCCAGGTAAGCTTATTCCAGTACTGAAACGTAGGCGCGGACTCCGCCTGTGCCTCGGTTCGTATTCTCGCTTGTCGGAGCGTTTCTCGCTTGTCGGAGCGTCCTCAGTCCCGATAGTGAGCCCTTTTCCTCCTCGGTGAGAGGTGTTGGGCGATAACATGCTCGGTTCGGTGTGGTGTAAGCCCGACTCGGGCCGCCAAGCCCTGCTCGTGTTGGCCTACCTGTGCATCGGCGTCCAGGATCGGCGGTGCGGATCGCAGTGCCGCGCGTACCTCCATCAGCGCGAACCCGAGCAGGTTCAGTCCCTGCCACTGAGTCGGATCCTCGATACGAGGATCCTCGGCTGCCAGGCCGATGCCCTAGATCCGTTCCACCGGAATGGCTTCGACGAGTACTTGGTCATCGGTATGCAGAAGGAAGCGGAGAAGGACTTCGTACTGACCGAATTTCGCGATGTTTCCGGTGACTACGAACCCGTAGCGTTTTTTCTCCCAGAGCTTTTCGTCGAATCCGCTGATCCGGCGACCCAAGGACTTGGCTTCTCGGGGGTGTCCGGCCGTTGGGAAGGTCGAACCGTTTTCAGTGAACTCCGCGGGTCACCATTGGTTCAGGCAGCCGGCCCCGAGTCCGCCGACTTTGCGTGGCTGATGCCTCCAGAACGGGAGTTGTTTCACTTGTTCACCATGAGCCAGAGCGTCGGTCAACACGATGACATCAAGCGTTTGCGCCCGGCGAGTCTGCCTGACACCTGCCCAGGATCGCATCAGTTCTCCGCTGATGTGGTAGAGAGAAGTGACTGTAGAGTGGGATTCCTTGTAGGACAGCGGGTTCGATCATCTCCGAGATCTGCTGTCGGTATTCCGGGGAATCGATACGGCGCGCGCCGAGTACCGGTGCGCGGACTCGTGCGCATCCACATGTTTGCCATAGAGTGAGAAATACTGCCCCACGGGTGGCCTATTGAGCTCATAAACTATGCTTGACCTGTGCTCTATTCTGTCGAGCCAGTCTGATCGCTGATGGATAACTGATCTACCCAACTGCTTCCTTATCGACGCTGGGCTCCGCGATGCCGCGGTGTACGGCGAGATCGATGCACGAGAGGTGGTCGAAGCATGACCGATATGGAGACGGAGACATATGTTGCCCCGGCCGGCCCAATGGTCGCCGGATCCGGGTTCTCACCTGTGAGCACTCCATTGCGCCGAGCTGCCGGGCGGATGCGCTCGGCGCTTCCGTCCGGGTGGCGCATCGAGATCGTCGAAGCGCCGCCTGGGCAGAACGGCGACCGTGGGCCCATCCTCCGGGCGTTCAAGCAGACCGACTGATCATTCGCTCCAGCCGAGTGGCATGAGCAGGGATTTCTGCTCGCAGAACGAGTCGAGGCCCTCCGGGCCGTTCTCCCTGCCGAGTCCGGATGCCTTGTAGCCGCCGAAGGGTGAACTCGGGTCGAAGGCGTACCAATTGATCGCGTAGGTGCCGGTGCGTACCTGCGCCGCGATCTCGGCGCCGTGTTCGATGTCGGTGGTCCACACCGAGCCTGCGAGGCCGTAGACCGAGTCGTTGGCGATGGCCACGGCTTCGTCCTCGGTCTCATACGGGATGACCGATAACACCGGGCCGAAGATTTCCTCTTGCGCGATGGTGGATTTGTTGTCCACGTCGGCGAAGATGGTCGGCTCGATGTACCAGCCCCGGTCCAGGCCCGCCGGCCTGCCGCCGCCGAGCGCCAGCCGCGCTCCTTCGGCTTTGCCTTTGGCGATGTAGCTTTCGACCCGGTCGCGCTGGCGTTCGGAGATCAGCGGGCCCAGCTGCACCTCAGGATCGTTCGGATCGCCGACCTTCATTGTCTTCACGTGTTCGACCAGCGCGTCCAGGATTTCATCGTACTGGCCGCGCGGGGCGAGGATGCGGGTTTGCGCGGCGCAGCCCTGCCCGCTGTTCATCAGGCCGGAGAATGCGAGGGTCGGGATGCTTGCCGCGATATCCATGTCGGGCAAGAGGATTGCCGCTGACTTGCCGCCGAGTTCGAGTGAGACGCTCTTGAGCTGACCGGTGGCGATCGCGCCGATTTTCCGGCCGACCGCGGTGCTTCCGGTGAAAGTCAGCTTGTCCACCCCTGGGTGCGAAACAAGGTACTCAGCGGCATCCGGTTCGGCGGGTAGCACGGAGAGCACGCCTTCGGGCAGTCCGGCTTCGGTGAAGATGTCGGCGAGGATATTAGCCGTGATCGGAGTCAGCGGGGCGGGTTTCAGCACCACGGTGCAGCCGGCAAGCAGGGCGGGTGCGAGTTTGTTGGCCGCGAGGAACAGCGGGACGTTCCACGCGGTGATCGCCGCGACCACACCGCGTGGCTCGCGGGTGACCCGGCTGGTGCCGAATAGGCCGACGCGGGTCTCCTGCCATGGGAAGGATTCGGTGAGCCCCGCATAGGTGTCCAGCGCGGCGACGGCGGGGATCTGGTTCAGCGTCATCGCGGCCATCTGCGGAGCGCCGACCTCGGCGGTCAACGCGGCGAGTAGTTCGGGGGAACGCTGCTCGATCAGCCGAGCGGCGCGGGTGAGCACTTCGGCACGCTCCTGTGGCGGTGTGGCGGGCCACGGGCCGTGGTCGAAAGCATGTCTGGCCGCGGCTACCGCGGCATCGACGTCGGCCCTGCTCACTGCTGGGACGCTGCCCACCGGTTCGACTGTGGCCGGTGAGATGACCTGGACGCGCTCGGCGGTGGCTGGCGCGGTCCAGCGGCCGCCGATGAACAAGCTGTCATAGTGCATAGGAACACGTTACAGTTTTACGCTCGCCTTGTCTGCAACCTGTTTCAGTTTTACGGTGGAATGCTGCACTTGCTCAGTGTGAATTCCGACCTCTCGGTTCGCTTTTCGCAGAACGCACTATTGCGTTCTGTTGCTGGAAAGGGGATGCTGTATCGACATATCTGCTCGCTTCATTTCCGAACCGATTCCGCAAACTGGGGAGTCCGAGTCATGGCGGTGCAAGTGATCGACCGGTCGCTGATGACCAGTGACCAGACCGAGCATCAGGCGAAGTGCGTCGGCAGCGGCGGATGGGTGGTCTCTTTTCTACCCGGCCGTACTCTGACCATCGAGCAGGCGACTGCGGCTATCCAGGCCGCCGAGGCAGTCGCCGCGGTCAGGGCGCTGGCCGACCTGGTCGGCCTGACCACACTGGAGACCGTCGGGCTGGCTATACGGGAATCGCCGTGGAGCGAGCCCGCGCACGGGCCGTGCGGCAAGCGGAATCGGCGTCGCGGGTGGCTGGAGCACTGAAAGCGGCTAATTCTTGGTAGCCACGACGACCAGATTGCTTACGAGTAACTCCCGTACCAGCGGTACTCGCACCAGCCACCAGGCCCAGCGCGGATGGTAGCGCGGGAAGATCGTGTGTACCTCGGCTGGAGTGCCTGCCGCCCAGCGCACTCCGTCCGCGGCGCGCACCGCGAACAGCGACGTGCCGAACCTGTTCTTCGGTTCCCGGCCGTGCTTGCGGTGGAAGCGGCGCGCGGCGTATTCACCGCCGAAGTAGTGCCACGGTCCGGTCTCGTGCCCGCCGAACGGGCCGTGCCACACCGTATAGGAGAGCACGACCAACCCGCCCGGTCTGGTCACTCGCACCATCTCGTCGGCCATCGCCCACGGTTGCGCGACGTGCTCGGCGACGTTCGAGGAGAAGCAGATGTCGACCGCGTTGTCGCGAAACGGCAACGCCATTCCGGAGCCGCGTACCATGCCCGCCACCGACAGCCCCGCCGCGTGCATTTCCGAGGGGTCTGGCTCCACCGGGATGTAGCGCGCCCCGGTCCTACTGAACTCGTCCGCGAAGTAGCCTGGTCCGCCGCCGACATCGAGAACCGTCGCGCCGTCCAGTGACCGGTCGGTGAGCTCCGCGTAGAAGTCGGCGATCATCGCCGCGCTGTCGACGGCCAAGCCACCGTAGAACAGCGCGGGATCGGTCTGTTCGAACCGGAAGCTGCCGAGCAGCCGCAGTGATCGGCGCAGGGTCGCCCGACGGGCGAACTGCGTTGTGCTGCGGTATCTGAGCTTCGTTTCGACTTCGAGCACGGCGCCGAGTGTGGCACAACCCCGATGATCGGCATGTCGGGCGGGTACTCGGGTTAGGGTGTACCGCGTCATCCGACCGTCCCTACCGGGATACCTCACCGACCGAGAGAGCTCTACTGTGCGCGAAGTCCTCCTGCTGTGCTGGCGCGACACCGGGCATCCGCAGGGTGGTGGCAGCGAACGATATCTCGAGCAAGTGGGCACGCACCTCGCGGCCAGAGGGGTCAGGGTCACTCTGCGCACCGCGCGCTATCCGGGAGCGCCGCGGCGGGAGCGGCTCGGCGGCATCGACGTCAGCCGGGCGGGCGGACGCTATACCGTATATCCCCGCGCGCTCGTCGACCTGCTGCTCGGCAGGATCGGTTTCGGCTCTTTGCGGGACGTGCGCCCCGATGTGGTGATCGACACCCAGAACGGCATTCCATTCTTCGCCACAGTGGCCACCAGGGCTCCGTCGGTGCTGCTCGTGCATCACGGTCATCGTGAGCAGTGGCCGGTGGCTGGTCGGCTGATCGGCCGGATCGGCTGGTGGATCGAGTCCCAGTTGTCACCTCGCGTGCATCGGGACAACCAATATCTGACAGTTTCGCTGCCTTCGGCCGAGGAACTAGCGGCGCTCGGTGTGGACCGCGCGCGAGTCGCGGTGGTCCGTAATGGAGCCGAACCGGTTCCGGTCGGCGCGCCGACCGGAACCGCGGAAACACGTGCCGAGGCGCCCACGATCGCGGTGCTCTCCCGCCTCGTTCCGCACAAGCAGATCGAGGATGCGCTGATCGCCGTCGCCCGGCTGCGCGCCCGCATTCCACGGCTGCGACTCGACGTGATCGGTGACGGTTGGTGGGCGGACAATCTGAAGACCACTGCCTGCGAGCTCGATATTGCCGAAGCGGTTACTTTTCACGGTCACGTGGACGAACGCCGTAAACACGAATTGCTCGCCCGAGCGTGGGTGCATGTGCTTCCTTCCCGTAAGGAGGGATGGGGACTAGCGGTGATCGAAGCCGCCCAGCACGGGGTGCCGACCATCGGCTATCGGAGTTCGCGTGGGCTCACCGATTCCATCGTCGACGGCGTGACCGGCGTTCTGGTGGACGATGTCGCCCACCTGTCCGATGCCCTCGGAGATCTGCTGGACGATCCGGCCCGGCGTGGGGTCATGGGAGAGAAGGCCAGGACCCGCGCTCGTGAATTCTCCTGGGAGCAGACCGGAAACGGAGTCTACGAGGTGCTGGCCGCGATCGCGCGCGGCGAGTACCTGGAGGGCTTGATCGCACCGCGGCCGGTGGGTTGATCCATTTGCCTCGGGCTGATGGCGTGTATCAGGGCCGCCGTGTGCTCCGGCGACACCGAGTCGACCGTGCTGTGCTATCGGGACTGTATCACCGCGGAACTCTGGTGCGGGACAGTGCGCGTGTGCCGAGTATGACGAATGGGCCTGCGAGGACAGTGGCGCCCCAGAGGATATGGGCCGCGTAGACGATCGAACGTCGCGTTGTCGTCGACCCGCGCTGCGCGATATCGCCGGGCACGCGATACAACGCGAGGTCGGCGTCCCGGTAGGTGAGTTCGAGCTGGGTCAGGGTCTTCGCCGAGGCGCCGAGCGGGCCAGGGGTGGTTCGTTCGATCAGCACCCAGCCGACGCCGAGATCGGCCAGCTTTGTGGCAGGACCACCACGTAGCAGCAGATTCTCCACCTCACGGGCCCGAGTTCCCTCCCCGGCGACGGTATGCCCGCGCACCGGCAGTTCACCGGTCTGCAGCACATCATTGGGCAGCATGCGCGGCGCCGGGTCGAGCACTGGCGCTGGGCCGCTGAAGTAAAATTTGCGGAACATCCCGGCCGGCAATACGGCGATGTCGCCGGAGTCATCCACCTGGTCGGCGACTCGTTGCCACCCGTTCGGGTAGTGCACCGCGCGAAGGGTTCCGCCGACCCCCCACGCCAGGTCGTACAGCGGCAGCGCTAATAAAGCGATGAACAATGCCGCGACCGTGGACGTCACGGCCGGATGCACCGATACGGGATGACGGGTGGTCACACCGACGAGACGTCGGCCAGGTCCGGTGCATGCGGCCGCGGCGCACAGTGCGTAGGCGGGCATAGCCAAGGCCACGTACTTCTGTGTGTCGCGCAGCAGACCTGTACCTGGAACATGGGTGACCAGCCATTCCAGTGCGTGCATACCCCACGGCGTAGCGCCGAGCGCTGGGAGTAGGATCGCCGCCGCGGCGAGCAGGAGCACTACCCGGCGGACGTGTCGATTGTCCGGGGCTGCGCCGCCGGCCGCGACAATGGGTATCCCCAGCGCGACGATCACCAGCAGCACCAAGGTGCCGACCACGGCGAGCAGGGTCGTGCGTGAATCCGGTACAGCCGCCGCATTCCAGATCCCGCCGAGCCCAGCCAGGCTGCCTAGCGTGCCAAGGCCGGGTTCGGCACGCGCCGCGAAGGCCGCGATCCCCTCGGGATCGGAGGGCGCACCCGCCGCACCCGACAGCGCGGTCGCGGCCAGCCACGGCGCCGAAGTAGCGAACCAGAGAGCCACCGTCGCGGGTAGCTGTCGCAGACGGACCAGGGCGAGCGCAGTGCAGCCCGCGAGCAGCGCACCGGTAGGGGTGAGACCAGCCCCGGCCAGCGACGTCGCCAGCATGGCCCAGGCCGATGCCGCGCGAGCGCCTCCTGACGGTTCGGCCACGGCGGCTGAGCGGATTCGATAAGCGGCAAGTACCGTCCACGGCAATGCGGCATAGCCTGCCAGCAGGCTCCAGTGCCCTTGCAAAAGACGTTCGGCCACATACGGGTTCCACAGCGCGACCGTGGCGGCGACCAGTTGTGCCCCGACCGGCGCGCGCAGCAACTCGCGTGCGAGTACTGCCGCCCCGTATGCCGAGGCCCACAGTGCGATAATCAGGATCGCCTTGACCAGGAGCCCGCCGTCCACGATCGTCGACCCCAGCGCGAGCAAGGCATCCTGTGGCACTGCCCGTGGTGCCGCGTCGCTCAGCCCGAGTGCCGAGTCGGTCGGATAGTTGCGCGGTGTGCTCACCGCATCCCGCAGCAGCAGATATCCCGGCCGTAGCAGCGGTCCGGTCACGAGCAGCGCTCCGGCTGCGCAGGCGCCCGCGACTATCGATCGTTCCTTACTGCTCGCGTTCACGCCTGAGCACTGTACGTCTTGAACACCGTCGTAAGGGAGTCGAGCGGCATCCGGATAGCCGCCGCGGCTGGCGGATAGGTGCGGCGACTGTCGCGTTTCTATCGTTCCCGGCGCCGGGATAGACCAGGCTGCCCGCGTTTCCGGTGGTCGATGTCCGCTGGGGCGCAGCCGGGTGCGACGATGGGCGGCGTGCCTGCTGTCCGTCGATTGCTTGGAGTGGCGGACCTGACGTGGGTGACGGCAGGGGCCATGACCGCCAATGCGGCCGGGTATCTATTGCAGTTACTGGCCGGACGATGGCTGGGGGTCACCGGCTACAGCGAGTTCGCGAGCCTGCTCGCGGTACAGCTGCTCTGCGCGGTGCCTGCGCTGGCATTGCAGAATGTGGTGGCCAGAGAGTGGGTTCGTGGTGCGGGGGTGACGGCGCTGCGCGGGCTGCAGTGGCGGTGCGCGGTGATCGTCGTGGTGGTGGCGGCGGTATTGGTGCCGCTGGTGTCCGGCATGCTGGATGTCGGTGTGACCGCTACTGCGGCAGCATTGGGTGCGGCGCCTTTGCTGGTGCTGCTATCCGGTGAGCAGGGCATCCTCCAGGGTGGTAGACGATTCCGGGCACTTGGTGTGGCACTCGGTGCCGCGGGAACCCTGCGGGTGACCCCCGCACTGGGAGTCTTGGCCTTGGGAGGCGGCGCTACGCTCGCGCTGCTGGCCGCGGCCTGCGGAGTCGCGGCGGCGGCATTGCTGACCAGGATGATCGCCGGTTCGCCCGCGGCGCTGGGTCGCACCGAGCCTGCGCGGCAGGAGGTTCAGGTCGCCGGCGTGCTGCCGGTGCTGCGTGCCGCTCAAGTGCAGGCGGCGCTGATGGCGCTGTCGTCGGCGGATCTGATCGTGGTCCGGATCGTGCTGGAGGACGCGGACGCCAGCCGTTACGCGCTCGGCACCATCGCCACCAAGATCGCGTTCTGGCTGCCGCAGGCGGTTGGTGTGGTGCTGTACCCGAGGATGGCGCAGCTTACCCATTCGGCGGGTGTGATTCGAGCGGCGTTGGCGGTGCTCAGCGGGATCGGGCTGGTCGCGGTGCTCGGCGCGGCGGTCGCAGCGCCGCTGGCTGTGCTGTTCGCGGGTGCGGACTACGCCCCCATCGAGGGTTTGCTGTGGTTGTTCGCGCTGCACGGCGCGGTGCTCGCTGTGTTGCAGGGCGCGGTGCTCTCGGCCATCGCTGTCGACCGCACGTCGCTCGCGGTGGTCACCTGGCTGGGGCTGGCGATCGAAGTCGCGCTGATGGTGTTGGCGGCCCGATCGGTACCGGCCTTGATCACCACAGCGGTATCGGTCGCGGTCGGCACGACTGTTCTGGTCGCCGTCCTCGTATTGCGCGCGGCAGACCGCACGGCACGTCCTGCGCCGCTGCACTCGATCGGCTGATATCTATCCGGTATCTCGGGAAGCCGCCGCGCATACGGATCCGGCTCCCCCGCCGAATTAGCAGGGGAGCCGGAGGCAATGAGTTCAGTCGGCTCAGGGCTGTTTATTGAGGTTTATTGAGGTGGATCTGCTCGGTGGGCGCGTCGTCTTCGCCACGATCGACCGTGCCACGAGCTGGAGCGCCACTGGTCGGAGCTGATCCGCTCGGCCGTCGGCTCGGGCTGCCACCGAGCCGCGCCGGCGTCGGGGCTGGGCCATCGCCGCGCAGACCGAGGAATACCCCGCCGATCAGCGCGATCACGCCGAGGACACCGAGGACGATCGGCATGATCCGGCCGTACAGCGACAGCATATCGCTGTAGCTCTTGGCCCTTTCCACCTGCGATTCGATGGTGTTCTCGTCGAACACCAGGTGCGACTTCAGCGCGGTGACTTCCGGCTTGTCCGGGGTGCGTGCGAAGTACAAGTGCAACTGCTCAGAGCCCTTGACCACTGTGCCGGTCCGCGGCTCGACCCAGATATCGCGGGTATTGGTGTAGTACCTGGTCATGGTCACTGGAGTCTCGTCGCGCTGGTCGACATCCCACTTGGCGGCGGGCAGGGTTATCCGGTTTCGCGGTGACTGGATCACATCGTACAAGTTGGTGGGCGGTGCGGACATCTGGAAGTGATAGACCTTCAGGTTGTTGACCTCGGTCTCTTCGAGGAAGTTCGCGTCGAAGGTTTTGCGCGCGGTGAGATCGAAATATGGGTAGGACTTCTTCTCGGTGCCGATCGGGAACCGGTACTGCAGACCTCTGCGTTGAATCGGCTCGGCGACGGTCTGACCTTCTTTGTTCACGGAGGCCGCGATGGAACCGTTGGGGTTCTTGTCGACCGGCATGCCGGTCTTGCGGTCGATGGTCACGCGGTCGATGAGCGCGCTCAGCAAGCCGGTGTTCTCCGGTAGATCGTCTCGGCGCAGTGTCTGGCCTGCTTGCAACGTCACCTCCGTGGCGTTGGCTGGATCCTCTGAGGTGAGATAACGCTGCGAGACCAGCGGTACGTTGGAATCGATCTTGACCGGGCCTTCCTTCGCGATCAAGGACCTGCGATCGAGCAAGAGGCTCTCTTCGCCGGGTTGGTTGTGTGCGAGTGTGGTGATCTCCAGATCGAGAGGAGTTTTCGCCATCTTGTCAACGGTGTAAGTCGGGATCATCAGTGCGGCGGTGATCAGCAGCGCGCCGAGACCCACGAGTACACAGGCCACCATCCGTCTGGTACCGGCACTCAGTGCCATACAAACTCTCCTCGTCGTAGAACACGCGTCGTTCCGACGAGTACTGCGGGCGGGCCGCGGCACTCGTGAGCCCAGACACTAACAGCCCGAAGTCGTACCATGCGGCGTCGAGGCAAGAAATGATCGAGAAATCACCTGAATTCCACCGCGAAACTCGAAACGTCGGGCTACCGACCGTATAGGCACGGCAGACGTGTGGGCACGGCAGACTGGAGCGCGATGAACACGATTCCACTCACCGCCGCGCCCGGTGACGTGCGCTCGCGTGCTTTCCTACCCGCACTGGAAGGCATGCGTGGGATGGCCGCGCTCGGTGTGTTGTTGACCCACGTCGCCTTCCAGACCGGGGCGGTGAGCACGCCGGTTATCGGTAGGGTGTGGGGGCGGTTCGACATGACGGTCGCGGTGTTCTTCGCGTTGTCGGGATTTCTCCTCTGGCGTCCGCATGCGCTGGCCGCGCGCGGGCTCGGCAATGCCCCGGCGGTCGGCTATTACCTCCGACATCGCGCCGCGCGCATTCTGCCCGCGTATTGGGTGGTGGTGTGTGTGGTGCTGTTGTTGCTGCCCAGTGCCGCCAGGACGGCAGGGCCACAGGTGTGGTTGTCGAATCTGGCTCTGCTGCAAGTGTTTATTCCGTTGACCCTGACCGATGGGCTCACCCAGATGTGGAGCCTTTCGGTCGAAGTCGCTTTCTACCTGGTACTGCCGCTGCTGGCCTGGACGCTGGTTCGGTTGCGCGGTCCCGCGGCCCGGATGCGGGTGCCGGTGCTGCTGGCCGCGGCTGTGCTCGCGCTCGGCTGGAATCTTCTTCCGGTGCCGACGCCGGAGGGCATCCACGCGGACAATTGGCTGCCTGGCTATCTGCCGTGGTTCTTGTCCGGCATGCTCCTCGCCGAGCTCGCTGATCATGGCTGTCGGCTATCAAAATGGTGGAAAGTCGTGGCGAATCAGCGGGCGATGTGGACCGTGGCGCTGACTGCCTTCGCGCTGTCGGCAACCGATCTGGCGGGACCTGCGGGGCTGACTCGGGCCGAGCCCTGGCAGTACGTGCTCAAGGTAGGGCTGGGCGCGATCATCGGGTTCGCACTGCTCGCGCCGCTGGTGCTGTGTGATCCGGTCACGCGCGCGCACCGCTGGCTGGAATCGCCGGTGGCCGCGATGCTCGGACGCTGGTCCTATGGAATCTTCATCTGGCATCTCGCGGTGCTGTCGATCGTATTCCCCGTGTTCGGGATCGTGCCCTTCCACGGCGACTTCAGCTATGTCCTCGTGCTGACGATCGCCATCACTCTTCCGGTCGCGGCGGCCAGTTACGCGCTGGTCGAGGTTCCGGTGCGGCGCTGGGCCCGCGCGCGGGACCAGGTGAAATCCTCCCGCCGCGGCAACGCGGCGATTCCCACCGCGACGATCGCGACCAGCGCGGGCAGTTGTACCAGCAGCGATCCGCCCAGGTAGCCCTCGGGTGAGCGCCAGGGACCGGTGGACAAGACGGCCGCCGACAGGGTCATGCCAGCACCGGCTACTACGACGAGGGCACGCGGGGCGAGGCGTGGCGTGAAATAGAGTACGACCAACCCGGTCACCGTTATGATCGCACCTACAGCGCCCGCGATCAGCGTGGTCGCGCCGATCAGCCCGGCGACACCCAGCCGCCGCCCCCAGGTGCCAGGAACCGATCCGTTGGGCGAATCCGGTGTCACGTGACCGGGCTCGCCCACAGCGGCCGGACGGCCTGCCCTTGGCGCGCGCCGATAAACCGCGAGAGCGGTGAGGGGGATGAGTAGCAGCAATCCGCCGAAGATGCCGAGGCGGTACCAGCGGTCGACCGGAAACGAGATCGTAACCGGACCGGTGGTGTCAGCCGGCAGCAACCACGCCTGTTGCCAGCCATCGACCACCACCGGTTGGAGTGTGCGCCCATCCGCGGCCGTGGCACGCCAACCGACATTGGTGCTCAGCGGCACAGCGAGCAGGCGATCGCCGGTGTCCGGTCGGTGCGGTACCAGGGCTTCTCCCGTGGTGCGGTGCAAGCGCAACCGGTCTACGAAGAACAGCTTGGTCGGCTCGACCGTCACATCGTCGCGACCGGGTCGGAGTGTGAACTCGTTCGGCGCCCCGGCCGCGGCGCTGGTGCATACCCGAGCGGAAACCGGTGCGCCGGAGCGCAGTTCTTCGACGGTAGCGGTGACGGTGGTGTGCAGGATCCGGCCTCCTGCCTCGATCGTCGGTCCCAATGCGCACGGCACCGTGATCTCGCGGTCGGTGAGTGCGGTTTCGGGGTAATCCGGTCCGAGTACCTTCACTTCCGCCAGGCCGGGCGGCTGGGTCTGTACGAAGCCGAGCGCGGTCTTGTCCAATACCGTCCGCCAGGTCCGGATGCTGAGTTCGATTCGATTGGTGACAGTGGGATACAGGGAGATTCGCGTTCGGCTGCCCGGTGGGTTGTCGCCGAGCTCGCGTACCTGCGGGCCCGCACCGAGGTTTACTGTCACCGAAGAAGGCGCTGCGGGCAGGTCGCCGCGCGATGACGTGAGTTCTAGGCCGGTCACCAAGACCGGCTTGGGCAGTTCGATCGTGAGTGTCGGCCTGCCGCCGGTCGGATTGTGCACAGAGTCCTGCGGGGCTGTCCAGCTCGTGCGGGGATCGCCATCGGTTGCGGCGAAAGCGCTTCCACGCAGGTCGGTGACATCGCTCTTGCCCAGAGCCGCTGGACGGTTGGGGTCGGTGAGCAGTGCCTGCAACGCCTGGCCCGGCTCAGCGCGGACGGTGAGCTCCGGAGCGACCGATATCGGTTCCGTGGTCGTGAGTGTGCGTTGGAAAGTTCCCGGTTCCTCTGGCGCCAGCCGGAGTCCCTTGCTGCACCGGACCCGATCGGGGGCATCGAAGCAGGCATTGCGGCCAGGGAATTCTTGGCCGAGGTCCCATGCGCGCACCTGCGCGCCCGGCGGGGGTGGTGGCAACACGGTTCGATGCCGGATGTCGACGCGAACCGGAGCGCTACGCTCGGAGTAGTCGTCCAGGGTGAGTTCACTGATACCGAATTGCCCTCCAGAGGTACCGTTCGCGGTCCGGATAGCGGTGATGGTCAGCCAGTCGGTTGTGCCGGGGGGCAGCGAAACCGAGACCGGTGTGCCTGGCTTGCCGATCTTGGCCGAAGTGGTGCCGTTCGCGGTGCGCACCTCGATCATTTCGACCGGGTCGCCGATCGCGGCCGAACTGGTGGTCAGGCTCAGCTGCCCGGCCTTGATCGGATGATCCAGATCGAGTCGAAGCCACTGCCCCAGTGCGGTTTCGGTGCCATTGCTGAGCCAAGCGGTGGTCGGATCGCCGTCGACAGCGGCGGCAGTCGAATTGCCCGGTGCCGAGCCACCGAGCTGCGTGGCGTCCGCGGCCGAACTGGAGGCGGTGATCGTCGCACCCGACCACTCGCCGCGCACCAGCTCGGCGCCAGGCACCGGATAGTCGGGTACTCGGTTGTAGGTGCGGCGCGCGTCGCTGGGAGCCCGCAGTGCCGAATTGTGATTGTCGACCCGGCCGAAATCGGTTTCGCGATCCATTGGCGTATCGGTGACGATCACCGGGCCGATGGGCAGCCCGGCGCGTATCGCGTCGGCGGCGAGCACAGTAGGCGTCGCTGCCGCGCCCGTATTCCGGCGTAACCGCTCCAGCACCTCAGGGCCGCCCTGCACTACTGGGACGTCTGCTAGCGGAACGGTATACGCGCCGGGGAATGTGGCCGGGGCGCCGATGCCGCTGCGTACCTCGGTGGGTTTTCCTGGTCCTGGCACGTCCACCCGATAGATCTCGATCGCGGGATAGGCCGGGCGGAGATCGCTGTCGGCCACCAGACCTTCGGCGAGCACCGCCGGGGCGATCGGACCGCCGAACTCGGCGACCTTGGTCAGACCTGGTGAGCCGTCGAGCGCTTGGTGGGCCAACATCGGCCGCGTCGATCGGGAGGTTTCCGGATCGAGGTCGTTGCGCAGCACCACCACACCGATGCCCTGTGCGGCGAGTGTCGCGGCCAGTCCGGTCGATGGCCTGCCATCAGCGATCAGTCGCTGAATCGAATCCATCGCGCGGATGGTGCCTGGTGGATTCAGTGGCACGGCGTCGCGGACCGCCCACGGGGTGTCGGCCAGCGCTTGCAGCGGTTCGTCGCGAGTCAGTCCCCAGACTTGGCTGCCGAACGGGGCGCCGGGCACCACAAGGGCACGGGTGTCGGAGGCGTTGTCACGTAGCCAGTTCGCGGTCTGCTGCCAGTAGGAGGGCACTTGATCGTAGGCGCCGCGCGGCGCCAGCTTGCCGGTCCAGGCCAATGCGGTGGACAGGGTGAGTGCGGTGAGGATCAGCATGGCGAGCGCGACCAGGCGGTTGCGCTCTGGATGGGCGAATGCACGGCGCCATACCGGCATCGGTACCGAGCCGGGCAGTGGAACCCGTGCCAGTAGCTGGGCCAGCCCGAGCACGAGGGGGATGCGGATCAGCGGCTCCAGCTTGTGCACATTGCGCAGCGGGGCGCCACCGGAATCCAGGAACAGGCGCACGGATTCGGCGAACGGCCCGCCCAGCTCGCCTGTGAACCCGGCGCAGATGCCGACGAGCCCGACACACAGAATCAGTGTGAGTCTGCCGCGATACGGCATGGACCGCAGCGCCAGGCCCGCCAGGCCCGCTGCCGCGACCAGCCCGGTCGCGAGTACCGCCGCGGGTTGGGCCACCAGTACCGCGCCCGCTATGCGTTCCGGTGAGATGAATGGCGTCCAGCTGCTGGTGCCGCGCAGTACCTCGCCGAGTGCAGTCCATCGGGTGGTTACGCCCGCGGACTCGATGTAGTCCAGGAATGGCGGGCTCACTGTGCCGAGCAGCAACAGTGGTACCACCCACCAGATCGTGGCGAGTCCGAGCAGCGGAATCCACGCCATGGTGAAGCGCCACCAGCGCCGGTTCGGTCGGTAGGACGCCCACCACAACAGTGCGGGCAGGAAGGCCGCCACTGTCGCTACCGCATTGACCGCGCCCATCAGGGCCAGCGCCAGCGCACTGCCCGCAGGTGTGGCGGCTCTGCCGCGGTGCGGCTGACCATGCCGGGCGACGCCGAGTGCGGCAGGCGCGAGCAGCACCCATGGGGCCAGCATCATCGGCAGCGTTTCCGAAGAGATCGACCCGAGCGTGGTCAGCACCCGCGGCGACAGCGTGAACGCGATCGCGGCGATGACGCGCGACCCGCGAGTGCCGATACCGAGGGTTTCGCAGAGCCGGACAATTCCCCAGAATCCGGCCAGTAGTAGCAGTGCCCACCAGATGCGCTGGGTCATCCAAGCAGGCACACCGAGCGCGTGCCCAGCCGCGAAGAACGCGCCGTGCGGGAAGAAATACCCGTAGGCCTGGTTCTGTACCTGGCCCATCGGCGCCTGGCTACTCCACAAGTGACTCGCACGGGCCAGAAAGCCGAACGGGTTCTGCGTCAGGTCGTATTTCGTATCGGCGACCGTGAGTCCGGGCGCCTGCGCGAAAGTCAGCAGAAATGCCGCGACGACGGTGGCCGCGAACCACCGTCGACCTAGCGGCGCGGTGCCGCGCTGCCCCAGCGCCGCGGAAGATCCGAGCGAATCGGCAGGGGAAAGAACCTCAGCGGGACCCGTACTCAACGTTGTTCAGCAGCGCGGAGTCCTGTTTGCCGCTGTGATCGATATCCGGTCGCGTGTTCTGCTGAAGCGACATGGTGATGACGAGGACGCCGATCACGCCGAGTACGGCGCCGCCGACCGCGCTCGCAACACCAGGGACAGCAAACTTCATCGCGGCACTCCAATACGTCAGCGCGGGCATGTTCCCGGTCAACCTAGCAGGACAGCCGGTATCTGTGTGCGTTCAGGCCGCGAAATCATGATCGGTTTTCCTGTGGATCCGTGGCATGAGCGCGGCGACCAGCGGTCGGCCCGCCCCTTACGTATCCATTAGGCCCAGGTGGTGCCGAGTTTTCCCGTTCACTGTGCGGGCAGGTCGCAGTTCAGCGCGCCCAGTAATGTGCGCAGCTTGGCGGTGGTCTCGTCGAGTTCGGCCTCGGGGTCGGAGGCCGAGACAATGCCGCCGCCTGCGTGCGCGCGCACCATGTGGCCATCGGCGGAAAGTTCGGCGCAGCGGATCGCGACCACCCACACGCCATCCCCTTTCGCATCGCACCAACCGACGGCTCCGCCGTAGAAGCCGCGGTCTTCCTCGACGTGCGTGATGGCGTCCAGAGCGAGGCTGGTCGGCGTGCCGCAGACCGCGGGCGTCGGGTGCAGGAGCACCGCTAGATCCAGCGCGGTAGTCGTGGTGTCGCGGAGGCGGCCGGTGATCGGCGTCGCGAGGTGCCACACCTCAGGTGTGCTGATCAGCTCTGGGCTGTCCGGGATGGTCAGCTCGGCGCAGATTGGGCGGAGCCGTTGTCCGATCCACTCGATCACGAAGGCGTGCTCGGCTCGGTTCTTGGTACTGGTCAGAAGTTCCTGGGCTTGGGCGGTGTCGGTGTCGGGGTCGGGCAGTCGCGGCAGTGTGCCCGCAAGCGGGCGCAACGTCACTATGTCGCCCTGACGGGCGATCAGTACCTCCGGCGTGGCACCCACCAATGTCGCGCCCGCGCGTCCGGCTGGAGTCAGGTCCACAGCGAAGATATTCGCGTGCGGATGCTTGGTCAGTAAGTGCCCAGCGATGAGTTCGGGGTCGAGTTCGGCCTGCGCCTCGGCCAGTACCGAGCGTGCCGCGACCACCTTGCGCAGCGGTTGCGCCGGATCGTTGAGTTGTTCGACCAGTTCTCGTACCCGCGCCACATGTTCGGCCGGGTGCGGCAGTTCGGCGACCACCCGCACTGCGGGCAGATCGGGAAGTGCCGCTGGTCGCCACGGGCCCGCGGTGTGCTCAGTGCGCTTCGGCACGCTCAAGGCCGCAGGCCTGCGCGGATCGAAGGGCAGCGCACCCACGACGAACTCCGCGTGCCCCGTGCGCAGCGCCCCCAGCGCCTGTTGCACGTCATCGAAAACGATACGGCTCCCATACCCCCGAACAACCTCATCAGCCCGAGCAAGCAGGAACCAATCCATCCCCCCAACCTAGCCCCGGCTGGATCGGTGCCCGCACGACTGGCGCACTCGGTACGCCGGTCGCGCACGTGTCGAACGCGCCGTGCCGGTCAGGGATTCTTACCGGGTGGGACGAGCAGGACGGGACGATGGCAGTGCTTGAGGACAGCGTTGGCGACACTACTGTGCCACAGCGCACGGATACCGGTGATGCCCCTGGTGCCCGCGACGATGAGGTCGACGTCCAGCTCATCGGCGCAGTCGACAATGGCGTTCCAGATGGTTGTCGCGCATTCGGCGGTGCGCGCCTCAGCGTTCAGGCCGGCCAGTTCGGCCAGCAACACGCCTTCCGCGTTGGTAGTGCGGGCATCCAGGTAGGCGACATCCTCCAGCTCTTCGTCGGGCACCCACTCTGGTTGCATAACACCGGACAATCCGGATAGGCGGGCAGCCTGCCGCACCGAGGGCTCCCACGCGGTCAGCACGATAGTGCGCCCCGCGTCGAGGAACCGCCCGGCGTATGCGATAGCACGTTTGGCGTTCGCGGAGCCATCGTAAGCGATGAGCATCTGATCGCAGGGCACAATGACCTCCTGGGGAGGGACACGGTGGTGTTCCGAGACTACCCTCTGTTCGGGTAGCACCGTCGCCGGCTTTCGGGCATGTTGTGCCGAGTACGGTTGAGCCCTATGCGGAAGACGTCTCTGCTCGTCCTCACCGTCCTCGCCGCCATAACGACCGCCTGCTCGAGCGGAGGCGGCGCCGAACCGGCCTCGTCGCGCAGCGTCGCCTCGGAGGGGACGACCACCGCGGCCCCGGCCACTGCCTCGTCCCGGCCGGATTGCACCGCCGGATACCTGGCGCAGTTCACCACGAGAGAGAAGCTGGCCCAACTGCTGACGGTCGGAGTTACCGGCACAGCGGACGCCACCGCTGTGGTGCGCGATGAAAAAGTCGGCGGCATTTTCGTGGGCGGCTGGACCGATCAGGCGCTTCTCAGATCTGGTGCGATCAGGCAGGTCGAGCGGGTGGCCAAGGTGCCACTGATGGTGAGCATCGACGAGGAGGGTGGCCGCGTCTCCCGCGTGAGCGATCTGATCGGTCCGGCTCCTTCGGCGCGTGTGACGGCACGGACCATGAGCCCGCAGCAGTACTACGACGAGGTATTGGCCCGGGGGCGTGCGCTGCGAGACCTAGGGGTGACGGTGGACTTCGCCCCCGATGTCGATGTCAGCTCCCAGCCGGACAACACGGTTATCGGCGACCGCTCCTATTCCGATGACCCCGCTGTGGTCACTCGCTATGCGGATGCTTTTATCCGTGCGATGCGTGCTGCTGGGGTCGGCACGGTGCTGAAGCATTTTCCCGGACACGGCTCCGCCTCCGGCGATTCGCACGTCGGTGCGGTTCACACTCCGCCGCTGGCGCAGTTGCGGACTGTGGATCTGGTGCCGTTCCGCGAGTTGATCGGCTCGGGCGCGGGAGTGATGGTCGGTCATCTCGACGTACCAGGCTTGACCGCTCCCGGTGTCCCGGCCAGCATCAGTCCGGAGGCGATGGCGCTGCTGCGAAAAGGCAGCGGCTATGGGGCCGCGCCGTTCGATGGGCCGATCTTCACCGATGACTTGAGCGGGATGGCGGCGATCGCCGACCGGATGTCGATCGAGGACGCCGTCGAGGCCGCATTGGTCGCCGGGGCGGACAATGCCTTGTGGATTACCACCGACGCGGTGCCGCAAGTGCTCGATCGATTGGAGCAGGCGGTGTCGAGCGGACGACTACCGATGGCTCGGGTAGATGCCTCGGTACTGCGTATGGCTGCCTTCAAAGGCGCGCTGCCGCGTTGCTGACCGCTGTGTCCGGTCGCCTCGGGCGACTGGACGATGTCTCACCGCTGGAACTTACCTTGGAGTAATATATGAGGTTCACCTGTGGTAGGAGTGTAGATGGCGGGCGGAACAAAGCGGCTCCCGCGAGCGATTCGCGAGCAGCAGATGCTTGATGCCGCCGTGGAGGTCCTTTCGCGTAAAGGCTTTCACGATGCGTCGATGGACGCGATCGCCGCTGAGGCGAAGATATCGAAGCCGATGCTGTATCTGTATTACGGCTCCAAGGAGGAGCTGTTCCGGGCCTGCGTTCAGCGCGAGGAGATGCGGTTCATAGAATCCGTCACTCCTGCGGGTAATCCGTTACTGACGCCGCATGAGCAACTGCGCACCGCATTGGAGGGTTTTCTCGGTTTCGTCGACCGCAATCGCCGCTCCTGGCAGGTGCTCTACCGACAGGCCATCGGCCAGCAGATGTTCGCCTCGGAAATCGAGAACGCGCGCGAACGAGTCATCGAGCTGACTGCCAAATTGTTGGAATCCAATGCCAAACACGCTGAACCGGAGACGAACTTCGATCTTATCGCGGCTGCCGTGATCGGTGCCGGTGAGGCCATCGCCGATCGGTTGGCCAGTGGTCGCATCGAGGTCGGCCAGGCTGTCGACCTTCTCGATGACCTGGCTTGGCGCGGTTTGGCGGGCCGGAAGAAGTCCGAGTAGCCCCGCATCGTGCTGCCGCATCCGATCCACTGGGCCGGGATGCGGCAGCACGGCGGTTGTTCAGCGCAGGGTGGCAGTCAGGTGCGGGTATCCCTTCTTCGGGTGGCGCAATGCCAGATCCCAGCCGCCATCTGTCTGGTCGGCGTACACATTCACGGTGGAGGGCAGCAAAATCGGCTTCCCGAATTTGACCGCATATCTCGTCTGTCCGGGAATACGGCCCTCGATGGCACCGAGGATGGCTGCCGCCGACCACATTCCGTGTGCGATCGATTTCGGGAAACCGAATGCCTTGGCGCCCAATGCCGAGGTATGGATCGGGTTGTGATCACCGGACGCGGCCGCGTACCGGGTGATCATCTTCTGCTCCACCCGGAGTGTGCGCAGTGGCGGCGGCGGGACCTCGTCCGGTTTCGGTTTCGGTTTCGGTCCGCCGGACAGCGAAGTGCGCTGCTGGTGCAGGAATGTGGTGACTTGGTGCCATACCAGTTCCCGCCCCACCCGCACATCGCTGATCACATCGACGAGCAGACCCTTGGGATGTTCGCGCAGATTCTCGACGCGGGTGTGGATATCCAGTGGCTCGCTCACCGAGATGTCCCGGGTGCGCTCGATCAAGTTCTGCGCATGCACCGCGCCCACCGCGCCGAACGGGAAATCCCGAGCCACCACCAGCTGCATGGCCAGCGGGAAGGTGAGGACGAATGGGTAGGTCAGTGGCAGTGCGTCGCCGAACCGCAGGCCGGTCGCCCTGCAGTATGCGGCCAGGTGATCCGGGTTCACACGCAACCCATCGAGTTGAACAGCTCGATCCGGCAGCGTCGGCTTGCGGGCCGACAGCAGCGGCACCGCTCCGAGCGCGGCCTTGGCGAACAAGCGACTGTTCTTCGGTGGTTCGTCGAGGGCGATCACCTGTGCTTTCTCCCCTCGCTGCGCCATGCCGACCATCATGCTCCGATCAGGCTCTGCCCGCAGACCCGGACGACATTGCCGGTTACCGCGTTCGAGGCAGGGCTGGCGAAATAGGCGATGGTCTCGGCGACGTCGACGGTCTGACCTCCCTGCGACAGCGAACTCATCAGCCGACCCGCTTCTCTGGTGCCCAGCGGGATGGCCGCGGTCATCGCGGTCTCGATGAAACCGGGTGCGACAGCATTGATGGTGATGTTCTTCTCCGCCAGCTTCGGCGCCTCGGCCCCCACCATGCCGATGACTCCGGCTTTGGATGCGCCGTAATTGGTCTGGCCACGGTTGCCCGCGATGCCCGCGATCGAGGACACATCGATCACGCGGCCACCCTCTTTCAGCGCGCCCCTGGCCACCAGACCTTCGGTAATACGATGCGGCGCCGCGAGATTCACGTTGATGACTGCGTTCCAGCGGCCCTCGTCCATATTCGCCAGCAGCTTGTCGCGGGTGATCCCGGCGTTGTGCACGATGATGTCGATGCCGTCGAAGCGTTCGGTGGCGAACTCGGCCAGCTTCTCGGCGGCATCAGGGGCGGTCACGTCGAGCGCGAGCGCGGTGCCGCCGACTCTGTTAGCAGTCTGCGACAGTGCCTCGCCCGCGGCGGGGATATCGGCCACGATCACCTGAGCGCCGTCGCGGGCGAACACCTCGGCGATAGTCGCCCCGATACCGCGCGCCGCGCCGGTGACCACGGCGACCTTGCCCGTCAGCGGGCGGTCCCAGTCGGCTGGAGCGGTCGCGTCGTCCTTACCGACCCGGATGACCTGCCCGTCGACGAACGCCGACTTGGCCGAGAGCAGAAAGCGCAGGGTCGACTCACATCCTGTTGTGGTGGCCGATGCCTCGGGGTGCAGGTACACCAACTGTGCGGTCGCGCCGCGGCGCAGCTCTTTGGCTACCGAGCGGGTGAAGCCTTCCATGGCGCGCTGGGCGATCTGCTCGTCCACGCTTGTGGCCAATTCCGGTGTGGTACCGATGACCACGACGCGACCGGATGGGGCGAGACTGCGCATGGCGGGCTGGAAGAACTCGAACAGCTGTGAGAGGTCTTCGATCGTGCCGATGCCGGTGGCGTCGAATACCAAGGCGCCGTACTTGGTTGCGCCGTTGAGTGCGTCGGCGAAAGTGTAATCCGCCAACAGGGTGCGGATCGGCTCGGCGACACGTCCCTTGCCGCCGAGCAATATCGGACCGGGCAGCGGTGGCTCGCCCTTGACGTAACGGCGCAGAGTCTCCGGCTGCGGCAGGCCGAGCTTGCCGGCGAGAAACGCGCCGGGAGCGGAGTTCACGAATGATCCATACAGGCTGGGAGCACCCTTGTTCTTGCTGGCGGCCACTATTCCTACCTTTTCTGAGCTCTGTCTCGGGTCTGGGGGTCGCCCCGACGTGGTCTGCTCGCGCACTTTTGCGGGGTATGTATCGACTTTAAACTTACTCCAGAGTAAGTTTAAAGTAAACAACTGCGACGGGGCGCCGATCTGCGCGGATTCCTCCGCGCTCGACCGGCCGCCGGGCAGCCATCTACGAGACCTTGGAGACTCGAGTGACCAGCAAAGCCCGTTCGGCGAAGAGCGCCGCCAAGCCCGCCAAGACCGCTCGTCAGGTCGCGATCGTCGGTGGTAACCGGATCCCATTCGCTCGCTCGGACAAGGCGTACGCACGCGCCTCCAACCAGGACATGTTCACTGCCGCGCTGGACGGGCTGGTCAGCCGTTTCGGCTTGCAAGGCGAGCGGCTCGGCATGGTTGTCGGCGGCGCTGTACTGAAGCGGGTCGGCGAGCACGGCATGATCAGGGAAAGCGTGCTCGGCAGCACGCTCAGCCCCTACACCCCCGCGCATGATCTGCAGCTGGCCTGCGGTACCGGTCTGCAGGCCATCGTCACCGTCGGCGACGCGATCGCCGCTGGGCGCATCGAGGCAGGCATCGGAGGCGGCACCGACACTACGTCCGATGCTCCGATCGGGGTCAGCGAGGATATGCGCGAGTGGATGCTCCAAGCCAATCGCGCCAAGACCAATACCGACCGGCTCAAGCTGGTCGGGCAGCTGCGCCCGAGCATGCTCGGCATCGAGATCCCACGCAATGCTGAGCCGCGCACCGGGCTGTCCAT
Organism: Nocardia sp. TBRC8007; assembly: GCF_056629435.1. Classification (NCBI taxonomy): domain Bacteria; kingdom Bacillati; phylum Actinomycetota; class Actinomycetes; order Mycobacteriales; family Nocardiaceae; genus Nocardia; species Nocardia sp. TBRC8007. The sequence continues at coordinate 17,745 of NZ_JBWSOR010000037.1, read as the reverse complement.
GGGGGAGCACGCCGCCAGCACCGCCAAGGAATTCGGGATCGCACGCGAGGCGCAAGACGAACTGGCTTACCTGTCGCACATCAATATGGCCGCGGCATACGCTCGCGGCTTCTTCGATGATCTGATCACGCCGTTCCTGGGACTGACCCGCGACGACAACCTACGTCCGAACTCTTCGGTCGAGAAGCTGGCCACCTTGAAGCCGGTCTTCGGGGTGAAGGCGGGTGGAGCGACCATGACGGCCGGCAACTCCACCCCGCTGACCGATGGCGCCTCCGCGGTGCTGTTGTCCAGCGAGGAGTGGGCGACCGAGCGCAAGTTGCCGGTGCTGGCTCGCTTGGTCGACAGCGAGGTCGCCGCGGTCGACTACATCCATGGCCCGGACGGCCTGCTGATGGCCCCGACCTACGCGGTGCCGCGTATGCTCGCCCGAAACGGCCTGACCTTGCAGGATTTCGACTACTACGAGATCCATGAGGCGTTCGCCTCCGTGGTGTTGGCCACGCTGCAGGCGTGGGAGTCGGATCAGTACTGCAAGGAGCGCCTCGGCCTGGATGGTGCGTTGGGCTCGATCGACCGGAGCAAGCTCAATGTCAACGGCTCTTCGCTCGCTGCGGGCCATCCGTTCGCCGCTACCGGTGGCCGTATCGTCGCTTCCGCGGCGAAGGCACTGGCGGAGAAGGGCTCCGGTCGCACGCTGATCTCCATCTGCGCTGCGGGTGGTCAGGGCGTGGTAGCGATCTTGGAGCGCTGATCCGGGGTAGTTCGGGACCAGCGTACGCACGGCCCCAGGTCGCCGGACCAGGGGCCGTGTCATGTCGGCGCGGTCTACGTGCCAGGAAGCTCGTCGTGCCCACCGAATGCCTTGCGCATGGCCGAGAGCATCTTGTCCGCGTATTCGGACTCATCACGCGAGGAGAAACGAGCGAATAAAGCGGCCGAAAGCACCGGAGCGGGCACCCCCTCGTCGATCGCCGCGTCGAGGGTCCAGCGGCCCTCACCGGAATCGGATACTCGGCCGCTGAACGAATCCAGGCTCGGATCGGAGAACAGCGCACCGGCGGTGAGGTCGAGTAACCACGAGGCGACCACTGATCCGCGTCGCCATACTTCGGCGATCTCGGGCACATCGAAGTCGTATCGGTAGTATTCGGGATTGTCCAGCGGGGTCTCCTCGGCCGAGTGCGCATCGGCCTTCGCCGCCCCTATATCGGCTTTGTACAGGATGTTCAAGCCTTCGGCATAGGCCGCCATGGCGCCATACTCGATACCGTTGTGCACCATCTTCACGAAGTGGCCGGCGCCGGCGGGTCCGCAGTGCAGGTAGCCCTGTTCTGCGGTGGACGGCTCACCGGTGCGGCCCGATGTGCGCGGCGCCGCGTGGATGCCGGGGGCGATCGATTTCAGCAGCGGATCAATGTGCGCGATCGGCTCGTGCTCTCCGCCGATCATCAGGCAGTATCCGCGCTCCAAGCCCCAGACTCCGCCTGAAGTGCCGATATCCATGTAGTGAATGCCTTTGAGCCGCAACCATTCGGCTCGCTTGATGTCTTCATGGTACCGGCTGTTGCCGCCGTCGATGATGATGTCGCCTGGTTCGAGCATTTCGGCGACTTCTTCGATGACCGTGCCCGTGGCTCCGGCCGGGATCATCACCCAGACTACGCGGGGTTTCTCCAGCGCAGCCACAAAAGTCAGGTAATCCGCCGCGCCCCGGAAGCTGTCACCCAGCTCCTCAGTGAGCTGTGTGACCTGCTCTTTACGAAGCGAGTAACCGACAGCGGTGTGCCCGTCCTCGATGATGCGGCGCACGATATTGCCGCCCATCCGGCCCAGGCCGATCATTCCCAGCTGCATACCATCCATCTCCCTCGTTTGTCCGAGTTCTTGTGGCGGGAGCCGGTGTCGATTGTCCTCGCATTGTCTGTTCTCGTATTGCCCGGAAAGGTATCTACGCCCGACTCGTAACGCACTAAGCGCGACAGCGATACATGGGTCAGCTCCGCGCAGGTGCTAGACCCCGACCCCGCACCCGCGCGGGGCCTTGTGGTTTCACGCATCGCATCGCATCCGACTTGTTGTGTGACGTATGCGCTGCCCCGGCGCGAGTGAGTAGTCGCCACTATGGTTGGCGGAGGAATCCGTACCGGCGAGACCACACTGCAACCGAACGGAGAGGGAGGTTCGTGACGAGCGAGTCCACTACTGGACATCAGGGACGAGGCCGTTCGCAGGGCGGTGAGGTCGGGCAGTCGAACACCGAGGCGCCCGAGTCGCAGACCGAGCCGCTTCCGTGGCGTGGAGGGGATCAGCAGGCTCGCAGGCTGCCCTATGCCACGACCGTCGCACCGACCGATCGGCGAGCCGTGGATTCGTCGCCGACCGTCCCGCTGGCCATGCAACGTCCCGGTTCCACACCGGACAACGAGGTGCCCGCTGCGCGGGCGGTTACCGCGCCAGGACCGTCCGGGCGCTGGACTGCCGCGCGTGCTGGGCGGTCGGCGCGGTCGGGGAAGCCATCGCATCCAGCACCGCCGGCCAAGCGGATCGGCATCGCGTTCGGTGTGGCGGTCTCTCTCGCCGGTTTGGCCTATCTCGCCGATCTGTTGCTGACCGCCGGTCAGGTGCCGCGCGGCACCGTGGTCGCTGGTATCGACATCGGTGGTATGCACACCGCCGCCGCCGATGCCAGGCTGCGCGCCGAACTCGACCCGAGGGCCACCACGCCGTTGGCGGTCACGATAGGGGATGAACAGAGCACTATCGTGCCCAGCGCCGCGGGCCTCGCGGTGGACTGGCCCGCCACCTGGTCGCGCATCGGCGGTCGACCGCTCAATCCGATCACCCGGCTCACCTCGCTGTTCCGCACGCACGGTGTGCCGGTGGCGAGCACGGTCGACGAGGCGGCTTTAGCGCGTGAGTTCACCGCGCTCCAGGTGCACGACCGGCCGTCGGTAGCGGGAACCATTGTCTTCCGAGATGCCGAACCTGTTGCAGTGCAGCCAATTCCGGGACGCATCCTGGATGTGCCCGCAGCACGCGCTCTGTTGTTGGACAACTGGGCTTTCGGTCGTCCGCTCGAGCTGCCGGAAACCGCCGCACCGATGATCGTGCGGCCGGAGGCAGTGGATCAGGCGATGCGTACCATCGCCGAGCCCGCGGTGCGCGCGCCGATCGGCTTCGCGGGCAAAGATACCGCCGCCACCCTCGAACCGGCGCAGATCGCGGATGTGCTCTCGTTCGAGCCGGATGGGCGAGGCGGCCTCGTACCGGTCTTCGATCAGAAGATCACGACCGGATTGTTGGCTCCACAGCTGGCCGGCTCCGAGGTGGAACCGAAAGACGCGACCTTCGAACTATCCAGCGGCACCGCACGATTGGTGCCTGCGCGGGTCGGAGAAAAGATCAACTGGCCGAAGACGCTCGAACAGCTGCCAGCGTTGATCATCGCGTCGGGGGAACGCATCGGACAAGCCGTCTACGAGAAGGTAGAGCCAGAGTTCACCACCGAAGCGGCGAAGGCACTCAATATCACCGAGGTGATGGGCAAGTTCACCACCAGCGGTTTCAGCGGTCCTTCCGGAATCAATATCCGCACCATCGCCGAAAAGGTGAACGGCGCCATTGTCGAACCGGGTGAAACCTTCTCGCTCAACGACTTCACCGGACCGCGTGGCATCGCGGAAGGCTATGTAGAGTCCGGCATCATCGATCACGGCCGCCCGAGTACCGCGGTCGGCGGCGGCATCAGCCAGTTCGCCACCACGCTCTACAACGCCGCGTACTTCGCAGGCCTGGAGGACGCGGGGCATACCGAGCACAGCTACTACATCTCGCGATACCCGGCTGCTCGCGAGGCTACGGTGTTCGATGGCGTCATCGACCTGAAGTTCCGCAACAACACCCCGAACGGCGTCTATATCGAGGCCTTCGCCACCGCGACCAATGTCACTGTGCGCCTATGGGGTGTGAAAACGGTCGACGTCCAATCCATCACCGGCGAGCGTACCAAGCCGACCGAGCCCACTACCGTGGAGCTTCCGAAGGGCCACGATTGCATCGCCACCGAGGGTGCCTCCGGCTTCACCGTCTCCGATACCAGGATTATCACCGACCGTCGCACCGGTCAGGAGATCTCCCGCGCCACCCGCACCGTCAAGTACGACCCGATCCCGATCGTCAAATGTGAGTGAGCGTAGCGAGTCTTGCACTGGCAAATACACAGCGATTACGAAAAAGCCCGTTATACACCGCTTTTTCCGATGAATACCGCTGCAGCAGCGTTGCTTTGGTACGTGGGTACTCGATACATGCGGTATAACTACGCCATGTTCCAGGACTCCCATTCAGCTCTGTTCTGGAACATGGGCTCGAATGTGAAGGGGAACAGTGGTTGTGGATGGTATCGACTCGCTAACGGAGTCCGTACACGCGTGGAGTGGGAGTGCGACGAACTTGCTCGGGGTGGTCATCGGCGGTGAGGCCGCACAGCGGATCGCGCAGGGCACAGGCACGCTCTGCGATGTAGTCCTCGCGGCATGGGCGACGTGTGTGGATCCGGCCGAGGCGGTTGTGCAGTACGCCGAGGTGGCCGAGGCCGCGGGGCGCGTTCGGAATGGAGGCGAGCGCTGCGCTTGAGCGAGCAACAGATGCCGGGCACGGTTCGTCCGCTGCCCTGATTCGACGATGGCCGCCGACGACCACGGCGGCTATCGTCTCTCATCGCATCCCGGCTTACTCGCCGGGGCGTTCCATATCGCGCAATGCCAGAGCGACGAAGTCGCGCATGGGTATGCCGAGCGCGGTGCACAGCGCGTGCAGTTGTTGCATATCCGGCGAGCGTTCGCCGTTCTCGAAGCGTTGAATCGTACTGATCCCCAATCTGGTCAGTGTCGCCAGTTGTGGGCGAGTCAGATTCCGCCGTGCCCGCGCGGCGCGTAGTTCGTTACCCACCGCGCGATTGATCTCCGAAGCCGCCCTGTTCACACCCATACGGACTATTCTGAGGTCCGAATGGCTATGTGGCAAATGAAATGGCAAACTTCGGCCTGGCTGCTCTGAATCTTCGGTGCGACCCAGCCTATATACCTTCGTGAGTTGCGACAAGTCCAAACGGAACTTATTGTGCTCCATATGGAACATCTGGACCGTATGGTTGCGGACCTGGTGCGGCACGCCATGTCTGCGGCTGGGTTGACCCGAGCCGAACTCGCGCGACTATCTGGCGTCTCGGAAGAGATATTGCTGGACAGGCTCGACGCCCGAGATTCGTTCAACCTGTATGAGCTCGTTCGCCTTGCGGCGGTGCTGGACTGCCGGGTAGCTGATCTGATGCCTGAGGCGGAGGGATTGGATTGACCACCCGGGTCCATGACGCGTCATATATGCCCCCGCTCTGTATGAGTGTGATATGAATCACAAATTCTATTCGATCCAAAAGCGGCTGAATAGCGAACTGGTAGCTACCGCAGGGATGGTCTGCGACCGGGCTCAGCGGGAGCCCTTGCGGTGGGATGGCTTCGAGGGATGGTGTACCGGGGTGGCCGGATCGTCATACCTGTGCGGTGGAGAGTCGCGCAGTCGAACCAACGGCGCGGTGCGGAACTCGTGACGCCCCGAATTCGTCCAGAATGTATCGATCCCACGGTGGATCTGTTCCGTCGGCACATCGGTCGCCGTGTTGTCTTCGTTCCTCCCACCGGTCCTGGTCGCGGCACCGTCGAGCACGGTGTGATCACCTCGGTCGACCACCGGATGGTCTATGTCGACTACGGATATCCCAATCCGGTGTGGCCCGAGCTGGGCCATTCCATTGCCACGCATCCAGCCAACTTGTATGTGGAATCCATTGCGGAATAGCTGAAAGCTTCTGGGAAGAAAGATATCCCGGATTCCGCTCGCAATGTGACACCCGTCGCGGGTTGCTCGGCACGCGGTCCGTTCCGTACCGCGGCCTGAGCGGTACGCGCGGCAACCGAATTCCCTGATCGACGCCCGCCATCTGGTGCGCGTCCGGTCGAGCATGTTTACGAAAGGGACTCAGCCATGACCAGATTCGAGCCACCGCGCCGCTACGGCTTCCGACCTGCCCGCATCGCGAACGAAATATTCGACGTACTCATCGTCGGCGGCACCTGGAACTCCGATGGCGCAGGCGTGTGCCGTGTCTTTGCCGACGCGTTGGATCCGGAAGTGTTTGTACCGCAGTTTGTTCCGTATCCCGCTGATTACGGTGACCAGGTGACCTACGCCGACAGTGTGGCCGTAGGCAGGCGTGCGCTCATCGCGGCCGTCGCGGCCGCCGAAAACCGGGTAGTGCTCGCCGGCTACTCACAAGGCGCGGGGATCGTGGGCGATCTCGCGGCAGAGATCGGGCGCGGTGAGTTTCCGACGCTCGAAGTGGTGGCCTGCGCGCTCATCGCCGATCCACTGCGTCCGGCGGGTGCCTGCGTCGATACCGATCCAGGCGGTTACGGAATCGCCGGGCAGCGGCCGATCATCGGTATCCCTACCTACTGGGCGGCCGCGGCAGGCGATCCGATCACCGCGCTGCCTGCGGGCAATCCGCTGCGCAGTATCGCCGACCTGTCGACCTACTTCAGTCTGGGCGGTCCTGAGGCGATGCTGCGTTGGGGACAGAGCCTGATCGAAGTCGCGATCGACCACAGGCTACAGCGCTGGTGGTCGTTGCGGAACTGGCACAGTTGGGGCGGCGCTATTGCCTATTTGCGCGGCTATCTGCTCGATGGCAGGCACACCGATGATTACATCCGCCATGGTCACGCGCGTCGGCTCGCCGAGGTGATCAACCACGCTGTGGCCGGAGGAGCCCGCTGATGCCCTGGTTCCAAGTGGACGATCAGCTCGGTTTCCATCCCAAGGTGATCGCCGCGGGCAATACCGCCATGGGCTTGTGGGTGCGTGCTGGTTCTTGGTCCATGCAGCAGCTCACCGAGGGTTTCGTGCCCACTGCTATCGTGCGCGGGCTCGGCTCGACCGCGCAGGCGAAAAAGCTGGTCGCGGTGGGTCTGTGGGCGGAAGAAGACGGTGGCTACCAGTTCCACGGCTGGGGTGAGCGGCAGATGTCCAAAGCCGAGATCGAAGAGCGTCGCCGCAAGCGCGCCGCCGCCGGGCGTAAGGGTGGACAGATATCCGGGCAGGCGCGGCGTGCGCAAGCACATGCTTCAGCAGCCGCTACCCGGCCGGTGCGGCATCAGCGAACCCCTGTCCCTGTCCCTGCCCTCGAGAAAAGCTCGGGGAGAGTGCGACCAGCCGATGAAGCCCCGGCCCGCCGATGCTCGCTGCACCACGACCACCCGGCGCCACCGCCCTGCGGTGCCTGTGCCGAAGCTCGTCGCGCGCGGGAACGCTGGGACGCCAGGCACGGCGCCGAGCGCCATGCCGAGGCGATCAGTCGTCGTGAAGCCGCCCGCCGTTGCGGGATGTGTGACGACGCGGGGTGGCGGCATGCCCCAGCCGAACTGCTCGCGGTGAATCCCGATCCACCGGTCCTGCGATGCGATCACACCACTTCCACCACGCTGGATCATTGGCATTCCATCGCAGAGGAAACGGCACCATGAAGACCCACCGTCCAACGTCGGTGCGACATGGCGGTCCCGTGCGGAATACCGACCCGAACCACCTCTACCTCGACCGCGCCCAGCTACGCGAACTGGTCGAGTTATTGCGGCAGATACCGGAATTGGTCGAGGATCTCGGCATCGCGCTGACCAAGCAGGCGCGGCTGAGCAGCCCCGGCGACTATCGCATGCATCGTAGACCGAGCGAGCAGCCGCTGCCCTACAACCAGGCGGCGGCGCTCGCCACGGACGAATTGCACGCGGTAGTGGTGTCCTGGATGCGGCTGATCTGTGAACAACGTGGCATCGAATACTCCGGTGCGCCCTCGACATCCGGCCTGGCCCGCTGGCTCGACCGCAATATCATCGCGCTGGCGATGACCGAGGGCGCGCAAGACGCGCCCGCCGATATCCGCGCTGTGGTCCAGGCCGCGTGGCAGGTGATCTGTCCAGCGGAAGCGCCAATCACTTTGGATCACAGCAGGATCGAACAGGCACGGCAACAGCGGCTGAATGTTTCGGGAATCGTCGCACTGGCCAAAGAACTCGATGAGCCCTACCGAGGCCTCACCGCGCGGCGAGTGCGGACGCTACGCGATGTAGGGAAGGTCGTGCCCGTACCGGGGCCGTGGGCGCCGCACTGGCCGGAGCTGTACGTCGTGGGCGAAGTGCTGGACGCGCATCTGACATACCCGATGCGGAAACGAGTACGAAATTGAGCAAGAACATCCTCATCGATTGTTGGAAAGCATCTATCTGAATCAGGTGTTGTGCGGCACTTTTAGCACTTGATGTGAGTATTGGCGGTGAACTCGGTCAAGCGAATCACGGGGATTGCTCTTTGATTGCCGAAAGAGCCTGCGATTCGATGACAAATGATAGCCTGAAGTATCTATTGGGTGAGTCCTATCACATGCATAGCGATGCTCTCCGGTGATTCCGCTCACCAGCAATCGGTCTCGACTGGGTCCGATACCTGGATTATGCGTGATCGCGAGTGTGTGCGAAAGGTGTGCACTATGAGGTTCAGTTGGGTAGCTGAAGAACTTTTGGTACGTTTCGAGGTTTGCAGGAAAAGTCGCTCGTTACTGATTGGCTATTTATATGGACTTCGACACGTGGCCGGAAATTTGTTGACCGCTCAATTGCCGTGATAGAACAATCCTGGTCGCCCGCAAACTGCTGGCGGCTTTGGTATAGAGTATCCAAAACGGGGAGATATTCAGTGAGCAAGATTCGTACACTCGGTGCGGTTTTCGTGGCGACGGCAGGCATTGTGCTGGCGGGGACGGGAGTCGCCGCCGCGGCTCCGAAGACCCCAGCAGCTCCCGTGGACACCGGTTCTACGTCGGCAATGGTCGACATTGTGAAGCTGTTGGTGTCCGGTTCGTCGGCTACCAAAACTCCCGGCGGTGGCGCCTCCAACTCCTAGTAGTCGCCGGTCGATAAGCGTAATGCGCGCCACCAGGGCCCGGTGAGCGCATTCGCGTGATCTCTGCCGCATCGACGCTGGGCGAATCACTCTGATAACAGGGTGATTCGCCCGGCTACGTGGCCGGATGAGAATTCCGGTGCTTCGGCATCGAACGTTATTGCCGATACGACAAAGAATTTCTACCTCGAGCGGCGACCAGGAAATCGAAACGGATTCAGACGAAAGCGTCGACTCACTATTTCTAGCCCTTCCGTGCCTTTACTATTTTCCCGGCGCGAAGGTATTCGACTCGCCACCACATAGACCGAAACCAGCTTGCGCTGAGTAAATGACCGTCAGCGGGAAGCTTTCGCTGCGCTGTTGGATCAGGCTGTGGAAAACGAACAGCACATGCTGATCGGCGCGGAAGACGTTGCCCTTGCATGTACCCTGCGCGATGAATCACACGGTCTCGTCCGTGTGCGGATGTTCTGCGAACTCGCCGATTTCGTAGATACGGAGTCGTTCTGAGTCGTCTGCCTCCTGGGAAGCGAGGCCAGGTGGTGCGTCGAGTAGCTGTTATCCACACGCGAGCTGCGCGCTACGTCGCTATCGTCCGCCTACTCGCGCAGTGTGACCCGGAACAGCATCTCTACCTGTATTTTTCCTGTCGACAACGGTATCGGTGTTGACATTCCGGCACCCTTAAGCCAAGCTATTCACAGCGCCAGAGCTGCGCCCTGATCCGGAAAACCCGGGAACTCCCCTCACCCCAAGAGCTTCGATAGAGGCCTCGCCGATAACGGCGAGGCCTTCGTCATTCCCTATCAAGCCACAGGGAATCTCTGATCGTACGTGGCATGTCTCCGAAACTCGCTCGATAGCGACCACAAGCGGGCCAGAGCCTGCCGCCAAGCCGCCTCGAACCGCTCCCGACGCCCGCTGCCCTTTCGCCCGCGGTGTAGACGGATGCGCATGGGGCACTCCGCCCGGCCCCATCACCGGTGACGGGTTCACTACCAGCGCGAAGACGAGATCACGCATGGATGACACCGTTCAGCGGTTACTGGAACTGGTCGATCATCTCGACTGTCCCCAACCGCTCACTCTTGACCAAGCTCATGCCGCTATGCGCGTTCACCGTCACTGCGCCACTGACTACTGCCGGCGTAAACGCCAGGCCTTCCGCACTCTGGTCGCCGCAGGCCGCATCGTGCCGGATTCCTTCCGCCGCTACGGAGATGGACCAGTTCCGCGCTGATATCGCGGATCGTTTGAAAGGTGTTGCTTTGCTGGCGCTTTCGGATCAAGAGCAGCGTGAGTTGTTGGATAAGGTGCGGCGAGTGCATTTGGAGTTGACCGGTGCTTTCCAGTCGCGGGTGACCGATTCGGAGTATTGCGACACCCTCACTGGGTACGTGTTGAATTCCGATGCCGCTGATTACCGCAATGAGCAGCGGTTGCGGGCGTTGGAGTTGAAGTTGGATCGGGTGCTGGTCGTGGTCGAGGAGGTGTCGTGATGCGGGTTACTCGTTTTCCCGAGCCAGCGTTGGTGCGTTCGGTGCTGGTCGCGGTGAGCGGTGTGCTGGCGTATCTGCTGGGTCGTCAGCTCGATACCTCCTGGATCGAACCGGTGCTGACTGTCTACGGCCTGCTGTCCCCGGTGGTGGCCGGGGCGTTGATTCGGCCGGTGGTCACTCCGGTCGACGGCCTGGACGGTGGTGGTTGAGGTGGATACCTTGCTGGACCCCGAGTTGGTGCAGGCGTGTGGAATAGCGTTGGCGTCGGTGATCGGTGCGGTCACCGCCTGGGAGGCGCGGGAGGTGTCGAAGCTGCGGCGGCGGGTGGAGTCGTTGGAGCAGCAGGCTGTTGATGACAAGAGACGGTTTCGGGAGGCGATTGTGTTGATTCGTGCGTTGCAGCAGCATATCGATGAACTGCGTGGTTTCCTGCGTACCCATTTGCCTGGTCATCAGCCGCCTACACCGGATTACCGTATCCCGCCGTCGTTGCGGGAAGAGATCTGACATGACAAGCGCGGCTGCGGCCGCGCACAGCCTGTCGGAACATTTGACGTTCCGATACCAGGAAACCGTTGAGAGACGGTTTCCGAAGCCCGCCCCGCCCGCCGGATCCTCCCGCGGTTCAGCGAATGTGGTTGTAGGACGGCCAGGATGTCCGGGGCGCTCGGTGGTCTTACCCGTGCGTCGCACGCGCGGGTAAGACCGCCCTTTCTCCGGCCGCGCCACCACCTGGCCACGACTGCCGATTTTCCGAGGCGAACGTGGTTCGGGCTGATCGTTTTCGTTTTCGATTCAATGGAGATGACTCGACTTTGACCGTACATGATGAAGCAGCCGATGAAGTCGACGGCGATTCGACCACTGGGACTCTCGAGGTCGAGGTGCGGGTGAAACAATGACAAACCCGTACCCAACGCCTGGACAGTTCCCGGATTTCGAACGAGTTCTTGTCGATCTGTGCACGCCGATCACCGCCACGGTATCGACACTGCCCGCTACTGGAGCCGAGATCCAAGCCAAGCTCCCGTTCCTCTGGGTTCGTCTGGTGAGCGGAAGTACCGATGTCAACGCGATCACCTACACCGCGAAAGTTCGCGTGGTAGCGGTTGCCCAGACACGCGCTGCCGCACAGCAGCTCGCAGCCAGTGCTCGCGATGCCCTGCTCGCTACGCCCGGAACCCGGGTGAACGGTGTGTTGATCGACTGGGCCGAGGAAGCGGCTCCAGACGATGTGAAGTTCTTCCCGCCCACCCTGCAGCGCAGCCAGGGTGTGGCGGATCTACTGAATCTGGATCCGATCAATCAGATGGTCGAGATCGGGTTCACGCTGCACGCCCGTCGCCAGTAATCCGCTGGCGCGCACACCCTATTCACGAAATGGAGAATCCATGCCCGCCACCAATCTGACCGCGCTGAAGGATGCGCAGCGCGAGCTGCTGCTCAAGCCGCTCGACGCCGCGGTATTCCTCGCCCCGTGGTACACCGCCGCCCCGGCCGCCTTCACCGATACGAACGGTGCCCTACAGACCTTGCCCACGGCCTACAAGTCGGTCGGTCTGATCGACAAGAAGTCCGGTATCGCGTTCGCGCGCAACGTGGTCGCCGCACCGATCGAGTCCTATGGCGAGCTGGAGCCGGTCCGCAACGACATCACCAGCGACACCACCACCATCGAGTTCGAGCCGCAGCAGACCAACGCCATGACACTGGCTTTGACCACCAACGCCAACCTGGAGCAGGTCAAGGCGAACGCGCAGTCCGGTGAGGTGTTCTTCGCGCAGCCGTCGTCCGAGCAGATCACCTACTACTCCGCGGTCGTGATCGCCAAGGACGGCAACGACGCCGCGCCGATCTACGTGTTCAAGGTGATGCCGAAGGTCGCGGTCACCAAGTACGCCGGTGAGCAGTGGACCCCCACCACCATCATCTCCCAGAAGCTCACCCTGACCGCCTTCAAGGACGACACCGCAGGCTACTCCGTCGCCCACGGCTTCGGCGGCACCGGTTGGAAGAGCCTACTGACCAAGGCCGGAATCGCAACCGCTACCCCGTAATCCACGGCCCCCCAGTCGTGGTTGTTCGCCGCGTGTCTCCGGTCGCGGCGAACAACCACATCTCTTTGACGCAGTACCGGAGATGAAGAAAGGTCACCATGTCTGCCATTCCCACCGAATACCCCGTCACCCTCACCGACGGCGAGATCGAATACCAGGTCTTCGACGCCACCGCCTTCGTCAACGCGGTGTACTCGCGCGGCCACCGGCACATCACCGCCACCGCGGCCGATCAGCACTGAGCAAGCCCGCGACAGCGCGGGTGGCTTCGCGGCCGGACCTTCCCCGCCGCGAAGCCACCCGGCGTCCGCATCCCCATCAACCGGAGAAAAACCCATGGCATCACCACGCAAGCACCCCGCGAAAACCGGCATCAGCGACGAAGGCCGCTTCTACGAAATCCAGCGGGAACTGACCGCGAAACGACGCGGCCCCTACCAGCTCACCAGCGATATCGCCATCCAGCCGATGACCCGCCGCCAAGCCAAAGCCCTGCGCGACACCCAGGACGAGGAACAGCAACTGGCCATCCTGCTCGGCGATCAGTACGAGGCCGTCGAGGAACTGTTCGACGACCGCCCGATCGATGAGTGGATCGCCTTCCAAGAAGACCTCTACGCCCACTTCTTCGGCCAGGGCTCCACGGAGCTGCCGGGGGGATCAGCGGGCTCGTAGAGTTCTGGGATCGTTTCGGTGCCGCGCTCGACTACGACCTACTCGAACGCGGCATCGACATCCGGGACTGCTTCGGGCCCGAAGACCTCCGCACCCGCGATTGGCGCACCATCTGGCGGTTCAAAGACCAGCTACCACGCGGATCGCAATACAAAACCGCACTCGCGATGGACCTGCAGCTGGCCGAACAACTCCTCGCACTCGAAACCGATGACCAATTCCCCGAAGCCGAGGACCCGACCCCCGATGGCTACACCCTCGACACCTATCTGCTACTGACAATCATCGACGGGCTACAAGGCGTACAAGCCGCCGTCATCGCCGCAGCGGGCGCCGACCCACCCCGGATCAAACCCATGCCCCGACCGGTGACCGCACTGGACAAGGTCCGAGAAGAACACAGACTACGATCCATGCAAGACCTGATCGGAGTATTCTCCGCCCAGCCGCCCGACGACACGCCAGAAGATAACGAAAAGAAGCAACCCAGCGAGGCCCCCGCGCACAGCGGCAGTGCTGCCGCCGCTGAAGCGCGGGCTTGAACAAACAAATGGTGAGTCGAAGCCGACTCCGCGAGAGGAAAAGATGGACTCGTCAGAGTACTTCAACCGTGAGCTCGTATGGAAATGGGCCAGCGATGTAGACGATGAATTCCAATTTCGCACCATCGTCGACGGCGTGGTCTTGGAATTGATTCTAGGCGACTTCCCTGCAGAGTCTGCTTACTTTCTATCGATAGACGGTCGCCTGGTTGAAGAATTCGATGAGCTACCCGATGAATGGAAAATACGTTGGCCCGTACTAAGGTTATTTCCTCGTATATTTAGCGCCGAGAAAGGGTATAAATTCAGGGCGTTAGGACTATTTCTATCGATGTCCGCACTCAACCTGGAGCAGCGATCGCGGAAAATACGAAAGGCATTGGGATTAGGTCGGAATCGTCTGGGCAACACATAGAGAAGCCTGAAACGTCGATAGAAAACTTGCTACCAGGCGTTCGGTAAATGGATTAACAGCACTCTGATAGATCTGTTCATCCAGGGAGTTTCCGGCATCGACACGGTGACTATGCAGCAGCATAGTCACCGTGTTGTGCAGTCACTGTGGCCGTGGCGAAATTTCATTCGAATGACGTTCGAAATAATCTATTTTGCGCACAGGTTGATGAGTACTCTCTGTGCGACATCGAAGCCGATCGGCTTTTGATATTTCTACATGTAATTACTTTATTCCATCGGATCGGCGCAGGTGATTCTGTTGGCCGATTTCTCTGCTGCTATGCCAGTGGGGCCTCGCTATTCTGCAGATTCTCTTCAGTCTGCGGTTGACAGCTAAATGGTCGAGTGATTCGAGTGCGTAAATACCGAATTGTGACTCCAGGGCGTACATACGACAGGTGTATTTATTATGAATTCTATTGGAGAGGCGCTGCCTCCTGGCGAGTTTCCTGAGGAGCCGAAGCGTAAGCCGAATAAATTCCGGCCTCCCCGCATGTTTCGGCGCCCCGATGTGCCGGTGCCGGCAGACTCCGAGTTGGGTGAATTCGCCCCACCTGATCGGAAGGAAGGGTGGGGGGAGTCATTCCAGCGGATCAGGCAGTGGTACAACTCGCAGACAGCGAATATCCCAGAATTGAATGAGCGTCGGAAAGAGGAGGGGGTACCACTCGAGGCAAGGGCGCGGGAAGCGCAAGAGATTCGACATCGCGCGCGTCTGACCGGCCGTGCAATGGATCCAAAGTATCCTCGAGTGGTGGGAGTTCAGCTCCGCGACTTTGCTAAATACGGTCACGGTGATGGACCGACCTTCGAGTCCCTTGTCGAGAAGAAGCGCAGTCAAGGAATGTCCGAAGAAGAGGCTCATGAATACATCATCGATAGCTCGAGCCGGACGAATGCCAGGGTCAATCGGTTGGCCGGTATAAGTACCGGAGCAACAGAAGAATCGGAAGGAACCGACGATATCCGGTCCCAGGGCTCTTCAGACCGATCCCTTATCAGCAAGCATGACAACCCGCCGCGTAAGCAACCGGGTGCTGGTCCAGGTACTCCGCACCGGGATCAGATGAAGAAGCCGGGTCGCCTCGGGAATCTCGCCGGTAGGTCGAAGAAGGCATCGCCGGCCGTAGCCAACACATTCAAGAACACGCCCGGTAAGGCAGGGCGTGCCGCTGGTGGCACCGCGGCCCTGCTCGGTGGTGCGGAAGCGTCGGCCGGGATGCTGCCGGAGTTGTCGGCGGCGATGGACAATCCCATGGGGGCCGCCGGACGGCCGCTGGGCGGAGTATCCGGTATGGCGGGGCAGCTCGGTAGTGTGGGGGGCGGGCAGGTGGGTGCGGGTCCGGCCGGGGGTGGCCGGGGTGGTTCTTCTGCTGCGGGGAAGGCTGCCCAGGCAAAGGGTGGTGGCGCGGCGAAGAAGTCGACGGATGCGATGAAGAAGTCGACCAAGGCGGCGAAGGCCTCGACGGATGCGATGAAGAAGTCGACCGAGGCGGTGAAGAAGTCGTCGGAGGGGTTCAAGAAGTTCTCCGCGGAGCTGAAGAAGTCGGCCAAGACGTACAAGAGCGCGTCGTCGGCGACGAAGCGTATGACCGGGGCGCAGAAGAACCTGAACAAGGCGATGCGGGCGAATCCGCTCGGCATGATGGTTACCGTGATCACCACGGCGATCGGTGCGATCGGTTTGTTGGTGGAGAACTGGGACAAGGTCAAGGCGGGCTTCGATTGGGTGCACAAGAATGTGTTGATCCCGGTCGGTAAGTGGTTCTCCGATATCTGGAGCGGGACTGTTGTGCCCATGTTCCAAACCAGCGTCGAAACCGTCAGCGGGTTCTTCGAGGGGATGGGCACAACGGTCAAGGGGGTATGGGACGGCATCGTCGAAAAAGTCCAGGGTGTCGTGGGGACCATCGCGGATCTGCTCGGCAATATTCCGATACCTATAGTGCAGGACTTCGCTGCCGGCCTGAAGGGTTTCGTGAGTTCGGAGAATCCGGAGAAGAAGGCTGATGGCGGTCTGCTACGGGGTCCGGGTGGGCCGCGGGATGATGTCATTCCGGTGCTGGCTTCCAATGGCGAGTACATCGTGAACGCGGCGTCGACTGCTGAGAATCTGCCGTTGCTGGAGGCGATCAACAGTGGTGCCACACCGAAGTTCGCCGACGGTGGGTTGGTGGCGCACGAAACGTTTTCCGATTGGGCCGGGAAGTCGGCAACCGATGCCGCGAATCAGTTCTTCTTCGGACCTGAAGGATGGTCCGAGCCCGAGTATGACGAGGACAAACCCCGGACACCGGAACAGGCACGCGACGACGTCTTCAACCGTATGCGCGTCGGATTCGCCAATGCCGCAGGCGTGTTCGCCTCGGGAATGGTCGGCGATGCCATGTCCGAGTTGGGGGTCAGCCGTGTCCCGCCCTTGATCCAGGGGCTCGTCAAAGCGGGCATCGCTATCGACGAGCACACGAAGGAGGGGGAGGAGGCCCGCGCCGAGCAGAAAGCACAAGAAGACGCGGAGAACTCGACCGATGACGGTGACGCGGAGACCGACACCGATACCATGCCGGAAGACGAAGCGGGTCTGCCGACGAAGGCCGCGCGGTTGATCGATCTCGCCAAAAGGGTCGAAGGCGCCCGCTACGACCGGGGCGGGGTGAACTGGGGTGATTGTTCGGGGGCGGTATCAGCGTTGGCGAACTTCGCAGTGGGCTTGCCGCCCTTCGGTTCCCGCTTCGCTACCGCCACTCAACGCGAGGAGTTGGCCGCCCGCGGCGCTAGACCCGGCCTGGGGCCGACCGGCAGCTTGAACATCGGCTGGTACCACCGCGGCGGCGAGGACGGGCATACCGCCGCCACCCTGCCCAACGGTGTGCACTTCGAGATGGGAGGCCGCCGTGGTAACGGCCAATACGGTGGCTTCGCCGCCGGCGCCGACCACCCGCAGTTCACTACGCATGCCCACTTCCCACCGGGAATGTTCCTGGCCGCAGGGGGGTCGGTGTCGGGTGCGGGGTCCTCGATCGGGGACCTGATCCCGGCATGGTTGTCGGATGGAGAGTTCGTGGTCAACGCCCGCTCCGCAGACGCCAACCGCTCACTGCTGCATGCGATCAACCAGGACGCGAGCGCGTTGTCCACCCTGACCCAACCCACCCCGATCCCGACCCGCGCCCTGGCGGGGGCGGGTGTCGGTGGCGAGAGTCTCGATCAGTCGACGACCATCCATCTGTCCACTCCTGATGTGGATACCGCGTTCCAGAAAGCCAAGACCTGGGAAGCGCAACGCGCGCTGACCTATACCAGTCGGTGGGGGTGATCAGGGAGGGGGCGTCATGCGTTGGCGCGCTCTTGGGGTTGAAGGGCGGGGGCTCGTTGCGGCGCTCTGCCGAGGCCCCGTTTCCGGCCGAGTGTACGGGCGCGTCAGCGGAGGCGACTACATTGCCTATTCGGGGCCAAGCCGATGGCCTTGCGCCGGACCCGAAAACCCGACCCAGTACT
>NZ_JBWSOR010000036.1:0-43753 GCF_056629435.1 Nocardia sp. TBRC8007 | reverse complement strand
CCCTACGACATCACATCGAAAAACTCAGTACATCGGTTATCCCACCACCGATGAGATCGTCAATCCGGACGGGATCGGTCGTCGCCAGCATTTCACCGGCTCCACCATCTATTGGAAGCTCAACGAGGCGTACTCGGTCGGTGGTGCGATCTATGAGAAGTGGGGCCGCACCGGGTGGGAAGGAGGCCGGCTCGGATACCCGACCAGCGACGAGATCAGAACCCCCGATGGTGCGGGGCGATACAACCGTTTCGAACGCGGCATGATCTACTGGTCGCCTTCGACCGGCGCGCATCCTGTGGTCGCGTCGATCCTCGACCAATGGGCTCGGGCGGGCTACGAACGCGGTAGCTATGGTTATCCGACTACGGATTCCGCCAGTTCGGACGGTGATGTCACGGTCGGCCAGCAATTCCAGCGCGGCTCGATCACAGCGCCCGGCGCGAAGATCGTCGAGCTGGCGGGGCTCATGCCGGATGCCACGCCCGATCAGGTACTCGCCGATGCTCGCCGCGCCGCCACGGCATCATCCATGCCCCTCGCGACCGCGGTGGAGGCGGCGTTGAAGGATGCCAAGGTGAAGGCTCAGATCTTCGGGCCTATCAGCGACAGCAGTGACAGCAGCAATAGCAGTGACAGCAGTGAGACCGGCGTCCCCGACTCGGACTTCAAGCTGCTGCCGAAGGCACGCCGCGCGGGCGACCTGTTCTTCTCCCAATCCTCGTCAGGTAAGTGGATATTCCGGTACCGGCACGGCCACAACGGCATCTACGTCACCACCGAGAACACCGTCGAGTCGAACAACACCAAGGGCGTGCACCTGATCAGAAACTACGACAAGCGCGCATACCCGGATGGCCGGAAGGTGCGGTTGCCGCAGCTGATGGAAGCGAACACCACCGACGATGTCCGCGCTCGGGCGGTGCGGTACGCGGAAAGCCGGGTCGGTTCCGGTTACAACAGCGATTTCGCGTTCAATCGGCGGGACTGGAAAGACGGTGAGGAGGGCGTCTACAACTGTGCGCAACTGGTGTGGGCCGCCTATATGAACGCCTCCAACGGCAACCTCGACCTCGACAAGGACGGTGGCTCGGGAGTATGGCCGGTCGATATCCGTGATTCCCCGCGGGTAACCCATTACACCCCATGACCGCACGGTGTGTGCACTGGTAACCGAAACGACAACTATCCGAGGTGTGAGATGACAAGGACCCGCCGGGTCGCGGCACTGTGCGCCGCGATGCTGAGCGCGGTGACGGTAGCGTGCGCGCGGGAATACCCCGGCGGGGAAGCGGCCGTGCACGCACTGCCGCCTGACGCGGTGGGGATGGTGGCACTGGGCCCGATCGGGCCACCATTCCGGTCGGAAACCGACCGCAGCCTGGTGTTCGCGTTCGACGCCAACGGCACCGTCGTCGGCCGCGTCGACGGTGACGCGATCTGGCATACCAAGATATTGGCCTCGCCAGGACAGGTGGTCACCACGACCGCCCGCTCGGTGATCACGCTGACCGCTACATCCCGCACCGAGGTACCCGTCGATGACGGGTTCATGGTGAAAGAATGGGTACAGGACCCGGCGACCGGCCGGGCGACGATCTGGATCGACACCGGCTACATCGACGGGCAGACGACCAACCAGTACGTCTCCTTGGACCCGAGCCGACCTGCCCGGACCGGCATCATGCGGGGTGGTGTGTCCGCCCCGGCGTACTGTGGAAACAGCGTCTTCACGCTGGTGCAGGACGAATCCATCGGCCATGAGGCCGAACTCGTCGGGTGGCGGCTCTACGAGCTGCCACCCGACAGGGAGCAGGTCGTCCGCAGCCAGTGGCAGCGCCCTGAGGGCGTCAGGCCGCAATCAGGAGCGGTGTGCTCGGCTGATGGGACCGCAATGTATTTCCTCGCAGGGCCGGCAGAGTCGGTCGATATCGCAACGTCCCGAGTGACCCGGGTGCGAGTCGGCCTGTCCGACGGTTCATGGGAGGAGACACTTTTGGACATGCCCGCGAACACCGGGACCATATTCACGGGTGTGGCCGCTGCCGGGGACCGGCTGTACTGGTCCACCATCCGCGGCAACGTACTGTCGGTCCCGATGACCGGGTCCGCGCAGGTAACCCAGGAATGGGCGCTGCCCCCGGGCGATCAGGACCGCTGGCAGGCGATCACCGGCACCACTCTCACCTACCTCGATTACCGTGACTACCGCCAGAAACCACCCACCTACTCCACCTATGACCTACTCACCGGACACAGGATCAACGGACCTATCGAACTGCCCTGGCTGCAAACCGTCATCGGCTCGGAAACCGAAAGCGGACAATCCATCTACACCATCCACACGATCGCAAGCTTGTATCCAGAGCATTGAGGTATACCCGACCCCGGCTTCAAGTACACCGTGCGCAGATCTATGAGGTGTTCGGGTTGCGCGAGTCCATCCGCACCGACAAGGAACGATTGGGGAAGTAGCTGGCTGCATGTGGCCCCGCCGCGCTGTTCGGCAACGTTGGGGCTGCTACACGGTCAGGTGACAGTGGTTATGCAGCCTGACCGGCTGCTGCTGGGGTCATGATCGCTTCGTATTCGACCGGGAGCAGGTCCTGGCGTCGACGCCGGTGGTAGGTGCGTTCGATCCAGGACACGATCGCGATCCGCAGTTGCTCGCGGGTCGCTCACTGCCGCCGGTCGATAACGTTGCGTTGTAAGAGACTGACGAAGCTCTCCATTGCGGCATTGTCGGCGGCCGCACCGACTCGTCCCATCGACCCGAGCATCCAAAACATGTTGAGCGCGTGCATGAATCGACGAGAGCTGGCAATGATTCCTCGGGGCGAATGGTGTTACTGCCCGCGCAGGCTCCGGCAATGGTCCGAGATATCGACTGGACCATACCGTTCAGTGATGGGCGCTACAGGATTCGGCAGTTGGGCCGACGCTCAGGTCGTGATCCCGAAGGCATTGGTGGGGCTGGTGGCGACCACAGTGGGGGTGGCGGTGCCGGTGATCGGCGCCGACACCACCTGATCGGTGGCCTGATCGGTGAAGAACAGGGTACTGCCGGAGACGGTGATATCCGTAGGGAGCGACAGGCCGGTCACCAGTGAGGTCGGTGTGCCACCGGTGACCGGCACCGTCACTACCCGATTAGCCGATTGCTCGCAGAGGTAGAGAAGATTACCGACCCGGACGAGTCCGGTGGGAGTGCTCAGACCGGACGCCAGCAAGGTCGGGGTGCCGCCGGTTTGCGGCACCGAATACACATTGCCGATGAAGCTGTTATCGGTGAAGAACAGTAGGCCGCCGTAGGTGTAGGGCAGTGCGTTGCTGGTGCCGTCCACCGAGGTGACGGTGACACCGACGGTGCCGGTTCCGGGTGGGGCGATGGCGTTGATCTGGGTGTCGGAGACGATGGTGAACGTGGTTGCCGTCGCTCCGAACCGCACGGATAACGGACCGGCGCCGGCGAATCCGCTGCCGAAGATCTCCACCGTATTGCCGCCGGATTCGGGACCGGAAATCGGCTCGAGCGCCGTGAGTACAGGTGTGGCCAGGAGGGCAGCCGAGAACGGCGAGCTCCCCAGCTGAGTCGGCACCCCATCGGTGATCCAGGTGATGCTGGTGGGGCTGGTGGCGACCACGGTGGGGGTGGCGGTGCCGGTGATCGGCGCCGACACCACCTGACCGGTGCCCAGGTTGGCGATGAACAAGGTGCTGCCGGAGACGGTGATATCCGAAGGGTTCGACAAGCCGGTCACCAGGGGGGTCGGCGGGCCCCCGGTGACCGGCATCGTCGACACCCGATTGGTCAAAGTCTCGCAGAGGTAAAGGAGGTTACCGACCCGGACGAGACCTTCGGAAACGCTCAGACCGGTCGCCAACGGAGTCGGTGTGCCCCCCGTCTGCGGCACTGAGTACACAGTGCTGGGGCTGAAGCCATCGGTGAAGAACAGCAGACCAGCACCGCCGTAGCTATAGGGCAGCGGATTGCTCGTGCCGTGCAGCAGGGCGGCCACGGTGACCTCGACCGTGCCGGTGCCGGGCGGGGCGATAGCGTCGATCTGGGTGTCGGAGACGATGGTGAACGTGGTCGCCGTCACCCCGAACCGCACCGTCAACGGGCCGGCACCGGCAAACCCGCTACCGAAGATCTGCACCGTGTTGAATCCGGATTCGGGACCGGAGCTGGGGCTGAGCGAGGTGAGCACCGGCGCCATCGTGGAGCCTTCCAGAAGGAGAAGGGTTGTTCTGCAACGGTCATCGAGGGGGTCGTCGTACCGCTGACTCCAGTAACCCACTGGCAGTAGCGATTTCGCAATGAATCTCTGGTGGCGGTTCCGCAACAATCCCCGATGGCCACCCTGCTGCTGTCGGTGATGGGCGCCTTCGCCGAATTCGAACACGCCCTCATCCGCCAACGCCAACGCGAAGGCATCGCCGCCGCCAAGACCCGCGGCGCCTATACCGGCCGCAAACCCACCCGCACCACCGAACAAACCCACCAGCTACGCACCCGCGCCGCCGATGGGGAGCCGAAAGCCGCACTGGCCAGAGAGTTCGGCATCAGCCGCGAAACCGTCTACAATTACCTACGCACCGATACGCCCTTCTTCTCTGGGAATCGAGACTCGGTGGAAACCGAATGAAAATCAACAGACAAGGCGCTCGAGACCATCTGCAGCGCCGTCGGCTTGCCGGGGTATCGGCGACTACTGGTGTGGGTGAAGAGATTCTCCGAACGACGCTGGGCCGTGGAGAACGCATGGGGGTTGGGTCGACATCTCACTCAATGGCTGATCGCCCATGGTGAGACGGTCACCGACGTGCCATCCACGGCCACCGCGCGGGTCCGGGAGTTATTGCGGGGCGGGCGGCGCAAGAACGACAGTATCGACACAGCCGCGGCTGCCAGTGTCGCGACGTTGCACGGCGATGCGGCGCCCATCGAGGCCGAGGGAGCAAGCACCGTGCTGCGAATGCTCGATGAGCTGCGCACGAACCTGACCAGGCAGCGCACCCGCACGGTCAACCAGCTGCACGCGGTGATGCGGGAGTTGCTGCCCGGTGGCGTGTCCACCGATCTGACCGCGAACCAGGCTGCCGACGCGTTCCGGCGGCTGCGCCCCTGCTCACCGGTGGAACATGCCCGCGACCTCGTCGCCGACGTGCGGGCTCTGGATGCCCGGCTGAAGGCCGACCAGCAGCGCATGCAGGACAGCGTCGCCGATTCCGGCAGTAGCCTTTTGGGGGTCGCTACTCAAATCGTGTTACCGACAACACCAGTGGGACTGGTGGATGGCGGTACCGGTGATCGGCGCCAACACCACCTGACCGATACTCGGCGCTGAGAGTTGCTCGAACACGGTCAGTATGCTGCGCCACTTCGGGCCACTGCCGAAATGGTGAACCGCCAACCGCACCAGCTCCTGCCGGTAAAGAACAAAGGCGTAGCGGTAGCGTCGGCTGCTATGACCGCATCTTCAGACACATCATCAGGAGCGATGCAGACCAGTGCGTTCGGTGTGCCGATCCTCGTTCTCAGTGGGATGCAGTTACTGGTAGTGCTCGACGGAACAGTTGCCGCCCTCGCGCTTCCGCGTATCCGGGAAGGACTGGGGCTCAGCGAATCCGGCGGAAACTGGATAATCACCGCCTATGTTCTCGCTTTCGGTGGCCTGATGCTGCTCGGTGGGCGCCTGGGTGATGCCTTCGGCCGCAAGCAGATGTTCATCGTCGGTGTCGCGGCGTTCACCCTGACATCGTTGCTATGCGGGCTGGCATGGGATCCATACAGTCTCATTGTGGGCCGCGCCCTACAAGGCGTGTCGGCCGCGATCGCGGCACCCACCTCCATGGCATTGGTCGCCACTACGTATGCGCCGGGCAAACCGCGCAGTCAGGCATTCGCCATCTATGCGGCGATGATGGGCGTGGGGTCGGTAGCCGGACTGATCGCCGGAGGTGTGCTCACCGAAGTGTCCTGGCGGTTGGTCTTTCTGATCAATGTGCCGATCGGTGTCCTGGTCATGGCCGGTGCTGGGGTTTTCTTGTGTGAATCGCAGGGGCGACGCCTCGGTCTCGATGTTCGCGGTGCGGTCCTGGCAACTGTCGGAGTCACGATGTTCGTGCTTGCGATCAACGAGGGGCCCCATGGCTGGACACAACCGATCGTACTGGCCTCAGCGCTGCTGGCGATTGTATTGCTGACTGTGTTCTTACTGGTCGAGCGCCGAGCGCTGAACCCGATTCTGCCGTTCGCGCTTTTTCGCAATCCCAGTCGGGTTGCTGCGCTCGGGGCGATTCTGTTGGCGGGCGCGATGATGATGTGCATGGCGGTGTTCATCTCGCTGTACCTGCAAGGGATACTGCGATACTCACCCATCCGCAGCGGGCTCGCCGTAGTGCCGTTCGCCTTCGGGATGGGAATCGCCGCCGCGATCGCATCTAAACTCGCCCTGCGCATCCAACCGCGATGGCTGGTGATGTTCGGGGGTCTGATCACCCTCGTCGGCTGCCTCTATGCCGCGGTAGTCGCGACTGAGTCACCCGGATATTTTCCCGGTATCGCCGGGCCGGTGGTGACAATCGGATTCGGTGTCGGATTCGCTGTGATCCCCTTGACTCTGTCAGTGGTAGCGGGAGTCCGAGTTACCGAGATCGGCCCCTTGAGCGCTCTGGCACAGGTTGCGCAGAACCTCGGTGGCGCGGTGGGTCTGGTGGCAGTCAGCGCGATAGTCTCCTCCAGGACATTGTCCAGGGGTGGCGCGACCGGACCAACTCTAGCCATGACCGACGACGAACTCCACGCGCTCGCAGAGGGATACGGGCTGGCATTCGTCTGTTGCGCCGCCATCGCAGTACTGGCTGGTGGAGTGGTGGCATTCATGCGGTTCACTCCCGACGATGTCGCCGAAGGACAAGCAGCGCAAGAGGCCGCCCACTCCGAGATCGATCCAGACGAACTGCATGTATAGCCGCCGCAGGCCGGTCCCACCTCTGTGGATACCTGCGGTGGGCATCACCCTGTCAGCTTGTTGGCGTGCGGTATTTTCCCTGTGTGACAGCTATTTCCGTGTCTTTGCTGTGCATCGCACTCGTGATCGTTTGTGGCGGTGTGGAATGAATGAGCTGGAAGGGCTGTCACCGTATAGGGTGATAGCCCTTCCAGCTGTGCGTGATTCATTCAGTTATCGACGTGGCCGGGAAGGTCAGCGTTCACGAGCGAGTAGGCGCATGGTCAGCGGTGCGAAGATCGCGACGATGATGGCGCACGACAGCAGCGTCCACCCGATCTCGCCGGTGACGGGCTGGTCGTGCATGAGGCCGCGAACCGCGCTGACCAGGTGCGTGATGGGGTTGACGTCGACGACTCCCCGCAACCAGCCGGGCAGGGTGGCCGGGTCGACGAAGACGTTGCTGATGAAGGTCAGCGGGAAGGTGATCACCATACCGGTCTGGACGACCGATTCCGGTGTCCGGGCCAGCAGGCCTAGAGTCGCCCAGACCCATGACAAGCTCCAGGCGAACAGTGCGACCAACGCGATGCCTGCGACGACGCCGAGGGGTCCGGCGTCGGGCCGGAAGCCGAGGATCAATCCGGTGGTCACAATGACGGTGGAACCGAGCGTGTAGCGGCCCAGATCGGCCAACAGCGCCCCGACGAGCAGGGAAGGCTGCCAGACCGGCATCGACTTGAATCGGTCGAAGACTCCGCGCCGGATGTCCAGGGCCAGTGCCGTGCCGGTCGCGGTGGTGGTCATGGTGACGGTGAGCACGAGTATTCCGGGTAACAGCACCTGCAGGTATTCCCCAGTGGAGCCGGCCAGCGCGCCGCCGAACAGGTGCGTGAACATGATCAGCATGAGGATCGGGAACACGGTCACGTCGAACAGCTGATCGGGCACGTGTCTGATCCGCAACAGCGCCCGCCAGGCGAACACGGCGGCAGCGGTCGCCGGACCAGGACGGTGTGGGCGTGCCTCGGGGGCCAGAAGCGCCGACGGAATGGTCGGCGCCGCGGTGGCGATGGTGGTCATGCGACGGCCTCGATCGTCTCGGTGTTGGTCAGGGTGAGGAAGACCTCGTCCAGGCTGGGTTGTTCGATGCCGAAGTCGGTGATCTCGATGCAGGCCTCGGCCAGGACACGCAGTGCGGTGGCGGCCCGCTCGGTGTCGGTGATGCGTACCGACAGCGCACTCGGGTCGGTATGCGTCTCGACTGGTTGGGCCAGGGCGCGGGTCAGCAGGTCGCGGGCATCGGGTCCGCGGTCGGGATCGAGGACCCGAATCCGTAGCGATTTCACGTCGAGCGAGGACTTCAGGTCGTCGGTGGTGCCCTCGGCGATCACACGCCCGTGGTCGATGACCGCCACGCGGTCGGCCAGCAGGTCGGCTTCCTCCAGGTACTGCGTGGTGAGCAGCACCGTGGTGCCCGCGGCAGTCAGGGCCCGCACCATGTCCCAGACGTGGGCGCGGCTACGGGGATCCAAGCCGGTGGTCGGTTCGTCGAGGAACAGCAGATCCGGTGTGACGGTGATGCTCGCGGCGATGTCCAGGCGTCGCCGCATCCCGCCCGAGTAGTTCTTCACCTGCCGTCCGGCCGCGTCCGCGAGGTCGAATGCCTCGAGCAGTTCTCCGGCGCGCGTGGCTGAGGCCCCTCGCCGGTATCCGGCCAGCATCCCCACCAGGGTGAGATTCTCCTGCCCGGTCAGGTCCTCGTCCACCGACGCGTACTGGCCGGTGAGCGTGATGCGTTGCCGTACGGCGTCGGCCTCGGCGATCAGGTCGTGCCCGAAGATCGTGGCATGCCCGGCATCCGGTCGCAGTAGGGTGGCGAGCATCCGGATGGTGGTGGTTTTGCCCGCCCCGTTGGGGCCGAGCACGCCATACACTGTCCCGGTCGCGACCGTGAGATCAACGCAATCCACCGCGGTGGTCTCGCCGAAACGTTTACGCAGGCCCTCGGCCTGGATTGCGAGTGCGGTCATTGCGAACCTTCCTTGTCTTGCGATTCGGGGTACTGGAATACGTCGTCGATCGCCACCCCGAAGACCCGGGCGATCTGGAATGCGATCTCCAGCGACGGTGAGTACCGCCCCTGCTCGATGGCGATGACTGTCTGGCGGGTCACTCCGATTCGGGCCGCCAAGTCCGCCTGCGTCATTTCATTGTGGGAGAAACGCAGGGCGCGAATCGAATTAGTGATTCTGGTCGGTTTAGCCACGGCTACAGACCCCGCCGGTAGGCGATGATCTTGACCAGCTCGCCGACCATGCCTGCCCCCACGTAGGCCGCTGCCATGGCGTGCGCGATCCAGAATCGGTCTACTGCTGCCATGGCAAGGCCGAACGGCGCGAGCATGGCCACTGCCAGCGCGGTGCCACCAATATGCTCGCCGTACCGGTTGATGGCCTGGTCGCGCTCGTCGACGGTGAAGTCGTTACTCGCCCGCGTGATCTCCACAACGATGCGGACGGCAATATTGGCCACAATGCCGATGCCGATGGTTCCCAGTAGGAGCGGGACGAAGTTCACTTCGGCCACCGATGGCGCGCCCGCCGCGACGATACTCACGATCGTGACGTAGCTGATGAGTATGAGGGCGTAGACCGTCAGATACGTCCAGGCGCCTCGTTCCGCGAACGACATCCACCACTCCCATGTCAAGTAAACCTTACATGGACAATGTAAGGGATCTAAGACATAGAGTCAATAATTTTTGACATGCAATATCCAGTCAGCCCAACGCTTCCGAAGGTTCGGGGTCACATGCCTTCGTCCTGGTCGTCGACATGGGCGAGATGAGAGAAGTCGGGGCAGTTGGGAACCCGTCGATGAGTGGTCAGCCGTCATCGGCGACATCTTCGTTTTCGTTCCGTACTGATTCGTTTGCCTCAGGTGAATCGACTCTACGATTCAAAGGTGACGAATGCGTGCAACTATCCGGGCTGCTCTCGGCCCATCAAGCGGGAAGGTGGACCTGGTCGGCCATCGGAGTACTGCGACCTTCCGGATCACACGAGGTGGCGTGCGTGGCGGGAACGGCAGCGGCTGCAACGGGAAGCGCAGGAGTCGGAAGAATCGACCGCTACCATCACTATGACAAAACAGCGGCCGGTGACGGCAGCGCGATTACGGGCCGATGAGTTGCTGACTCAGTTTCGTGGGCTTGCCGAGCAGGTGAGCGCCACAGTGGATGCCGCTGTCGCGGAACTGTCCACGTTGGCTGATCCATCGATTGCCGAGGCGCAAGTCCGAGCAGTGCAGGCGGATGCGGCACGTCAAGTGGCCGAAGCGGAGGGCGCCGCGGTGGCAGCCGAACAAGCCCGCAAGGAAGCGCACGAGGCGAGGGTGCTCGCCGAGGCCGCGGCAGATGACGCGGCCAACGTCGCCGAACAGGCGGAAGTTCTGATCGCCGAGGCGAACTCGGTACGTGACGACGCCCTTCGTGAAGTCGAACGTGTCACCGAACAGGCAGCGGATGAGGTGTTCGCCGCCCGCAGTGCCGCCGAAGCCGAGATCCGCACCGTGCGCCAGGAGACCGAAGCCGAGATCGAACGCGCCGCACAGGATGCCGCCGAGCAGATCCAACAGACACAGCACCGTGCCGAAGCCGAGATCGAACGCGCACACCGTGCAGCAACCGCTCAGGTCGACGCGGCTCGCTCCGAACGGGATCTTGCTGCGCAGCGTGCGGCTGACGCTGAACGTGCGGCCGAGCGCGCCGAACAGCTCGGCGCCGAGCGAGCCGAGGCAGCCGATGAGGCGCGAGCCGAATGGCACAGGGTGCGTGCCGAGCTCGACGCTGTTCGCGCCGAGCTCGCCGAAACCCGCCGCGCCACTGCCGCCGAGCTCACCACGGTCCGCACCGAGGCTGCTATGGCTGTCGACAAGGCTCGTGCCGAGGCCGCTCACCGCCTCGAGGCAGTGGATGAAGCACGTGCGCAGACCCTTGCTCGTGCCGAACGAGCCGAAGCCCAACTCGACGAACTCCTCGCCGAAACTCGGCGCAAGTCGCTTCGTACCGAACTCGGTGCTCGTGACGGTGGGTGATCGGCCAAGTGAATCCGGTCGACAATCCCAGCCACATCACCACCCTCATCCCTCGTCGGGCGGTGGTGATACGAGTCTCGACCGGTCGATACCAATTGCGTATATCGGAATCGACAACAGATATTAATTCGAATAGAGCAAAGTAGCTGTTCAGATTCCTTGATTGTCGACGAAGCCCGGATCGGTTCCGGTGCTACGACGTCCCTCGCTCAACTACTCTCGGTCGGTGTCGACAGCCCGGCATAAGGGTTGGGTCCGCTTTCCAAGGGCACACCGGCCGAATCGACGAAGCGCGTCAGCATCTGGAACCAGGCCATTGTCATGATCGCCCGCGAAGCCGTGTCCTGGCTGTTGTAATGCGTCACCAGCTCCCGTACCTGCGCGGTTTCGAGTTTCGCTCGGTCGGACATCTCGTCGACCATGTGACACAGGCGCTGATGCCACGCCGAGAGCCGGTCCAGCTCATTGTCCAGCACCGCTCGACTGATATGTGGAGGGAGCCCGACCGCCTCGGCCAACACGATGTGTTGCGGAATCTCGTAGTCCGATGCGTTCTGCCGGAAAGTGCGCAGGGCGATGATCTCGCGATCCGCACCGGGAATCCAGTCCGGACCGAATATTACAGACAGTGTCGCCTGATATTGCCGGGCGATACCGGTTCTTGCGAGCATCCGCCACACGTTGAGCGGCGGCATGGAACCGAGGAACATTATCGTGTCGGAGTCCAGCTCAGTGTCGGCGGGCAGATCGAGCTTCGGCAGGTTTTCCGGGCGCAGCGAATTCATGACCGTCCTTCTATATTCGTCAGCGTGCGAATGTCGCGGCGCGCTCGGCTACGTCGAGCACCGGCTGTGGGAAGACGCCGAGTAGGAGCGTGGCAGCGGCGCTGACCATGACAACAGTGGTGGTCAGTGGGGGTGTGACGAGTATGGGAGCCGCGGCGGGCGGATCGGTGAAGAACATCAGGACGATGACGCGCAGATAGAAGAATGCCGCGATGGCGCTGCAGATCACGCCCACGATTACCAGCGGTGCCGCGCCTGCCGAAGCAGCGGCTTCGAAAACAACGAACTTGCCGATGAAGCCGCTGGTGAGCGGTAGACCCGCGAAGGAAAGCAGAAACAGCGCGAAAACTGTGGCCAGCCAAGGAGAACGACGGCCGAGCCCGGCCCATCGGGGTAGGCCGGTGGCTTCGTCGCCTGTCGCTTCGCGAACCAGGCTGACCACGGCGAACGCACCGAGGGTGCTGATGCCGTATACCAGCAGGTAGAACAAGACCGCTGCGACACCCCGATCGTCGGCTGCCACTGGTCCGGTGAGCAGAAAGCCGGCATGGGCTACCGCGGAATAGGCGAGCATGCGTTTGACATCGGTCTGGGTGATCGCCATGACCGCGCCGACAACCATGGTGGCGACCGCGATGGCCGCGAGGATCGGGCGCCACTCGTCGCGCAGGCCGAAAACGGCGACTTGCAGTACGCGCACCAATGCGCCGACTGCCGCGATCTTGGTGGCGGCTGCCATGAAACCGGTGATCGCGGTCGGTGCGCCCTGGTACACGTCCGGCACCCAGGACTGGAATGGCACCGCGCCGATCTTGAACAGCAGGCCGACTGTCAGCAGCGCGACCCCGAGCAGTGCCAGTGTCCTGTTCTCCGGCTGCTGTGCGATGGCGTCGGCGATACCGGTGAGCCGCACCGTGCCCGCTCGGCCGTAGAGCAGCGCGACGCCGTAGAGGAAGAACGCTGAGGAGAACGCGCCGAGCAAGAAGTACTTCAGCGCGGCTTCCTGGGAGAGTAGCCGTTTACGGCGCGCCAGCCCGCACAGCAGATACAGCGGCAAGGACAGTACCTCGAGTGCGACGAACATCGTGAGCAGGTCATTGGATGCTGGGAACAGCAGCAGTCCGCCGACCGCCAGCAACATCAACGGGAATACTTCGGTAGTCGCGATTCCCGCGCGTACTGCCGCGGCCTCGGTCGCGCTGCCGGGCACCGCCGAAGCCTGCGGTGTGAAGGCGTCCACACCGTGTCCTAGTAGGGAAGCGGCTCGGCTCCAGGTGCCAGGGCCCGAATGTGGCTGCTTGTGCGGTTCGGCGCCGCGTTCGGCGATGAACAAGAGCCCGAGGATCGACACCACCAGAATCGCGCCCTGCAGAAACAGGGCGACTCCGTCGATCGCAACAGCGCCTGCGAAGGTGGTGGTTTCGGTGCCCGCCAGCACCAGTACAGCTATCAGTGCTGCGGTCAGCCCACCCAGGCTCAGCGCCAGGTGTGCCGGATAGCGGAGGCGGCGGGGGAGGAATGCCTCGACGAGTACGCCGAGCACGGCGGCGGCGAATACGATGAGCATAGGGGACACAGAGCTGTAGGCGATGCTCGGCGCTGGGGCATTCGCGGCGAGCGTTGAGGCGAAGTCGAAGTCGTTCACTCAGGCCGTCCTGTGGTTGTTCGACAGGTGTTCGCGGGATCGAGGGTCGTTGTCCGCCTATGTTCCGGTCGAGGACCACGACAGTCGTGCGCGCTCGGTCGGCTCATTTGTGGGCACCTTCGGGATGCTGGGCCGACCCCGCTTCGAGAAGTGTGGGTGTCGATGGTGGGGGGTCATCGCGGCCGATGGTGGTGAGTGTTCGGCTCACCGCGGGATTGATGAAGTCGGTCAGAGGCTTCGGATAGACCCCGAGGAACAACAACATGGCGAGCAACGGGACGACCACAACGAGTTCCCTGGGTGCGAGGTCGTGGATCCGTTCGTTGCCCTGCTTCACCGGACCGGTCATCATCCGTTGGTAGAGCCACAGCACATACAGCGCGGCAAGCACCAGTGCGCTGGTGGCGATCACCGCAGCGAACTGATAACGGGTGAATGTGCCGATGAACACGAGGAATTCACTGATGAAC
Organism: Nocardia sp. TBRC8007; assembly: GCF_056629435.1. Classification (NCBI taxonomy): domain Bacteria; kingdom Bacillati; phylum Actinomycetota; class Actinomycetes; order Mycobacteriales; family Nocardiaceae; genus Nocardia; species Nocardia sp. TBRC8007. The sequence goes on along the minus strand of NZ_JBWSOR010000036.1, from coordinate 29,799 downwards.
GGTGCGAGACCGGGTAACGACAGGGTGGCGAGGCCTGCGACGAAAAACGTGCCCGCCAGCACCGGCGCCACTTTCTGGACGCCGCCGAACTCGGCGATGAGGCGGGTGCCTCGGCGCGAGACCAGGAATCCGGCTATCAGGAACAGCGCGGCGGTGGAGATGCCATGGTTGACCATGTAAAGCGTCGCGCCGGTCTGGCTCTGACTGGTCATCGCGAAGACGCCGAGGATGATGAAACCGAAGTGGGAGATCGATGTGTAGGCGATCAAACGCATCACGTCGGTCTGTCCGATGGCCAGCAGAGCGCCGTAGACGATACCGATCACCGCGAGCGTGACCACCAGTGGCGCATAGGCTTTCGAGGCGTCCGGGAACAGCGGCAGGCAGTAGCGCAGCATGCCGAAGGTGCCGACCTTGTCCACCACCGCCATCATCAGCACCGCGCTGGCCGGCGTGGCCGAGACGGCGGCGTCCGGCAGCCAGGTATGCAGCGGCCATAGTGGCGCTTTGACCGCGAAGGCGAACATGAAGCCGAGGAACAGGGCATTGAGCACTGCGGGCCCGGCGCCGAGTTGGCCTGCGTTGGCCGCGGCGACCACGGTACGGAAATCGAACGTGCCCGAGGATCCTTCGCCCAGCGCCTCCCTGGCGGTGAGCACGTACAATCCGATGACCGCGGCCAGCATGATCAACCCGCCGAAAAGGTTGTACATCAGGAACTTCACCGCCGCCCGTGCGCGCTGCCTGCGTATCCGCTCATCGCCGGTACGCGGCCCGAATCCGCCGATGAGGAAATACATCGGGATGAGCATCGCCTCGAAGAACACATAGAACAGCAGGATGTCCAGTGCGACGAAGGAGACCAGCACCATCGCTTCGACGAGCAGGATGAGCGCGACGTAGGTGTGTGCGGCGCGCTTGCCCCCGCCGGCTTCTCGTGCATCGTGCCAGCCCGCCAGAATCAGCAGCGGGACCAGGGCCGTGGTCAGCAGTACCAGCACCAACGCGATGCCGTCGAGGCCGAGGGTGTAACCGGCGCCGAACGCCGGAATCCACTGGTGAGCTTCGACGAACTGGTATTGCGCGCCGCCGGGATCGAAGCGCACGGCGATACCGATGCCGATGACCAGGACGAGCAGCGAGCAGCCGAAAGCCACACCGCGGGCCAGAGTGCGTCGTGCGGCGGGCAGCGTGAGCACGATCACCGCGCCTGCGACCGGAACCAGCCACAGTGTCGTCAACCAAGGAAACTCGCTCACCACAACCTCACTGCCAGCAGGGCTGCGGCCACCAGAGCCGCGCCGGTGAACATGGACAGGGCATATGAGCGCACGAACCCGGATTGCACTCGCCGGACCCGTGCGGACAACCCACCGATCAGCGCCGCGGTGCCGTTGACGATCCCGTCGATACCGCGGTTGTCGAGAAATACCAGGGCCCGGGTCAAATGCTGTCCCGGCCGCATGAACACGGTTTCGTTGACTACGTCTCCGTAGAGATCCTGGCGTGCCGCGATGGTCACCGCGGACACGGATTCTGGTGCGGTGTCCGGGACTTCGCGTTGTGCGTACTGCGCGTAGGCGACCGCGACGCCGATGCCGACCACACTCAGCGCGAGCACCGTGACCAGCGCCGCGGGGATGGTTTCGGTACCGTGCTCGGCGCCGACCACCGGTTCCAGCCAGTTCTGCAGCGAGGAGCCGAAGGCGAATACCGCGCCCGCGCCGACCGAGCCCAGCGCGAGCAGGATCATCGGGCCGGTCATCACCGCGGGTGACTCGCGCGGGTGGGTGTCCGGTTTCCAGCGGCGCTCACCGAAGAATGTCATCAGCACGACCCGGGTCATGTAGAACGCGGTCAGACCGGCGCCGAGCAGCGCTACGGTACCCAGCGCCACCCCGTTCAGGCCACCCTGATTGAACGCGGCCTCGATGATCCGGTCCTTGGAGAAGAACCCGGCGAATGGTGGCACCCCGATGATGGCCAGGTAGCCGAGACCAAAAGTGACATAGGTGATCGGCAGCAGAGTACGTAGGCCACCGTAGCGCCGCATATCGGTTTCGTCGTTCATCGCGTGCATCACCGAGCCCGCGCCGAGGAACAGCCCGGCTTTGAAGAAGCCGTGGGTGAGTAGATGCATGATGGCGGCGGCATACCCGACCGGGCCGAGGCCCACAGCCAACACCATGTAGCCGATCTGGCTCATGGTCGAGGCGGCGAGCGCCTTTTTGATGTCGTCCTTGGCGCAGCCGATGATCGCGCCGAACAGCAATGTGACCGCACCGACCAGTACCACCCCCAACCGCGCGTTCGGCGCCAGGTCGAAGATCGGGTTGGATCGCGCGATCAGATAGACCCCCGCGGTGACCATGGTGGCCGCGTGAATGAGCGCCGAGACCGGGGTGGGGCCCTCCATCGCGTCGCCGAGCCAGGACTGCAGCGGCACCTGTGCGGATTTGCCGCAGGCGGCCAGCAGCAGCAACAGGCCTAGAGCGGTGAGCGTGCCCTCGCTCGCGGCGGGCGCGCCGGCGAACACGGTGTCGAAATCGACCGACCCGAACGTCGCGAACATCACCATCATGGCGATCGCCAAACCCATATCGCCGACCCGATTGACCACGAAGGCTTTTTTGGCTGCGGTTGCCGCCGAAGGCTTGTGATACCAGAACCCGATCAGCAGGTAGGAGGCCAGACCGACACCTTCCCAGCCGAGGTAGAGCACGAGATAGTTGTTTGCCAGCACCAGCAGCAGCATCGCCGCGAGGAACAAGTTCAGATAGGCGAAGAATCGTCGCCGGGCCGGGTCGTGGCCCATATAGCCGATCGAGTAGATGTGGATCAACGAACCGACGCCGGTGATCAGCAGTGCGAAACATATCGAGAGCTGATCCAGTTGGAGGGCGAAGTCGATCCGGAGGCCTGTCACCGGAACCCAACTGAACAGATCCGTGCGCACCGCGCGTGCCGCGGTGTCGCGCCCGAGCATCTCGATGAACGCGATCATCGCGACGACGAACGAAGCCAGCGCCATCAGGGTGCCGAACAGCGGGCCGGGCTTGTCTCCATGGCGTCCAGCCGACAACAGAATGATCGCACCCACCAATGGCAGGGCGGGCAGCAGCCAGAGCGTCGCGGTGTCCACGTCAGAACTTCAGCAGGTTGGCGTCGTCGACCGAGGTCGAGCGGCGAGTACGGAAGATGGTCATGATGATGGCCAGACCGACGACCACTTCGGCCGCGGCGACCACCATGGTGAAGAATGCGAACACTTGCCCCTCCAAGTTGGCGTGCATCCTGGCGAAAGTGACAAAGGCGAGATTCACTGCGTTGAGCATCAGTTCGATGCACATGAACACCACGATGGCGTTGCGTCGCAGCAGCACACCGGCCGCGCCGATAGTGAACAGCAGGGCGGACAGGAACAGGTAGTTCTCGGGATTCACCGGTTGCCTCCCTCGTCGCTGGGGTTGTCGGCCTGCTCCGGCGCGGGTGTGCCGACCGAGATGACGGCTGCTTCGGTGAGCGCCCTGGTGCGGCGTTGGCGCAGGATGGTGCTGACCGACAGTTCCTCGAACGAGCCGTCAGGCAGCCGAGCGGGGATGTCCACCGCGTTGTGCCTGGCGTAGACGCCAGGGGTGGGTAGCGGAGTCGCGCGGTGTCCCTGCTCCCTGAAGCGGCGGCGCGACAGTTCACGCTGGCCGGTGCGTGGCCCGAATTGCTCGCGGTGGGCCAGCACCATCGCGCCGATAGTAGCTGTGATGAGCAGGGCGCCGGTGAGTTCGAAGGCCCACACGTAGCGCAGGAAGATCAGCTCGGCCAGTTCACCGATTACGTCGCGGCCAGCGAAACCGGAAGCAGGGAAAGTGATTCCGGCTTCGCGGACACCGCGGGAGATACCGCTGCTGAGCAGGAGACCGAAGCCGAGCCCTACGATGGCGGCGGCGAAGCGCTGACCACGGATGGTTTCCTTCAGCGATTCGGCGGAATCGACACCGACGAGCATCAGCACGAACAAGAACAGCATCATCACCGCGCCGGTGTAGACCACGATCTGCACCACGCCGAGGAACAGTGCGTCCTCGGCGATATAGAATGTGGCCAGTGCAATCATTGTCGCGGCGAGGCACAGCGCGGAGTGCACTGCTTTGGGGGCGAACACCATGCCGAGCGCGCCGAGTACCGCGAGGGGGGCGAGAATCCAGAATTGGACCGCTTCTCCGCCGGAGGTATGAGTCAGTGACTGCGCGGCCAGGATCAAGTCGGTCATCGTGCCGCTCCTTCGGCGTTCGTGGCGGCAGGGCGCGTTGCCGGATCACCGTCGGTGGCGATGTCCGGTGAACTGTCGGGCACCCGACCGAGGTAGTAGTCCGTCTCATCGGTGCCGGGGTACATAGCATGCGGTGGCACGGTCATCCCAGGCCGCAGTGGAGCCAGCAACCTGTCTTTCTCGTAGATCAGGTCGGTTCGGTTGTCGCCGGCCATCTCGTAGTCGTTGGTCATCGTGAGTGCCCGGGTAGGACATGCCTCGACGCACAGTCCGCAACCGATGCAACGCAAGTAGTTGATCTGGTAGACCCGGCCGTACCGTTCACCTGGCGAGTATCGTTCGGTCTCGGTGTTGTCCGCGCCTTCGACGTAGATGGCATCTGCTGGACAGGCCCAAGCACACAGTTCGCAGCCGATGCACTTCTCCAGACCATCGGGATGACGGTTGAGCTGATGCCTGCCGTGATAGCGCGGCGCGGTGGGTGTCTTGTGCTCAGGGTAGAACTCGGTGTTCGGTTTCTTGAGCATGGTCACGGCAGTGACAGCGAATCCGGACAGTGGTTCGAGTAGTCCGGTCTTGGCGAGGGTGATGTCGCGGGAGTGGGCATCGGTGGGCAACGGCGGCACCGGGAAACCGAGGAAGACCGAAGAGTCGGCGGCAGGAGGCTGCTCGATCGGTGGTGGTGTCCCTTTCGCTCGTCCGGCCCGCAGGAACTGCAGCACCAGCACAGCGGTGATAAGCAGACCACCGATCACCAGGATAGGGGTCTGCACGGGGTAGCCCTCGACTTGTAGGACACGTGCGGTAGCGACCACCATGACCCAGCTGAGGGAAGCCGGGATCAACAGTTTCCAACCGAGATTCATGAACTGGTCGTAGCGCAGACGTGGCAATGTGCCCCGCAGCCAGATGAACACGAACAGGAACATCCATACCTTGGCGGTGAACCACAGCACCGGCCACCAGCCGGAATTCGCGCCGTCCCACATGTTCAGCGGCCACGGTGCCCGCCAGCCTCCCAGGAACAACGTGGTCGCCAGCGCGGAAACCGTGGCCATGTTGACGTACTCGGCCAGCATGAACATGGCGAACTTGAGTGAGGAATACTCGGTGTGGAAACCGCCGACCAGTTCGCCCTCGGCCTCCGGCAGATCGAAGGGCGCCCGGTTGGTCTCGCCGACCATCGAGACGCAGTAGATCAGGAATGACGGCAGCAGCAGGAAAACATACCAGGTTCCTTCTTGCGCGGATACGATACCCGAGGTGGCCATGGTGCCGCCGAGCAGGAACACGGCGGCGAAGCACAGTGCCATCGCGATCTCATAGGAGATGACCTGTGCGGTCGAACGCAAACCACCGAGTAGCGGATAAGTCGAGCCCGACGACCACCCGGCCAACACGATCCCGTAGACGCCGATAGAGGTGATCGCCAAGATGTACAACACCGCCACCGGCAGATCGGTGAGTTGTAGCGTGGTGGTGACTCCGAAGACCGATACCTCTGGTCCGAACGGTATGACCGCGAACGCCATGAAGGCGGGCACCACCGAGATGATCGGCGCCAGAATATAGATCGGTTTGTCCACGATCGCCGGGACGATGTCTTCTTTCAGCGCCATCTTCACGCCGTCGGCGACGCTCTGCAGCGATCCGAACGGCCCGGTCCGGTTGGGACCTATCCGCATCTGCATGCGCGCTACGATTTTTCGTTCTGCCAGCACCGCGACCAACGGAATGAGCATCAGGTAGACGAAGACCGCGAGTGCTTTCGCGAGCACGAGCCACAGCGGGTCGTTTCCGAAACCAGCGAGTGCGCCGGGCTCGTAGGAAGCAGCGTGCGTGACCGCAGTGGGGTCTGCGCTCGATGTGAGGAGCGTCGACGCGCGAAACAGAGCTGGATCACTCATGACGATGCTCCTTCATCCTCTCGTCCGCGCGCCGCAGCTGTACGAGGGCGCCAGGCGGTACGGCGAGCTGTTCGTTGCTGGAGCAGCCGGACGAGTGCTGTGGCAGCCACACCACACGGTCGGGCAGATCGCTGATCAACAGTGGCAGTGTGATCGCGCCGTGGTCGGTGGCGACGGTGACCAGATCGTCGGTGGTCGCGCCGATTTCCGCGGCAGTAGCCGCGGACAAACGCACCACAGGCGGCCGAGCGATGCCCGCCAGATTCGGTTCTCCGTCCTGCATCCGTCCCTCGTCCAGCAGCATTCGCCAGCAGGCCAGCACCGCGGTGCCCACTTGCGGCTTCGGCATCGACGCAGGCCGATGTGCGGGTGCGGGTGCGGGTATGCCGTCCCAGGCGCCGAGCTCGTCGAGTTCGGCGCGGGCGGAATCGGTATCGGGCAACCCCAGGCGCACCGACATCTGGTCTGCGAGGGCATGCAGTACGCGCAGATCCGGCAGGGGTGCGGCCCGACGGCGCACCAAGTCGGTGCCGAGCGCGGCGGTGAACGGCCGCTGCCTGCCCTCCCAGGTACGGAAGGTGCCGGACTTCTCCATCGCCGAGGCTACCGGGAAGACGACGTCGGCGCGCTCGGTGATCGGGCTGTGCCGCAACTCCAGGCTGATCACGAACCGGGCTGCGTCGATGGCGGTCAGCGCGGCGGACGGGTCGGGCAGATCGGTGACGTCGACGCCGCCGATCACCAGAGCGCCGAGACCGGGCGCGGCCTCCAGGATGGCGGTGGTATCCCGACCGGCGCCCGCGGGTAGTTCCGCCATCTGCCATACCTCCCGAACCTGTTGGCGGGCGCGGGGGTCGGCGACCGGTCGTCCACCAGGGAGCAGACCGGGTAACGCACCGGCCTCGACCGCACCGCGTTCGCCTGCCCGGCGGGGCACCCAGGCGAGGGCGGCCCCGGTTTCGTCGGCGAGGTGAATGGTGGCCGACAATGCGCCGGGGATACCCGCCATCCGCTCGCCGACCAGGATCACCGCGCCGGGTACACGCAGCAGCCGAGCCAAGTCGGCCGACTGCGCGGTATCCGCATCCGGCGGGGTGAGCTCCTCGCTCCGGATGGCGTCGAGCAGATGGGGCTCGGCCCCTGGCACGGTCTGCATCAGGCGGCCGGACATGCGCTCCAGCCCACGTGAGGAGTACGGCGCCAGCGAGTAGATCGGCAGGCCGCGTTTGCGGGCGGCCTTGCGCAGCCGCAGATAGACGATAGGCGATTCTTCCTCCGGTTCGAGACCGACGAGCAGAACGACCGGAGCGGCTTCGATGCTGCTATAGGTCACTGCGGTGTCTTGGCCTGCGATACGGGCGGCGAGGAATTCGGCTTCTTCCGCGGAATGCACGCGGGCGCGGAAGTCGATGTCGTTGGTGCCGAGGGCGATGCGCGCGAATTTCGCGTAGGCGTAGGCGTCTTCTTCGGTGACTCGGCCACCGACGAGAACACCTGCGTTACCGAAGGACGCGGCGAGCCCTTCCGCGGCGGCGGCCAGCGCATCCGACCAGGAAGCAGGAGCGAGGACACCGTCCCAGCCACGCACGAGTGGGGTGGTGAGCCGGTCGGATCGGGCAGCATAGGCGAAGGCCCAGCGTCCCTTGTCGCAGTTCCACTCTTCGTTGACCTGTGGGTCGTCGCCGGCCAGCCGGCGTAGTACCGTACCGCGTCGATGATCGGTGCGCTGTGCGCAGCCGCAAGCGCAGTGCTCGCACACATTCGGGCTGGAAACCAGGTCGAATGGGCGCGCGCGGAACCGGTAGGTGGTGCCGGTGAGCGCGCCGACCGGGCAGATCTGCACAGTGTTGCCGGAGAAGTAGGAGTCGAGGGGTTCGGCCTGCGCGGTGCCGACCTGCTGCAGTGCGCCGCGATCCAGTAACTCGATGAATGGGTCGCCTGCGATCTGCTGCGCGAAGCGGGTACAGCGGGCGCAGAGTACGCATCGTTCCCGGTCCAGCAGCACGGCCGTGGACAACGGAATCGGTTTGGGGTAGGTGCGTTTACGTCCTTCGAACCGAGATTCGGCGCGGCCGGTGGACATCGCCTGGTTCTGCAGGGGACATTCACCACCCTTGTCACAGACCGGGCAGTCGAGCGGATGGTTGATCAGCAACAATTCCATCACACCCTCCTGCGCCTTGTCTGCGACAGGGGAAGTGAGCTGGGTACGCACGACCATGCCCTCGGTGACGGGCATGGTGCAGGAGGCGACGGGTTTGCGCTGGCCCTTCACTTCGACCAGGCATTGGCGGCAGGCGCCGACCGGGTCGAGTAGTGGATGGTCACAGAAACGGGGGATCTGGAGGCCGATCATTTCGGCCGCCCGGATCACCAAGGTGCCAGAGGGCACGCTGACGGTAGTGTCGTCGATGGTCACGGTTACCAGGTCGGCAGGAGCCAAGCCACTGGTGTTGCTACTCACGATGGCAGTCATCGCACCCCTTTTCCTGACTCGGCCCATGCGGTGGAGTGCTCCGGGTCGAACGGACAGCCGCCGAACCACAGATGTTCGGCGTACTCCTCGCGGAAGTACCGCAGCGAGGAGATGATCGGGCTTGCCGCGCCGTCGCCGAGGGCGCAGAACGACTTGCCATTGATGGTGTCGCTGATGTCGAGCAGCTTGTCCAGGTCGGTTTCGGTGCCGTGGCCCGCCTCGATCTGTTCCAGCAGTTGAACCAGCCAGTAGGTGCCTTCCCGGCACGGAGTGCACTTACCGCAGGACTCGTGTGCGTAGAACTCGGTCCAGCGCAGGACTGCGCGCACCACGCAGGTGGTGTCGTCGAAGATTTGCAGCGCCTTGGTGCCCAACATCGATCCGGCGTTCGCGACACCCTCGTAGTCGAGTGGAACATCGAGGTGTTCTTCGGTGAACAGTGGGGTGGACGAGCCGCCGGGGGTCCAGAACTTGATCCGATGGCCTGCGCGCACACCGCCCGCGTAACCGAGTAGTTCGCGCAGCGTGATCCCGAGTGGCGCCTCGTATTGTCCCGGCCGGGCCACATGACCCGACAGCGAATAGAGGGTGAAGCCCGGGGATCTTTCGCTGCCCATCGAACGGAACCAGGAGACGCCGTTGCGGATGATGGGTGGCACGCTGGCGATGGATTCCACATTGTTCACTACGGTCGGGCAGGCGTAGAGGCCGGCGACGGCGGGAAACGGCGGGCGTAGACGGGGCTGCCCGCGGCGGCCTTCCAAAGAATCCAGCAGCGCGGTCTCCTCACCGCAGATATACGCGCCTGCCCCGGCGTGCACCATCAGCTCGAGGTTGTAGCCGGAGCCGAGAATGTTGTGGCCGAGGTAGCCCGCCGCGTAGGCCTGTGTCACCGCGGCCTGCAGCCGCCGCAGTACCGGGACCACTTCGCCGCGGACGTAGATGAACGCATGTGCCGCCCGGATGGCGTACGCGGCGATGACGATGCCTTCGATCAGCGCGTGCGGTGTGGCGAGCATGAGTGGAATGTCCTTGCAGGTGCCTGGCTCCGACTCGTCGGCGTTCACCACGAGATAGTGCGGTTTGGTGACGCTGTCGGTGCCGGGGCCTTGCGGTATGAAGCTCCACTTCATGCCGGTGGGGAAGCCTGCGCCGCCCCGGCCGCGCAGGCCTGCGTCTTTCACGGTCTGGATCACCAGATCCGGGTCCATGCGCAGGGCGGTGCGCAGCGCCTGATAGCCGTTGTGACGCAGGTAGGTGTCCAATGTCCAGGACTGCGGATCGTCCCAATACGTGCTCAGCACCGGGGTGAGGGTCATCGGATGTCCTCCGAATCCTCTTGTGGCGCGGGAGCTCGCATATCTCGTTCGCGCGCGATCCGCAGCCCGGCGAGCGTCGGATCGCCTGCGGCACCGTCGAGCACGCCCTCACGGTGGTCGGGGAATCCGGCGAGGATGCGCGCGGTCTGCTTGAACGTGCACAGCGGCGCGCCTCTGGTCGGCGTTACCTGCTGTCCGGCGCGCAACGCGTCCACCAGGGCACATGCTGATTCGGGGGTCTGATTGTCGAAGAACTCCCAGTTGACCATGACCACCGGTGCGAAATCGCACGCCGCGTTGCACTCGATGTGTTCGAGTGTGATCGCTCCGTCCGCCGTGGTCTCGCCGTGGACGAGGTCCAGATGGCGCTCCAACGCGGCGAAAACAGCATCGCCGCCCAGTACCGCGCACAATGTGTTGGTGCACACGCCGACGTGATAGTCGCCGGTCGGAGTACGCCGCAGCATCGAGTAGAAGGTCGCGACCGCAGTGACTTCGGCGCCGGTCAGACCCACTTGTTCTGCACAGAATTCGATGCCGGTGCCGGTGACGTAGCCTTCCTCGGACTGCACCAGATGCAGCAGCGGAAGCAATGCCGAACGTGGATGGGGGTAGCGCGCGATGATCTCCTTGGCATCGGTTTCCAGCCGTTCGCGTACGAAGGGCTGGTACGGCTCGGGTCTACGGCCGAGCCGCAATAGGATCTCCCGCCCACTCGTCACCTGGCCGTCACCCCTCGTCGAATCGTTGGCCGATGCTTCGTTCATCGGTCCACTCCGCCCATGACCGGGTCGATACTGGCGACCGAGGCGATGACGTCGGCGACCATACCGCCCTCGCACATCGCCGCGACCGCTTGTAAGTTGGTGAACGAGGGGTCGCGATAGTGCACTCGATAGGGTCGGGTGCCGCCGTCGCTGACCAGATGTACCCCCAGTTCGCCGCGTGGTGATTCCACTGCTGTGTACACCTGGCCCGCCGGAACTCGCATGCCCTCGGTAACCAGTTTGAAGTGGTGGATAAGTCCCTCCATGGATGTGCCCATGATCGTGCCGATGTGCCTGGGAGAGTTGCCCAACCCATCCGGGCCGAGCTGCAGATCCGCAGGCCAGGCGATTTTCCTGTCGTCCACCATGACCGGCCCCGGTCGTAGCCGGTCCATGCATTGCTCGACGATCTTCAGCGACTCCTTCATCTCCGCCACCCGAATGGCGTAGCGGCCGTAACAGTCGCATCCGGTGCTGGTGGGAATGTCGAATTCGTAGCTCTCGTAACCGCAGTAGGGTTGAGTCTTGCGTATATCGTGCGGCAGCCCGGTGGCGCGCAACACCGGGCCGGTGATACCCAAGGCCATGCATCCTTGCAGGTCGAGATAGCCGATCCCCTGAGTACGGGCTTTCCAGATCGGGTTTGATGTGAGCAGGTGTTCTGTATCACGCAGTCGCTTGGGCAGCAGCGTGAGCAACTCACGTACCTTGCCGACTCCGTCGTCTGGCAGGTCTTGGACCAGCCCGCCGGGACGGATATAGGCATGGTTCATCCGCAGCCCGGTGATCGTCTCGAATACATCGAGAATCAGCTCGCGTTCACGGAAACCGAACAGCATCGGGGTGAGCGCGCCGAGCTCCATGCCTCCGGTGGCCAGGGCGACCAGGTGTGAGGAGATGCGGTTGAGCTCCATGAGCAGGACACGGATGAGCGTAGCTCGCTCCGGGATCTGTTCGGTGATGTCGAGTAGTTTCTCTACCCCGAGGCAATACACTGTCTCGTTGAAGAACGGCGACAGGTAGTCCATCCGGGTGACGAAGGTGACGCCTTGCGCCCAGGTGCGGAATTCGAGGTTCTTCTCGATTCCGGTGTGTAGATAGCCGATTCCGCAGCGGGCTTCGGTGACCGTCTCTCCTTCGATCTCCAGGATCAGCCGCAGCACACCGTGCGTGGACGGATGCTGCGGGCCCATGTTCACCACGATGCGTTCCTCGCCCGCGCCGGCCAGTGTTTCGGCCACCTGGTCCCAGTCTTGCCCCGTGACGGTGACCGTGGCGGGTTCCGGTCCGATGTCCTCGGTGTGGTCGGGCCCGGTGTCGGTGTGATTCATCAGTGGTATGCCCTCCGCTCGTCGGGCGGCGGGATGCGCGCGCCCTTGTATTCGACCGGGATCCCGCCGAGCGGGTAGTCCTTGCGTTGGGGATGGCCACGCCAGTCGTCCGGCATGGTGATCCGGGTGAGCGAGGGGTGCCCATCGAACCGGATGCCGAAGAAGTCGTAGGTCTCGCGCTCATGCCAGTCGGTGGTCGGATACACCGCGTAGAGCGAGGGAATACGCGGGTCTGCGTCCGGCGCGGATACCTCTACGCGCAGACGGCGATTGTGGGTGATCGACATGAGGTGGTAGATCGCGTGCAGTTCGCGGCCGGAGTCTTCCGGATAGTGCACACCGTTCGCACCGAGGCAGAGTTCGAAACGCAGTGCGGGGTTGTCGCGTAACGCGCGGGCGACGGTGAGTACGTGTTCGCGGCGCACGTGCAAGGTGAGTTCGCCGCGAAAGACGATTATTTTCTCCAGCGCCGCATCCGAGTGGATCCCAGCGTTGGCGAGTGCGTCGCACAGCGTGTCGACCACTTCGTCGAAGTAGCTTCCGTACGGGGCCGGGGTGCTGCCCGGCACCGTGACCGGGCGGACCAAACGGCCGTAGCCGGAGGTGTCGCCGGTACCGGCGACGCCGAACATGCCATGTCGTACGCCGATCACTTCGGCATCGACCCCCGTGGAATCTTCTTCAGGGGGTGTGCCTTCTGGCCCAGCGGTGGCCGCGGCATCGATCGGATCGTGTGCGGTCGGGCTGCCGGTGTTGTCGGAGGTCATCGCAGCAGACCTTCCATCCGGATGGTAGGCGTCGCGGCGAGTGCGGCCTGCTCAGCGGCGCGAATGGCTTCCTCGCGGTTGACGCCGAGTGGCATCTGCTGAATCTTTTCGTGCAGCGCCAGGATCGCGTTGAGCAGCATCTCCGGTCGGGGCGGGCAACCGGGCAGATAGATGTCGACGGGCACGATGTGGTCGACGCCCTGCACGATGGCGTAGTTGTTGAACATCCCGCCGGAGGACGCGCAGACGCCCATCGCCAGCACCCATTTCGGTTCGGTCATCTGGTCGTAGACCTGGCGCAGTACCGGGGCCATCTTCTGGCTCACCCTGCCCGCGACGATCATCAGATCTGCTTGCCGCGGCGAGGCACGGAAGGCCTCCATACCGAAGCGGGCGATGTCGAATCGGCCCGCGCCGGTGGCCATCATCTCGATGGCGCAGCAGGCCAGACCGAAGGTGGCCGGCCACACCGAGCCCTTGCGCAGGTATCCGGCGAAATCCTGGACCGTGCTCAGCAATAAGCCGCTGGGCAGTTTTTCCTCGAGACCCATGTTCTTCTGGCTCACTTCCCCTTGTCTGCTACGAATGCGGCTGTTCGGCAATCAGTCCCAGCTGAGCCCGCCGCGGCGCCATTCATAGGCGTATGCCACCGAGACGTTGAAGATGAACAGCGCCATCGCCACGAGGCCGAAAAGGCCGAGTGCCTCGAAGTGGACTGCCCAGGGGTACAGGAACACGATCTCGATGTCGAAGATGATGAACAGCATGGCGGTGAGGTAGTACTTCACCGGAAAGCGTTGCCCGGCGGCGTTCCCCGGCCCGCCGGCGACAGCGTGCGGCGTGGGTTCGATGCCGCATTCGTAGGCTTCCAGTTTGGCCCGGTTGTAGCGCTTCGGGCCGACCAAGGCCGCCATAACGACAGAGAACAGCGCGAACGCGGCCGCGATCGCGCCGAGGATGAGAATCGGCACCTCGATATTCACGACTACACTTCCCCTCCTTGCGAGCTGTTGCCGAGTGGCGAGCTGCTGTTGAGTGCCAACCGCGTCCGTAACGGGCCGCTGTCGTCGTCCGCCGTGACCGGACTCGCTTCTCGGCTTCACCTGAACGGCTCATTACCTGATCCGCTCTCATGTGAGGTAGGGCACAGCCTACAACCGAACGGGCGAGCCGAAGCGCGTTTCGTCACGGCGTTTGATCGAATTCAGTACAACGATTTATGACCGAAACGGCGATAATCGACCCGTGTCGTCACATGACGTTCAGCGATGAGCCGCGCCCCCGAAATCGAAGCCGGGAAGTTCTGCGGCCTTCGTGTCGACACCGCAGCTGTGTCCTGTTCAGGGCCGACTCTGGCTTCATTCGGATGAATGGTCTCGTGATCGCACGCAGCGCGGGAACCAGCTTCTTCCCGACCGCCGGGCATCGGTGTGACTAATTCTCAAAAGCTATTAATTGGAGTGTCGGGTCGTACCAGGAGCGACGATGATCAGACTCCGGAACGACTGCGCAGCAGACCGGCCACGATTTCGGTGAGACGGATCGGGTCTATCGGATGCGAGACCGCTGCCTCGGCGCGCGACCACTTGGTCAGCCACGCGTCATCGGCACGGCCGGTGAGTACCAGAAGCGGCGGGCAGGAGATTATTTCGTCCTTCAGTTGCTTGGCGATCCCGAGCCCGCCCGCCGGGGCGGCCTCACCGTCGAGAATGGCCAGATCGATGCCGCCCGCGTCCAACTGCGCGATCACTACCGCGGCGGTGGCTACCTCGAGGTATTCGAATACCGGGAGTTCCGGATGCGGGCGCGTGCCAAGGGCCGAGACCACTTGGCGACGCGTGTCGGCGTCGCTGCTGTATACGAGAACCCGTAGTGGGGTGGAACGAGCGGAATCGGCCACGAACGGCATGGTACGTCCACGACGACGGCCCGCGTGGCAGCTTGGCCAAGATAATTTCCGCGCGTCGGATGGCCGCGGCACAGGTAGTGCCTTGCGCGTAGCCCGGCCGGTTGGCGTGCCCATCAGGCGGTCGGGTGCTTACGCCGGGTCAGCAGGAGCCGAAGACGTCCGACCCGACCTCTGCGGGGTCGAGCAGGTGGGTGAGGAAGAGACGAGTAGCCGGGGTGGGAGTGCGGCTGGTGACGGCATGCCACGGACGGTTCAGCGGGGTGCCTTCGACCGGGAGGATACGCAACACACCGTTGTCGATGTCATGGGAGATCGCATCGTTGTGGATCAGTGTGACGCCCAGACCTTCTCTAGCGGCTGCCAGGACCGCGCCGTGCGATCCGAGGGTGAGGGTGGACGGTTCGAGCCGGAGCTGGTCGAGCAAGCTCAGCGTGGCCTCACGGGTTCCGGAGCCGCGGCCGCGCAGCAGCCAGGTGGCGTGTTGCGGGTCCAGTCCGGGCGGGCCGACCACCACGAGGCTGCTCGGTCGCAGAGCCCGCACCACAAGCCCGGCGTCCCGCGGAGGCCGCCCTGCGATGACGAGATCTGTCTCATGGTATTGCAATTCGAGAAAGAGCACATCGCGTGGTTGCACCGACAGACTCAGCTCGATACCGGGAAATCGACGGCGGAACGACGCGAGCGGGCGCAACAAGACGTATTCGCCCGCAGTGGCCACCACACCGATCCGCAATCGCCCGGTTTCGGCTCGGCGGACAGCGGCGTGCGCTTCCCGCATCAGCCCGAGGATTCCTCGGCAGTATTCGGCGTAGATACGACCGGCCTCGGTAAGCACGATGCCGCGGCCGTATTTCGCGATGAGCTCGGTCCCCAGTTGCTTCTCGATGTGCGCGACGGCGGCGGAGACGGCGGCTTCGGTGATGTGCAGTTCGGTGGCGGCCCGGCGAATGCTTCCCTGTCGGGCCACGGTCAGGAAGGTTTGCATCCGTGCCGCACTCACCATGCCCATCGAATGACGGTAACAAACACAACGAATTCGTTGAGTATCGCGAGAAACAATCACATTGTCTGCCGGTTTCCGGACCGTCATCCTGGAAATCTCGAGGCATGCCCGTTCGCCCGGGCGCGAGTGTTCCGTAGTGGCACAGCAGGAGGAACGATGGCCGAAGAAAACGAACGCGACCGCTGGGATCCGGGTGTCCAATCCTATGCGTCGATGGGCTATTACGCGCCCGACTATCAGCCGTCGGAGACCGACGTGCTCGCCGTGTTCCGGGTGACCCCGCAGCACGGTGTCGACCCGATCGAGGCGGCGGCCGCCGTAGCAGGCGAATCATCTACCGCCACATGGACAGTCGTATGGACCGACCGACTGACCGCGCATTCGCGTTATCAAGCCAAGTGTTACCGGATCGAGGAGGTCTTCGGACGTCCTGGGGAGTACTTCGCCTATATCGCATACGATCTCGACCTCTTCGAGGAAGGGTCGATCACCAACCTGACCTCGTCGATCATCGGCAATGTCTTCGGGTTCAAGCCGCTATTGGCGCTACGGCTGGAGGACATGCGCATTCCGGTCGCATATGTGAAGACATTTCAGGGGCCGCCGCACGGCACAGTGCTGGAGCGCGAATATCTCAACAAATACGGCAGGCCGCTGCTCGGTGCGACGGTGAAACCGAAACTCGGCCTGTCCGCGCGCAATTACGGCCGAGTGATCTATGAGGCGTGCAAAGGCGGTCTGGATTTCACCAAAGACGACGAGAACATCAACTCCCAGCCGTTCATGCGTTGGCGCGACCGGTATCTGTTCGCGATGGAGGGGGTGAACCGGGCGATGGCCGAGACCGGCGAGATCAAGGGTCACTACCTGAATGTGACCGCGGCGACCATGGAGGAGATGTACGAGCGCGCAGAATTCGCCAAGGAGCTGGGCAGTGTGATCATCATGATGGACCTCACCGTCGGTTTCACCGCGATGCAGTCGATGTCGCATTGGGCGCGCCGCAATGGTGTGCTGCTGCATCTGCACCGCGCGGGGCACTCCACCTATACCCGACAGAAGACACACGGCGTCAGCTTCCGGGCATTGGCCAAGTGGTGCAGGTTGATCGGTGTCGACCATCTGCACGCGGGCACTGTGGTCGGCAAACTCGAAGGCGATCCGGCGACCACCAAAGGATTCTATGACACCCTGCGGGAGAACCACATTCGTACCGAACCGGCCAACGGAATCTTCTTCGACCAGTACTGGGCGAGCCTGCCCGGTGTGATGCCGGTGGCCTCCGGCGGCATCCACGCCGGGCAGATGCATCAACTGCTCGACCTGTTCGGGGACGATGTGGTGTTGCAGTTCGGGGGCGGCACCATCGGCCACCCACTCGGCATCGCCGCAGGCGCGGAAGCCAACCGGGTGGCGCTGGAGGCGGTCGTGCAAGCTCGCAACGAAGGCCGCGACCTGCTGAAGGAAGGACCGGAGGTGCTACGCGAGGCGGCCAGGATCTGCCGCCCGCTCGACGTCGCGCTGGCGACCTGGGGCGAGGTCACTTTCGACTACACCTCCACCGACGCACCAGATGCCGTACCTACGGTCAGTCGCTGAGATCTCGAAAGACAGAGCCATGTACTTACGTCACGGGACATTCTCCTACTTACCGCCGCTGACCGACGCGCAGAT
This sequence comes from Nocardia sp. TBRC8007, assembly GCF_056629435.1. Lineage (NCBI taxonomy): Bacteria > Bacillati > Actinomycetota > Actinomycetes > Mycobacteriales > Nocardiaceae > Nocardia > Nocardia sp. TBRC8007. The sequence goes on along the minus strand of NZ_JBWSOR010000036.1, from coordinate 12,379 downwards.
CGCTGCCCAAGTGCGCTACGCGTTGCTCAACAACTGGCCGGTGTCCATCGAGTACACCGACGATCCGCATCCACGTAACGCCTACTGGGAAATGTGGGGGCTGCCGCTGTTCGACTTGGTCGAACCCGATGGGGTACTCGCCGAGATCGCCGCGTGCCGGGCGACGTTTCCCCGCCATTACATACGGGTGCTGGCCTACGATGCCCGCTACACCAAGCAGACGACAGCGCTGAGTTTCCTTGTGCAGCGGCCGCCCCACGAGCCAGGCTTCGTGCTGACCCGCACCGAAGGGCCGGATCGGCAGCAGCGATACGGCCTGCATTCGTACGCGACCACTGTCCGACCGGGATACCGGTATGGCGGCTGAGCGCAACGGCTCCGGATTCCGGCTGCATCGACCAGGGACGGACGCTCCTGGTGCGGTGCGGCCGGTGCCCGACCATCCTGAGGTACCGCGGATCTTGGGCGAGGATGAGGTCCTGGATCTGGCAACCGACATCGCCGGACACGATGTGGAGCAGACGCTGCGCATGTTGGACGACGAGCTGATCGGGCTGACCACAGTGAAACGACGGGTGCGCGAGATCGCGGCATTGCTGCTGATCGACCGCGCCAGGCAGCGGTTCGGCCTGACGGCCTCGCGGCCGACCATGCATATGAGTTTCACCGGTGGGCCCGGCACCGGCAAGACGACAGTGGCGTTGCGGATGGCGCAGGTATTGCACGCACTGGGCTATGTCCGGAAACCGACGGTGCACACAGTCACTCGCGATGATCTCGTCGGCCAGTTCATCGGGCACACCGCGCCGAAAACGAAGGAGGCGCTGGCCAGAGCGGCGGGCGGGGTGCTGTTCATCGATGAGGCCTACTACCTGTTCCGACCGGAGAACGAGCGCGACTACGGACAGGAGGTGATCGAGATCCTACTGCAGGAAATGGAGAATGAGCGCGCCAGTCTGGTGGTGATCTTCGCCGGATACCAGGATCGGATGGAGCGTTTCTTCTCGGCTAATCCTGGGCTGTCCTCACGGGTAGCGCACCACCTGGAGTTCGCTGACTACACTCATGTCGAACTGCTGGATATCGCCCAACTCATGGTGGCCGCGGAGAACTTTCGCTTCGATGATGCAGCACACGCAGCATTCGAAGAATATCTGCGGCGCCGGATGACCCGACCGCGCTTCTCCAATGCCCGCAGCGTGCGCAACGCACTCGACCGCTGCCGGTTGCGTCAAGCCAAACGCCTCGTCGAGCTGGACAGGCCACTGACCAAGGCCGACTTGATCACTGTGACCGATCTGGATGTATACGGCAGCAGCGTGTTCACCGACTCCGAGCCACCGGACAGGCCTGCGGTGCCGACCCCCTGCGACGAGATCGAATCGCTATGCCAGAAGGACTGAAGACCCTCACTCGTTACACCATCGAGCAGGAACATCGACATCCCGGATCCTCCGGAGAGTTCTCCGCTTTGGTGAATGTCGTCGCCACGGCGACGAAGATCGTCGCCAATCAAGTCACCAGAGGATCGATCGTCGGCTCGCACAGTGCTGTACACAACCCCGCCCCACCCTCAGCAGTGACAGACCTCGCCCCACTCCCACCCGGGATGCCAGGGAATTCGGCTTTGTCGATGCACCGCACACCGGATGTTATCGCCAACGACATCATGATCGCCGAAACCCAATGGACCGGCCATCTGTCGGGCCTGCTGTCGGAACAGATGAACAAGATCCGACCGGTGCCAGAGACACATCGGCGAGGAAAATACTTGTTGGTATTCGATCCGCTGGATGGTTCATCGAATATCGACGTGAATCTGCCGGTGGGGACGATCTTCAGCGTGCTGCGTGCGCCGGCGCGGATTCGGGGCGAGGGCTGCGTGCATGCCCTGACCGACGGTGATTTCCTGCGGCAGGGAGCCGAACAGGTATGTGCGGGATTCACTCTGTACGGGCCTGCGACCATGCTGGTGCTGACCACTGGCAGCGGGGTGGACGGGTTCACCTTGGATCGAGAGATCGGTGCGTTCGTGTTGACCCATCCCGGAATGCGCATTCCCGAGGACACATCGGGTTTCGCGATCAACGCGGCCAACGAGCGGTTCTGGGAACATCCGGTGCGGCGCTATGTCCAGGAGTGCCTCGACGGCGTGGACGGTGCGCGGGGAAGGGACTTCAACATGCGATGGGTGGCGTCACTCGTCGCCGACACTTTCCATATCCTCACTCGCGGCGGGATCTATTTGTACCCACGTGATATCCGGCCGCCGGCGCGGACCGGCCGAGTCGCTTTGCTCTATGGCGCCAATCCGATCGCATTCATCGTCGAGCAGGCCGGGGGTGCTGCGTCCACCGGCAACGAGCGAGTTCTGGATGTAGCGCCGGATCATATCCATCAACGGGTGCCTTTGATCTTCGGTTCCCGCAATGAAGTCGAGCGTATCGAGCGCTATCACCGCGAATCCCAGGAAGGTCCGGATTTCGATGCCGCGCTGTTCGGAACACGGTCGCTGTTTCGACCCGCAAGACGCTGAACACAGGAGAGTCCATGTCGGTCAAACATCCCGTCGTCGCGATCACAGGGTCTTCCGGTGCCGGGACGACCAGTGTGACGCGGACATTCCAGGAGGTGTTCCGCCGTGAAGGGATCAACGCCGCTGTCGTCGAAGGCGATTCGTTTCACCGTTACGACCGCAACGAGATGAGACTGGCCATGGCTGAGGCCGAGCAGAACCAGAATCTCCGGTTCTCACATTTCGGTGAGGAGGCCAACCTGCTGCGAGAGCTGGAAACACTGTTTCGTGATTACGGCGAGACCGGTGTCGGGATGGTGCGTCGGTATCTGCACGATGAGGTCGAAGCCAAGCCTTATGGCCAGTCACCGGGAACCTTCACCCCATGGGAAGAGCTGACACCGGGTAGTGACCTGCTGTTCTACGAAGGACTGCACGGCGCGGCGGTCACCGCGACAGTAGATATCGCCCGCTATGCCGATCTTCTGGTCGGTGTAGTGCCGATCATCAATCTGGAGTGGATTCAGAAGGTGATCCGGGACAAGACCGAACGCGGCTATTCCAGCGAGGCCGTGATAGACACGATTCTGCGGCGTATGCCGGACTATGTCACCTATATCTGCCCGCAGTTCTCCCGCACCTATGTCAACTTCCAGCGGGTGCCCACCGTGGACACCTCGAATCCGTTCATAGCGCGCAGCATCCCCACGGCGGATGAGAGCTTTGTGGTGATCAGGTTCGCAGACCCGAAGGTCATCGACTTCCCCTACCTGCTATCGATGTTGCACGACTCGTTCATGTCGCGGACGAACTGCATCGTGGTGCCCGGCGGAAAGATGGAGCTGGCCATGCAGCTGATCTTCACCCCTCTGATTCTGCGACTGATGGACAAGCGGCCGAAACGCTCTTATTGATATCTGGGCCACCACCACAACATCGGGCTGTGGCTGCGGGACGGTAGGAGGTCTGTGCAGTAGCTTGCGTGCCTGCGATTCAGTTGTTCACGAGTTCGCGTTCTATCGCGACTGTCTGCGTGAGATGGTGTATTGAGGCGAATTGTTCGGCGTGTACGAGAGTTTCTGGTGGGATTACGCCTATGAATTTCGGGTCCTCTCCCGATTGTGATCGAGAGAGGACCCGAGGTGAGTATTCGCGTAGCTCAGAACGCCTTGAAGGTTCGGGTCAAGGTCTTGGGCGCAGGGCCGTTGGGAGCGTCCGGTTTGATCGAAATCTTGACCTTGAAGTTCGCTCCGTAAGTGGCGCTGTAGGTTCCGATCCCCTTGAAGTGTAGCGTCTGCTTGGTGTTGTCCAGCGAGAACTCTTTTCGCAGCGGAACGGCCTTCCCACCGCTGACGGTCCGGCCGGTGTCTTGCGCGTATTTGACATCCTGATAGATCGATTCGTCGCCGCCTGCGCAGTTCCGTGGCGTACAATACCACGGGAGGAAGGATCCGCCGATATCGGTGGACAGGTCAACGTTCCCGCTGGCCACTGACTGCTGTAAGTTGACCGTGACCGTGGCTGTGGAGTGGGGAGGAACCTTGATGGTCTGTCCGGGAGCAGTGTAGGTCATCGACTGGGACGACGTGGTGCTGTGCGTTTGGCTGAAGCTCCATGTCGTATTCAGTTCACCACCGATCTTCAGCGCCTTCCCGATATCCATAGAGGCTGATATCTTGGTCCAGATACTGAGCCCGTTCGTAACCGACGATGTCACCGAGTTGGCTATGGTCTTGGAAAAGCTCTGGCTGGTCAGGGTCTGTGGCTGGTTACTGGTGTTCCGCAAGGTCGACGTGCCCGCGAACCATGTTTTACCCAGAGTGATTTTGGGACTTCCCGTAAGCGCCACAGCGGAATTGGTGAACGTCGATTTACTGTAATCAGCATTGGTGAAGTTGCCGACTTGCTCTCTGAGCACGTCGTCGAGGCTGGTGATCTGGACGGGGGCCGCATACGCGGGAATTGCCGCCAGGAAAACGGTGGATATCGCAGATGCCATACCGACAGCAACACTGATGCCACGCTTCATTGTCAGATCCTTCTATCTTTTTCAATTTCTTCATGCGCGCGACGGGTGCTCGTGACGTGCACGAAGTCCGCCGCGACTGTATCGATCGTCTTCTGGCGCCCTGGCTGGAAGACGTGGTGGAGGAGGCTTGTGCGGCAATGCTTGATATCCGCGATCGGGGTTCCTTCAACACCTTTCCGGCGGGATCAGTAGACATGGCTCCGCGAGATGCTGTCAACGAAGTTCATTTTTGTTCTTTTTCTTCACGGTAGATTCCTGCTGTAACATGATCATGTATGGGTAGCAGTTCAGGTTTTCTGCATATCCCATTCCATGGTGGCGAAGCGGATTCCCTCGTGCTGTCCAACTGTTCGGGCTCTGTCGCGTCTGTCTGCGTGAGACGGCGCACCGAGGCGAGTTGCCGGGTGTGCACAAGAGCTTCTGGTTAACTTGCACTTCATAACTGCGGGCTCTCTCCCCGGTAATGATCGGAAGAGGACCCGCGGCACGGCACCTGAGGCCCCATGCGCACGGCTATCGGTGCCTACCGGCCCCAGGACAAAGCGCTAAGCTGCCGCGATGGCGGATGGGCGAGTTCAACAGTTGATCGACACGGTGGCGTGGGTCCACCTCGAAGACGGGCGAATTCTGTGCGCCAGACCGCACGGCAAGGACGTCTTCTATATTCCCGGTGGCAAGCGGGAGGGCCGCGAGACCGATGCACAGACATTGGTACGGGAAATCGACGAAGAGCTCAGCGTCGAGTTGCGGTTGGAGACTCTCTCGCACGTCGGCACTTACGAAGCAATGCACGCAGCAGTGCACTCGACAGCGGATGCCGCGGTGGTGCGGATGAGCTGCTACACCGCAGATTACCGTGGAACACTTGTGGCGAGCAGCGAGATCGACGAGATCGGTTGGTTCCGCTATGCCGACCGGTCCTTCGTTCCTCCGGTCGACCAGCTGCTGTTCGACGATCTGGCGCACGCGGGCCTGTTGCGCTGAGCGCGGGCTTGCACCGGCGCACACGGTCTGCTCGCAGGCTACTCAGGGAAGAGTCACTTATGCATGAATATGCCTGCGACGTCGGCGTTCCTGATGGGGGTTTCGGAGTTGGCCTGAATGCTGCACAGTATGTCGACCGACACCATCGTCGCGTCGACCACGGTGCCTGCGGGTTCGCGGTCTGCTCTGGTCCGCTCCTTGATGAATTCGGTGATCGTCATGCGCTTGGTGTCCTGGTCTTGTGCGATGTACTCGCTGCACGGGGTGTCGCCACCACGGTTGAGTGCGCGCTCGATATCGGTGCAGCCCGCAAGCACCATGGCGATCGTCGCGACGCCGAGGCCGGTTCGGCTGGTGCGTGACAACATGGCGTTCATGGGGCCTCCTGATGTGTACCACGATTTCGTACACCTTAAGGCCACGGTGCGCCCAGCTGCCTACGGGTTCGGTCTGCCCGCTCGGAAGAGGCACAGCGGAACATTCATCTCCGCTGAAGTGAGTGAACCGTGATGGCCGGGCAACGCTGACTGCAGCGGTTCGATACCGCTGCGGATGATGCCGTCGCGTCCACGGGCGACCACGACGAGATCGCCGATCCGGGTAGCGATCTCGCGGGTGACTGTTGGGCCGAACCAGCCACGGGTCACGGCTTCGTCCCTGGTGAGCACATCGAAATCGGTGCCGAGTGTACTTTGCCAAGCGGTCGCCACATCGCTTGTCGCGCCGGTCACGGTATAGACGTGCCGGGCGCGGACCTCACCGCCCAATGCCCGGACGCCTTCCTGCAACACACTGGTGGTGTCGAAATCGATACGGTTCTCCATTTCCACCATGCCGTGATCGGCGGTGACGAGCAGCGCTGCTTCGGAAGGGAGCTGCTGGGCGAGGGCGGCCGCGAGCCGGTCGACAGCGGCCAGCTCCATGCGCCAGGACCGGGACGAAGGCCCACGTACGTGCCCGGTCATATCGAGATCACCGTGGTAGGCGTAGACCAGTGAGCGCGGTCCTGCGCGCAATGCTTCGGCCACCCCGGCGATGAGATCACCCAAGGACAGCTGAGGGCGGAATTCGCCACCGCGCAGGACTGCTCTGGTCAGTCCGGACCCGGCCTGATCGTGAGGTGATACCCGAGTGACGGCGACCCCGTGCGCTGCGGCGCGTTCGAAAACTGTCGGAATGGGCTGGAACTGTTCGGGGACCAGTTCGGTTCGCAGATCGGTCCCGACCGGTGCGCCGTGTAGTCGCCATGCCAGGGGGTTCATCAACAGGTCGTAGCCGGGGACTTCGAACAGGTAGCCGACCATCCCGTGCTCGCCGGGCGGGACACCGATGCCGAGTGAGCTCAGGCTGGTGGTGGTCGTTGTCGGAAAGCCTGCCGTCAGTGTGCGGGGCGCGAGACCGGACAGAAACGGCGCCGCGACGGGATTTGTGGTGAGCGCCTCGTAGCCGAGCCCGTCTACCAGTAGGACGCAGACCTGATCGGAGTCGAGTTCGAGCCCGATGCGGTCATCCGCGCCAGGAACACCGAGTCCGGCGAGGACAGAGGGAAGTAGATCGGCCAGAGAACCCGTGCCATAACGGGGCGCGTCGAACACGAGCGTCAGAATGTCGACATCGGCGGCAAGATGGCGATAATGATCAGGCCTGCCCGGTCTCGAAGCGACTCACCTTGCCGTTGCGGAGGATGAATCGCCAGTTGGTGCGCATCGACCCCCACCTGGAATTGGTGTAGTCGGCGACCAGCTCGGTGCCGTCGTCACCGATGGATTCGACCTGCATTCGCGCGTTGCTGGCGAAGACCTCCCTTTGAGTCCACTGGGCGAGGTTGCGTTCCACTCCGTCATCGGACATGGTCGCATCATCGGTGAGCACAGCATAGAACCGGTCCTGGTCGTTGGCGTTGAGCGCGTCGACGAACTCCTGCACCGTAGGATCCAGCTGTGCGGTCATTCCGTAGCATCCTCTCGGATCGGCGTGGGAAGAATCAGGCAGCAAATTTCTAGCATCTACTCTAGGTCAGCAGTGCGGCCCTCAGTTCGATCCATGCGGTGCGGGACTGCGTGATGTTGTCTGTCAGCGGCGAGCAGCAGGGGCGGACATCGACGATGGCACATCCAACACAGCGCACAGCACCGTGGCAGGGGCGTACACGAGGAGCCGGGATAGGATCGGTAGCCGATATCGGTTTCCTCATTCAAGCTGGAGGTGATGTCCGGTGCGTGAGTTTCAGCGAGGTGCGGTGCGATTGCACATCCTGCACCACGCGGTGCGGGAGCCGGTGCACGGTGCGTGGATCACCACGGAACTGGCTCGGCACGGATACGACATCAGTCCTGGCACCCTGTATCCGGCACTGCATCGGCTCGAAGACGAAGGGCTGCTGACTTCGCAGCAGCAGGTCGTCGACGGCCGGGCGCGTCGGGTCTATAGAGCCACGCGGGCGGGGAAGAAAGCGTTGGCCGAGAACCGGCAGGCGCTGGCGGAACTGGCCCGCGAAGTGCTCGGTGAGCAGTGGCGCTGACTCAACTCAGGCCCTTCGGCGGCGGGCGTCGAGCACACGACGGATGCCGTAGGTCGTCGCACCGAGAGCGAGCGCGAACATACCGGTGACGATGGATTCGATCGGCAGGGCGGCGCCGAGCGCGAGGCAGCCGAGGACCCCCAGGGCGGGCACGAAACGGACGGGGCGACCTTCGGCAGGAGTGAGGGTCGAGGCGGCGATATTGGCGATTGCGTAGTAGACGAGCACGCCGAAGGAAGAGAAGCCGATCGCGCCGCGCAGGTCGACGGTACTCGCGAGTGCTGCCACGACCAGGCCCGTGACGACTACCACATGGTGTGGTGTATCGAAGCGGGAATGGATCGCTGCCAGTGCGCGCGGCAGATGGCGATCCCGTGCCATGGCGAAGGCGGTGCGGGAGACGCCGAGAAGCAAGGCGAGCAATGATCCGAGTGCGGCGACCGCGGCTGTGACCCGCACAACCGGCACCAGAACGGGAAATCCCGCAGTCTGTACGGTATCGGCCAGCGGTGCTGCGACGCCACCCGATCCGGAGGCACCGAGCACGCTCAGGACCGCGATCGCGACAGCGGCATAGACGAGCAGGGCGATCGTCAGAGCCAGCAGAATAGCTCGTGGAATAGTGCGAGCGGGGTCGCGGACTTCCTCGCCAAGAGTAGCGATACGCGCGTACCCGGCGAAGGCGAAGAATAGCAGCCCGGCGGCCTGCAGTACTCCATAGGGTGATGTGTCCGTACCGATACGCAGGTGGCCCGGATCGGCAGCCGGTGCGGTGAGAGCAGTGATCACCACTGCCGCCAGCACTGCGAGGACGACAGTGACGATCACCCGGTTCAGCAGAGCGGACTTCTGGACACCCCGAGAGCCGACCGCAGTCAGGGCGAGCACAGTGGGGACTGCGACAATCTGGGGCTGCTGCGGCCACACATAGGAGCCGATAGTCAGTGCCATCGCCGCGCAAGAGGCGGTTTTGCCAACGATGAAGCCCCAACCGGCCAGATATCCCCAGAACTCGCCGAGCCGTTCGCGACCGTAGAGGTAAGTGCCGCCCGAAGCGGGATAGCGCGCGGCCAGTTGTGCCGAGGAAATGGCGTTGCAGTAGGCCACTACCGCTGCCATCGCCAGCCCGATGAGCAGACCGGACCCGGCCGCATCCGCAGCGAGTGTCGGTGCGGTGAAGATTCCTGCGCCGATCATGGCTCCCAGTCCGATCAAGACCGCGTCGAACACTCCGAGTCGGCGCTGCAGACGTGGACTGTTGTCGTGGGGGACCGGCATGGCCAACACAAGTCTTTCAGTGAATCGATCGGTGGATATAAAAGACGATATTCGATATCGGTAAACGATATTCAAGCAGGTAGGCCGATCCTGCGATATCGGGTGATACCGAGTGGCTGACCGGCAGATTTCACCTCGGCCGATTCGTCACCCATCTGACTGTTTGTGCGTTGACCTCAGATGTATCGGGCCGAGTCCAGCTCACCGACCGCGCCCTACCGGCTGCGGATCGAACTCACCGACCATGTGCACTACATAGCCGGACATTGCGCCCTCATCGACCAAGTAACCTCCTGGTCGGACTTGTCCTCGTACAGAAATTCTCGGCCGAGTGTGGCACCGTGCTGCTTGAACGTGGTCGCGTATGCATCCCAAGCCCGTTGCACGAGAAAAGCTTTCGGGTCTGCAGCGTGGGATTTGAATCCGTATCCGTCCGAGGTGGTGTGTTGGGTCCTCTCTTTGGTCTGCGCCTCGGTCGATAACCCGCTGCCGAAGTGGGCGCACAGCAACCGGCCGCCGGGTCCGGGACGGAAATCGACCGGGGATTGTTGCGGAACCGCCATCAGGGATTCGTTGCGGAACTGCCACCACTGATGGGTTACTGGATACAGCGGTGGCGCGACCACGTCGATAACCGTTGTAGAACAAAATCATTACTCGTTCGGAGGCCGGCCGATGGCGCCTGTGCTCACGTCGCTCCATCCGGGTTTCGGTCCCCCGACCGGAGGCAACACGGTGGAGATCGTCGGTAGCGGGTTCACCGGTGCCGGGCCGTTGGCCGTGCGGTTCGGGGCGACTGTGACCACGTTCACCATCGTCTCCGACACCCAGATCGACGCCATCGCCCCACCCGGCACCGGCACCGTCGGGGTTACCGTCGCCGCCCTGCTGGGCGGGAGGAGCAGTCCGCTGCCCTACACCTACGACGGCGCCGGCCTGCTGTTTTTCACCGATGGCGGCAACAATGTGTATTCGGCGCCGCAAACCGGGGGCACACCTACCCTGCTGGCTACCGGCTTGAGTGTTCCCTCTGGTCTCGTCCGGGCCGGTGACCTTCTCTACCTCTGTGAGACCGTGGCCAATCAGGTGTCGACGGTGCCGGTAGGTGGTGGCACGCCGACCCCGCTGGTGACCGGTCTGTCGTTCCCTGGGGATATCACCGTCTCCGGTAGCACCTTGTTCATCACCAACCTGGGGACTACTCAGGTGGTGTCGGCGCCGATCACTGGCACCGCTGCCCCCACCCCATTCGCCGCCAGTCCTACCGGTGTCCTCGGGATTACCGACGAGTCGCCGGCGCAATCAGGGGTCGCGCCGGCGACGGCTGCCCTCCTGGCTGCACCGGTACTCACCTCGCTCAACCCGAGTTTCGGCCCCACCTCCGGGGGCAACACGGTGAAGATCTTCGGTAGCGGGTTCGCCGGTGCCGGGCCGTTGGCTGTGCGGTTCGGAGCGACGGCGACTACCTTCACCATCGTCTCCGACACCCAGATCGACGCCATCGCCCCACCCGGCATCGGCACCGTTGGCGTCACCGTGCCGGACGACACCAGCAGTCCACTGTCCTACACTTACGGTGGCCTGCTGTTCTTCACCGACAGCTTCGGCCTCGGCAATGTGTATTCGGTGCCGCGAACCGGGGGCACACCGACCATGCTGGCTACCGGCTTGAGTGTTCCCGTAGGTCTCGTCCGGGTCGGTGACCTCTTCTATCTCTGCGAGGCCGGGGCCAATCGGGTGTCGACGGTGCCGGTAGGTGGTGGCACGCCGACCCCGCTGGTGACCGGTCTGTCGTTCCCCGTGGATATCGCAGTCTCCGGTAGCACCTTGTTCATCACCAACCAGAACACCAGTCAGGTAGTGGCGGCGCCGATCACCGGCACCGCCACCCCCACCGTGATCGCCACCAGCCCTACCGGCGTATTCGGGATCACGACTTGAGCGGCGGCCATACTGTTGCACTGTGTAGTCGCGGTGTCGATGACATGGCAGACTGCGGCGCATGGCAACAGATTCGGTGCCTCTCACCATCACTTGTGGCGCTCGGGTACGACCTCAACCGGAAGCTCATCAACGCGCCAGGCGACTCGCAGCCGCCCTGATCGCTGCTGGGGTAGACCGTAGTGACCGGGTGGCGGTCATGGCCCGCAACGATATCGAGTTCCTCGAGATCTCACTGGCGATCGCCTCCGCCGGGGGAAATCCCGTACCGATCAACACACGCTGGCAGGCGTCCGAGATCGCGTATGCGCTCGCCGACAGCGGCGCGCGGGTCGTCTTCGCGCACACCGAATTCGTGCCCCTCATCGAAGCCGCTCGGGAGCGAGCCGGAGCATATCCGGTGGTGGTCGAGGTGGCGATGCCCGAGGAATTGCTCATAGAAGCAGGCTTGCCCGAGGAGCAGGCACAGACCACGGGACGACACCCGACGCTGGAGCAGTGGATCGACGAGCACACCGAGCCCGTGGGTCATCTCGAGGGCGCGATCGCAGACTCCATGGGGCTGATCTACACCTCCGGCACTTCCGGAGCGCCGAAAGGCGTGCTTCGGGAACGGATGACACCGCAACAGCTGTTGTCCATCGCGGGTAGCACTGTGCAACGGATGGGGCTCACACCTGGCGGGCAGATGCTCGTCGCGGGTCCGTTGTATCACACCAGCCCGAACGCGGTAGCCGTCCTCGCGCTACGGATGGGCACCAACATCACGATTATGCCCCGTTGGCACAGCGAACGATTCCTCCAGCATGTCGCCGAGCGGAAGATTCAGCAGGTCAAGATGGTACCGACGATGTTGAGCCGCCTGTTGAGCTTGTCCACCGAGGTCCGAGCCCGCTACGACGTGTCGAGCTTGACCCACCTCATCCACTCCGCCGCGCCATGCCCGCCCGCCATCAAACGAGCCGCGATCGAGTGGTTCGGCGATGCACTATGGGAATTCTACGGTTGCACCGAGGCAGGGGCCGTTACATGGATCAGTGCTACGGAATGGCTAGAGCACCCCGGCAGCGGGGGGGGGGGGGGGGGAAGGGGGGAGGGGGTTATTGCGGGT
>NZ_JBWSOR010000035.1:0-48238 GCF_056629435.1 Nocardia sp. TBRC8007 | reverse complement strand
GTCAATCACACTAGTTGTACGCCTCACGTCCGCTGTCATATCACCGATCCTATCGCCTGTGAAACACAAAAACCCCCCAGGCTGAGGTCTCCCTCAACCCAGGGGGTTACTTACATCATCTAATACAGCGCGTAGTACGGTAGCGGGACCACAGGACTACCCGACCAATCCCAGTACAGCGAGCTATACGCGATACTCGCTGGTGGAGACGGGTTCCCGATACTATACGCATACAGACCGTGGGGCTTCTCCGCAGACGGCGGTAGCACACGCCACAGATTCAATCCGAGCAGCGACATACACTGTTGCAGCCCAGAGGTCACCTGAAGCGTACCAACAGCTAAAATGTCTCCTTTGTTGGCTGTGATATCTCCAGTCGCGAAAGCGAAATTCTTGTTCTTACTCAGGTTCGACTTGATATCCGACGACTGATACTTGATCGACAGGTTCCCGGTATCCGGGTCCATCTTATACACCATCACATAAAACGCTCCGATACCAAGCACCGTCACAGAGTCTCCCAAGCCGAACAACACGTTGGTGTACGTTCGGTCTTTCGTGCACTCGATGAAACCGAGTTCGACCGTGTTGTCCCCCCCTCCGGACGGTTTGTAGTCCGGAGGATCAGTATAGGAAATCGAGTGACTATGCGAACCACTCGTCGACCGGGAACTGGTCGAGTTCGCAGTCGCCTGCAACATCACATGCGGGAACGTCGAATCGGCGTTGCCCTTATACGAGTTCCACAGCGAGGACCCTGATGGGATCACGTTTTTTGTGGTGGACTGTATATCTGACTGAGTTTTAGCATATGTTGCCTTAATACCGCCGGTCATGATCGACATACCGACGCTCTCGGTCATCTTCTGACCATAGTCATAGTCGCCACCACCATTGCCTATGACGTACGCGCCCGCCGGTGCTGGCTGATTAGGTGCGGTCATTCATTTCTCCCCCCTTGATAGCTTCTGCTCGAGCCGGTAGTGGTCCCGGCGAAGATCGCGCACGTCTTCCCGCAGGTTCCGCACATCCCCTGATATTCCTCGAACATCCTGCCTCATCTCGTCCAGATCGTCACGCAGGTTTGTGGTGTGCGTGTTCTCGACCTGGTGCCTAACCTGTGCTATCGACCGGCTCAATCGTGCTGTCAGATAAGCACCAACCGCAGGTGTCAAAATCGCTAAGGCAATCAAGTACTCCGGTGCATCATCAGGCAGAGTCACGGCTTAGCGTGCCTTCCTGTCGACTTAGACGCAGGCGAAACGTTTCGCCGAATCCACCAACCGAGCGCAATCGGCATTACCACCGTGTAGATGCCCAATACAGGCTCGATCCAAGCCGTGTCTATCTCCTTACCTAGGAGAACACTTACGAGGCTTAAAACGGCGATTACAGCCGCCCGGATCATCGCAGGCTCAGGAATTCGTTCCTTGATCTTCTCGGTAGTAACCATTTACGTCAGCTCCTTAGCTACATCCTGGGGCGGTGGGGGAGTAGGTACCATGCCTAGCGCCTTGAATTGCTCGAGTAACACCGCTTGCTCCTGCATCGTCAACTTGGAGACATCTGGCAGGCGGATCACCGGGGAATCCGGCTCATTCGCATCCACCCATCCATCCGCCCCGTTGTATTCATGGCGTGGTCCACGGACAACCGGCTGATACTTGATCTGCTGAGACGGCAGTCGGGACACGGGAATATTTCCGTCTTCGTCGGCGAGAGACGCCAGGTAATCCCGATGGGCGAATCCGCACTTGTGCAGATGCTCAGACCATCCTTGAAGAATCTGCGGGTGGGTGATCTGCCCGACCCCATGCATCATCGGTAGACGCTTAAGCGCCCACAAAAAATGCTGCTTAGGATCTTCCCAATCCACTTCGTCTTGCATTGGAATCACTTGGCGAACCTCTTAACTGATACCCAGCGCTTCTAGCGCCGCGCTTGCTTCTTGAATCTCTTTGAACAATTTGACAACCGGATCTTCCGGCTCTTGGTATCCGATGGTCATATTCCAGCCCTTAGGGCCGTCTTCCCCCCAGGAATAACCGATCTCCATCACGCGATCAACAAATAGCTGGTTTTCGACAGGCCACCCCAACGGGGCTGTAGCGACGCGGTCACCCAGCCACACATGGCCATACCCCTCGGCACCGACGTAATAAGGTGCCGCATCGGACACTTGGATTTTATGGGCGGTATGCGCCCTAGTTTCCCACAGCTTCGCCCTTAGCGCGATAATTGCGGCAAGCGTATACGCTCTATCTGCACCATCCGCCCAGGTCTCGTAAAGGTGGAAAGCTCCTAGATCCTGCGCTCTATTAATATCCCCCCACCGCATGAATGCGAGGATGACATCGGAATAAAGAGGGCGGAGTACCGCATCCAACATTCCACCGATCGGGGGAATAATCACCGCAGCGGCAATAGCATCCCCAGCCATATTAACCGCCGCCGACAATCCTTCGTTGATCCCCGGCATGGAATTACCTCCGACCATGACGTGTGTCGCGGTCGCCTCGAAATACTGGAATTTAGAGGTCTCTATACCGGTGTACCTACCCTCTTCATACACTACCCATGGCGCACTAGCGCGTGTGCCTTGCCACCCAGGGGTGGAGTACTCGGCAGGGAAAGTAGGGTCGCCAGCAACAGCACTGACACTTTCGGTGTACCCATCGTTTGCGATCGAGGTGTACGATCGTTCCAGCCCGGTGAGGAGATTACCCCCGAACGAGGTCTGGGTATTCCAACCTGACTTGTCTACGATCTCCCACACCAAACAACCATGGCGCAGGTTAGCGCCGGGCCACGGCGGAGGATCACCATTCAAATACCGACGAACCTCGACTGTGAGCTGGGCATCCGCCAGCGTCTTCTTCGCCGTATCATGAAACGATTTGAACCGGGACCAGATCAAAGCCAGATTTGATTTATCCGAAGAGAACGTGAATGGCTTGACCACGTTCCGCCACGTGGATTGATCGAAATTGACCCATTGTGCTGGGTCCATCGGATCATCAGGTAGCTGCCAGATCGAGGACTCGATCCGCATAAGATTCACCAACAAAGTGACAGATAGCGCCCACTTCGCAGGGCCGAACATCAGCCACGCCTTCGGGAACTGGAATTCTGGAGGCAGAAACGGGTTAGGCCATACACGGATGTATTTAGCTTGCTCGTAATCGTGCTTGAACCGGGCAATGACATACGCGCGACCGTCACGTTCACGGATAACCTCATAGTTGTCCATGAACCCGGACCACCTAGCGCCCTGCTTGTCGATCGTGACGATGACATTGCGTTTAGTCCGCCCTAGATGGTTCATCAGCCACTTAGCTAGGTAGTGGTGGATCGAGATCCGAAGTTCTGCCGTACCAGTCTCGTTCTCCAGGAATTGAAACGAGCCCCCGAGATCACCGTGAAGCTCTCCACGGAGGGTCATATCCCCATCCCATAATCGGATCAGTGGGGGTGCCAGCCGCTGTTTCTCACGCCAAGCACGCCGGGCCATTACAGTGGCCCACACCTGCTCCATCCGTGTCTTGGAGTCGATCACTCGAGCCCCCAAGGACGAGTCCACGCACGAGGAATCCGTAGCGTAATCATCTGCCCCGCAGCCACCCCAGTGACCGCAACCTCGAACGCCCGTGCCTGTGTATACGGCGGGAACGGGTGCCGAAACCGGACACCGTTCATCCGGGCCCACAACAATGTGTTGTTTTCCGCAGCTACCTGTTCCACACGAGGATCGGTGTCGACTACAGCGTCCTCACCGGACGCCAGCGTCGGCATCACAACCCGCCGGTTATCCAGCCCATCGGTGGAATCAAACGAATAATCCGGGATAGTCCACCGTCCAGGGGCAGGAAGAACCCACTTAGGAAACGCGGCTTGATTCGTCGGGTTAACGTATCCGTTGGTGCCGTCGACGGTGATAGATAGGATCTCTGTGCCACCGCCGGTTGTGTCGGTCTTCGTGACAGCGGTATGGATTACATCGTCCTGATACCAAAACGGGTCACCCGCTATACACACCATCCCGGCGCGGTTAATATCATTCATCGTGGGGTCGGTCTCCCACGAAACATCTATCGACTCACCCAACCGCAGCTTCAAATACCGAGTACCCGACTCCTCCGTGGTGATATACAACTTGCAGTCACGGTCGAACGCCCACGCTTTAGCCCACTCGGAATCCCGGCGAATCCAGGAATCCGCACCGCCGTCTAGGATCTCGACACCAAAAACGATATCCCTACGCAGGATACGATGATTCAGAAATCGAGCGCCAGGATAGTTACCTGGCTCCTCGTAAACAACTTTCACAGGGGGATCGAACAAGCCCTCGACACCGGTCGCGAGATACACCCCGCGATCCCCGGCGTCAGGGCCTGCCAGCGTAAACCATTCGCCGTTGACACCTTCCAGCTCAACGACAGTATCCAATTTATCTCCGTGCGTACGACAACTTATCTTTGTTCTGTTGGCGCTGCTTGTACTCCAGCGCTTCATCCACCGAGTTGACCTGGACTATGTACTTGGCACCTTGTTCGAAGAGCTGAGACACAGCACCCTTACCGCTGATTCCGAGATCCGACAGGAACTGCTTCCGATTCGCCGCAACGAAATCCTCAGGGATCTTAGAAAACCTGGACTTTTCGTCTGCCTCGTCCCATTTCGCTACAAGATCCTCGACACCGAACACTTCCCCGATTTCGTCTACCATCTCCCGGAACTCTTGCGTGATTCCCTCAGTGCCATTAGCGACCGCGCGGTGTAGTCGTTCCATCATGTTCAGGCCCTCGTCCTCGACCTGCTCCGATGCAGCCAACACGTCATCCACCAGCGAATCGAATTGCCCGTGCTCTGCCTCGTACTTAGCGATCTCCGCATCGAGGGCGATCTGCTCTTCTTGCAGCGCAAGCTCATCCGCCCGCATCCGCAGCATTTCCGCTTGATGCTCTAGTGAGGCACGTAGATCCTTGTTCGGTTCGCGGGCGGCTCGGTCCTCCAGCTTCTTAGCTTCGAAGTTAAGCTGTCTAGCTTGTAGGCTCATTGTCTTGGTTGGGAGCTTGATCGACTCGTCTATGCTCTTCAACACCTGTTCGACCGAACCCAACGCTTTCTCGGTTTCCTTAGCCGAGTCGCCTAGACTCTCGACGGCAGAGGTAGCTTTGTCGATCTCCGGTACACCCTCGGATTCGATAGCAATCTTGATCCGCACATTAGTGGAGTCTCCGAACCCTGCTTTCAGACCCTTAGCTAGTTCCTCAGCGGTAAGCTCGATGTTCGACTTCTCGGCATTCATACCGTTCACGAGACCTTCGCCGACATTGACGCCGTACCTGTACATCACCCTGGATGGTGACTTGATCTCCAGTGGGTTACCAATCCCGGTTTTCACAGCAGACGCTAGTGCCCCTGCTATAGCTGAGAGCGCACCGAGCTTTGATTTGATGCCGTTGATCAAGCCTTGAACAATATCCGAGCCTGCACCTGTAAGCAGGGATAGCGGATTGCCCAGTGCACCACGTATCTTACTCGGCCATGTCCCCACTTCCGTAACCAGATCCGCCCCACCTTTGGTGAACACCGATATGATTCCCGGCATCATCCCCGCGAACTTGGCCTTCACTTCTGACATAGTGGTGCCTGAGATGCCTGGCAGAAGGCTCATCTCACTAGAGAATGCGCTCGACAACCCCTCGAACAGCCTCCACCACTCTATCTTAAAAAAGAAGTTAAAAATTGCGTCGATTAGAGTCCCACCAGGGTCTTTGAAAAGCTCCGACCAGTCAAGTTCTCTAAGCGTGTCGATTACCGCTACGATAGGGCCAACAGCCACTGCGGCAGCTTTCCCAAGCCACTCCAACGTTGTCGCGGCACCCTTAAACGTACGGATAAACAGAGGGCCGAGCTCATTAACCAAAATATGAAAGTCTTCCAGGAACCTACGTATATCTGCTCCGACCCCATCCTCGGACAAGAAGTCGAAACCTGTGCTTGTCAGTCCTCCAAGCAGATTCACGATACCCTCGAGGATATCCTTCACACCCATCAGAGCACGCTCGAGCGGGGTGTTTCCCTGATCATCTACTGTGGTGATCTTCGTAACCCAGTTGAGGAAACGCTGCGCCCACTCATCCATCAACTCAGAAAGATCCGGCAACCGGTCGGTTGTCTTATCCAACAAGAGAAGTAGAGCCTCAGTGAACTTCTCGACCGCAGGTGCCGCAGACTCGACCGCCTTAGCAACATTCTCGATAATTCTACTGATCCGCTGTAACCCCTCCTCAGAGGTCACCGCGTTAACAAACCCTTGAGCCATCGTGCCCAGAGCGTCAACAACCCTCGGTAGCGACTGCTTAAGCACGTCGATGACCGGGGTTAGACGCTCGAAGATCGGCATAAACACGTCTTCCGTCTTCTGGTTCATGACTTCTTGTAGGTCGCTCACCTGGTCGGAAAGTGACTTGGCGGCATTCGTCATGCCTTCCCAGCCCAGCGCGAGCGCAGCAGCGGGGACAGCGACCGCAGCCAGCACTGCGGGAAGGCTGATCAATGCACCCGAGAGAATCCCAAGCACCGGTGCACCAAAGACCAAGATTGCTACCAGTATCCACATCGCGTGTGACATGCGCCCAATAGCGCGGGCGAACCCTTTAGCGGCCTTACCTACACTGGACACAACCTGTCGTAACTTGCCCCCAAATGTCTTAGTACCCTGACCGAGCTTCCTAGTCGACTCACTGATATCGGAACCCAGCCTGATAAACATCCCGCGAATCGAGCTAAACGCCCTGGAAAGTCCCGACCTGTCGACATCAATACGAACCTCGATAGGGTTCGCCCTAGCCACTGCTTGCGCCCGCGCGATAGCCACCAACGTTTCCGGGACGACACCCTCATCTCGGATTCTCATAGCTACCTCGATATCGCCCGCAGCAGCCTCTGCGATCTCGACAATCCCCTCCACCGCTTTGATAAACTCCACGGCTTCGGGAGTCATCTCAACATCAATGTCTCCCACAGCGGACTCTGCGGCTGCCGCCAGCTCCCGAACTTGCGCGAGGAACCCCGTCTGGTCAACATCGAAACCAGCATCAATCCGGTCTAACAGCTCCTCAGCGAAATCGACCATAGCTGCAACGCCAGCAAGGAACTCTTCCTGGTCAAGGTCAATATGCGAGTCGATATTATCCAGAGCGGCCTCAGCAGCTCGAGTGACCCCCGCCAGTTCACGCATGAACTTTTTGGAATCGAGGTCTAGCTCGACCTCGACCTCTTCGGCAGCCGCTTGCGCTGCCTTAACCGCTCCTTCGGTGTCCCGCACCAGCTCACGGACAGCTCCGTTCTCGAGCCCCACATCCACCTGGATCTCAAGGCCCTGAGTTTCCGCCTCGAGCGCCTGTCGAAGCCGCTTACGGAATTTATCCGTATCCGGGACCACCCGAACGGAGACCCGGCCTACCTCCTGGCCCCCTGGTCCCGGCATTGCTACTCCTCTGTCTGTTCAACGCTGCCAACGCGATACCCGCGAACGACCCAGGCGCGTGGCTCTTCTTTTCGGAATTGGTTCGAGACTGCGGCGGATTAACCATCTCCGGCGGATTCTTCGGTCGTTTCGACCGCTCCACATTCGCGCACACCGTGACATACACAAGCTCCCGCAAAGCATTCACCGTCGCCGCTTGCAGATACAGTGGCATATCCCACCCGATGAACTCCTCACCGCCACGGCGGACACCCACGGTCCGCGATTTCGTGGGTAGCTGTCTGATCAGATTCAACAGGAACCGGGGCGTGACCCCGGAACCTTCTACAAAAACGTCCCTCGCGTCTACCTGGTAGTACTGGAGTAAGTCAGGGACTATATACTCCCCGTACTGGTCGATCAGCTCTGCGAGGGCTGCGCTTCCCCCGGCTGTGTCGCCTCCGACCACAGTTTGACCAGATCAGTCGTCAACGCTAGATCCTCACCTAGTTCTTTAACCAGACGCTTACCCAGCTTGGGTTCCTTCGCCATCAGCTCCAACACCCGCTGCGAGTTAGTTAGAACGGTGTCGGGGGATACCGATTCATCTTCTTCATCCGACCGCATCGCCTTCATTAACTCCAAGGCCTCTTTGCGTGTGGTCGCGGGCACTCGCAGCAGGTTACGCAGCACCACCTCAGTACCATCGCTTAGCGTGACCACAATCGGGCGGTACTTGGTTTCGATATCTTCTCGCAGGGAATCAAGGGACACAGTATTGCTCATGGCAGACCTTTCAAAGCGGTATGCGGACCTGATAAAAAGGGAGAGGAGGTAGGTCCGCCAAGAAAACCTCCTCACCCCGATCTGGTTACGAGAAAAGATCCGAAGAGATCCACTCGTAAAGATGATTAGCCCCATGCTTCAAGAACGTAGCCCGCACCGGCAGGGCTGCGAACTCATCAACCGGCATCTGAATAGCCTCATCACGACGAACCGATGCCTTAGGTGCATAGAAACCCACCCGAGTGGAACCATCTACGATAAGCACGAGGAACGCGCGCTCTGTGAGTGCGGATTGCCCACTTACACCGAAAACACCCGGTGTAGTCGACGCATTCGGGCCGTAATACAACGCGAACGACTCAGCGTCGAACTGGTGCAGAAACAGAGTCAGATAATCCGCCGCCTGTTCGGTGATGACTTCGCGGAGCTGGGCGTTCTGCCAGGTGCCCCGCACCTCCGCGTCACCGCCATCAAAACCGAACTCGGGCATGTCCTCTCGCGAGGTGTGGCCGATGCTCCGCCATCCATTAGCCGCAGTGGTCTCAGTCCACGCCAGTGCCGGTGAGGTGCCCGTGAGACTGGAGGCATCCGCCGTGAAAGCCGTGAGCGACTCTCCCTGACGTGTGCCGACAATCGCCACGTTGATACCTGCGGTCAGACTCGCACCCGAAGCCACTGCATTACCAACCCCGACCTTACCTAGAGCCTCAACCGCAGCCTGAACCTGCGCCGCCGTGGCGTTATACGGAAGGGGGGACGACGTATTCGTGCCATCCGAAACGGTGAAAGTACCGCCAGTGGCGGTGCCCGTAAGCTTAAGTGTCTGCACCTGGGCGCCGAAAACGAACGGGTCGATAGTATCCAACACCGCCGGAGTCGGTGCAGCGGTGCCGAGTGGTGCGGTAAAAACATACCCTACCGCTGCGGTAATCACAGACTTATCATTAAGTGCCATCAGGCGCTCTCCTTACGTGGTCGAATCCCGACCTTAATAATTCCCTGGACTCGCCACGAATCCATGAACAAGCTAGAAATCTGGGTTGCGCCCATACGCTCGGACATTGAATGGATGTACCCCTTCGGTGTCAGGGTCTGGCGCATCTGTGCGTCGTATAAGACCTCTAAAGCGTCCTCATACAACTGCTCGGTTTCCGGGAGCCCCACCTTCCCGAACGCTGTAAGTTCGATCACCGGTAGCCCTAACAGAGTAGGCAGCTCGGGATGTCTGGTACCGCCAAGGCGACGAACATTAAGCATCGGGAACTGCCGATGGTCGATATCCTCAACCCAAGAACCGACCTTCACACTCGGGAATGCCGCCCGGAGAATCGGGATAACAACCTCTTGAACCCGTGGGATACGGGACATCAGACCTCCTAATCCAGGAAACCTGTAGCCTCCGAAATAATGTAAAGGCCAGGAACGAACTTAGGGGTATCCCCTTCATATCTGCCTTTGACGAAGTGCCCGAACTCGATGCTCAACGCTGCCGGATCAACCAAGTTCACGAACGAGTCGACATCGCCATGAGTAACAGTCACCTTTGCATGCCCAGAGTGTCTATGCTGTGCCAGCCGGGCAGCAGCACGCCGTTTCGCTGTCCTGGCCTTCGACTGAACCGCCTGCTTCACACCCTCTTCACGCGAGACAACTATATTCATGGCTTTATTGCCGATAAGCCTGACCTTCGCCATCAGTACCTCTTGATGGTGTACGTGTGGTGCGCGGTAGCGCTCGATGCGTTATACCGGTTGACATCACCGAAGAGCGCCCAGCGTTCGCCGTTCCACTCGATACGTGACTGTGCGCCAAGTACCTGAGTAAACGAGCGAGGGAACCGGATTTTGTAAACCTTCTCCGACTCGTATCCCTCATTATCCTGCTCTTGCCGCCGGGATGATGTACCCGACTGCCCCTGGATCTGAATACTCGCTCGAACTTGCACACCCGTGTCGGAGGGTCGAGTGCGGATATTACCGTCGATATCAGTCTCAGTGATCTCTGGATAGACCGTTACGGTATCTCGTCCATGGTCGAGTAGGCTCATGTCGGCACCCCCAAATCCGGGACAATCACAAACATCCCACCGGTAGTAGCTTTCAACATCTGCCACTCATGCGGCAGGATCTCTAGTTGCGCCGGGTGCGCCGAGCTATACGACCGCTGATACGTGTAATTACCATCAGTTTCGGAGATAAACCCATCAGGATTCCTCACCATCCTGATAACGGCTTCCGCCTCGACCTGGATCACATCGGCCTGGGTGATAGTTCCACCCGACACCTGCTGATCCAGGTTCGGTATACGCCGCTTGATCATCCGCTCGACATCATCGAGACGTACGTCGACAAGCGTGGATTCTTCAGGGGTTAGCGCACGCCCTAGCCTGCTAGAAACATCTGTAGCCTTTGCGTACGCCATTCATTCACTCCTCTTCCGCGGGCTTA
This sequence comes from Nocardia sp. TBRC8007, assembly GCF_056629435.1. Taxonomy (NCBI): domain Bacteria; kingdom Bacillati; phylum Actinomycetota; class Actinomycetes; order Mycobacteriales; family Nocardiaceae; genus Nocardia; species Nocardia sp. TBRC8007. The sequence goes on along the minus strand of NZ_JBWSOR010000035.1, from coordinate 37,531 downwards.
CCCTTAGCTTTTGGCGGGCGCCCACGCCGGATAGTCGGTTGGGCCTCTACAGGCCCCCACTCCCCGCCTGTCTCGATAAGCCGCGTGCCAAGTTCGTCGGAAACCTCGGCGAATCCGCCATTGATCTTGTGCCTGATCCTCACCTGACCTCCTGCCACCAGTTCCGGGCAGGAATCCCCACCCGACGTTAGCTGTTAGTTGCTCGCCTTGGTCAGACGAACAAACGCCTGAGGATCATTCACGAGAACACCGAACTCGGCCTCAACGCGGACCGCCACCAAGTTGTTCTGCCACAACGAAACGATCTGAGACCCATCCTGCGCCGCAGAAAGATCCAGCGAAGCCTGATCGGACACGTCGTAGGAAATTCCACCGATCTGGCCCCAGACGATTTGTGAGAAATCGCCCATAAAACCGATAGTGGTACCGGCTGCGACGTGATCAGACAGAACGGTAGGACGGCCCAGAATCCGTCCCTCCCGCATGGGAGTAGTCAGCTCCGCGTAAGTCGACTCCACGAACAGCGGGCGACCATTAGCATCGAGCGACGCATTCAGCAACGGTTCAGAAACATCATCCAGGAGCGTGCCGTTCCACTTCTTACCATCGTTAACCAGCAAGCTCAGACCGTTGTTGATCGCGGTATACGCATTAGTGGCCTGGATGCCCGCAGCGCCGGTCGGATCAGCATCCACCAAAGACACAGCCTTAGTGGTCTGGCTAACATGTGCACCGAACGGGGTATTGGTACCCGCGAGCACGGCGGCGTCAAACGCCAACGCGATAGCCTCAGCGACCTTCACCCGCATGGTATTCAGGTAGTTCGCGGGATTGGCTCGCACCACCTCAGAGCTGGCAGCGAAAATCGTCGCGATCTTATGCGGCTTAATCGTCTGCTTGGTCATGTTGCCCTTGGTGATCGGCTTCTTATCGCCTTCACCAACCCACTTGGCAGTCACATCACCGGTCCAGTGCGGAATATGCACACCGGTCGGACCCAACGGGATCTTACGTGCAATCTTCTGCACAATCGAGGTCTTCTCGACCTCTGCGAAATAATCTTGTGCGAACTCGGGCTCGAGATAGCCCGAGAACATCGAATCGGAAATAGACGCGGCAGTTGCCGGGACAGCCATTAATAACCTTCCTTATTAAGCGCCAACCTTGCGCTTAACCGCCTCAAGTAGCGAATCGCCATTAAGCGGTAGAACTTCTTGATTAGAGTGACCCTGGGATGGGTCGACAACCCGCGAGGGCTTAGAATCAGAAATCTCGAACAACGTTTTGACTTCCTCCGCGTGAGACCTCAGCTCATCCTCGGAATCACCCTTGAGCAAAGCCGCAACCTGCTTGACTTTGTCCGCTGGAATACCGAGCCCCAACGCGACATCAACCCGAAGCCGATCCAGCTCGATAGCGGACTTATCCGCCATCACCGCGTCATACCGGGCCTGCGCGTCAGCTAGCTTCTGTTCGAACTCAGCCCGAACCTCGGTCTTGCCAGCCTCAACCGCAGTGTTCTTCTCCACTCGATATCGAGCAGCTTCAGCGTTGGCGTCCGAAATTTTCTGACGTGCCCAATCCGGCAACTCTTTGGGCTCCTGGCCCTCGCTGGGATCGGTCACAGTGACAGGCGTGTCGCCCATAGTTAATTTGTCTCCTGGACTAAGAACACCCCTCCAGGGGGTGGTTACGCGGCGAACGCCGCAAATTCAGAAACGCTGATCTCGCCCCGCTCCAGGCGGCGACGAAGCGCGTTAATTGCTTCTTTGTTGTGGTTGTCGGTCCGTGACCTACTGGACTCGATAAGCGCAGTCGCTTCCCTGGTTGCCTGTGTCCACAGCCTCAATGCCTTATCTGCCGCTGCTTTACCAGGCCAGTTCTTACGATCGAAAACGGGTACTACTTTGCAATCACACCCCGCGTGCCATTGGTCCATCCACTCCGACACGTCTTTGCCCGCCGCGATCAAGCGGGCCGCGTACTTGTCGTCCAGGTCGAGCCCAGCAGTATCAGCACCGTGGTACACCGGCCCCCGCGATATCAGCATCAGACACCAAGCACACGTTTCACGGCCGGTAGCTGCCCTCGCCCACCCCCGGATAACCCCCTCGGCCGGTTCGGTCTGCACAGACCGAATCACCTGCCGCCGACCCGCATTCTCGACCTCGGCCACCACCCGGCGAGCCAAATCACCCAGCACAGACGCTGGTGCATTCGCTTGCGAGAACCGGTTACGTACCGGATCGACCGCCTCAACGAGCCGTCCGAACTCGTAGCCTTCTTCCGGGTGGTCTTGCCTCCTGGGCAGCTCCGGGTGATGCGCTCCGCGTTGCGCGTCGTAGAAATCGCGGCCGAGCCGAGCGGACTCCTCGCGTAGGCCCACGACTGTGGGGAGTATATTCCGCAGCATCCGCAGCCACATTCGTAGTGATAGCGCAGGTTCCAGGAACAACTCGACTAGCTCGGCTACCGATGCAGCAGCCTTAGCCGCCACCACAGCTTGAGCAGCCGCGTATTGCTCCGGGGTCACGCCGCATCCGGCTGGGCAGCCTTATCGGTGGTCTGCGCCGAGCCTCCGTAAAGGCCAGCGAGTTGCCCCATCGAGTCTTCTTGCTCATCCCAGCGTTTCATCTGCTCACGCTCAGTCACCGAATAGCCCATGTCGATCCGAGCCCGCTCTCGTGGGATCACACCCAGACCGTTGCCATACAGCTTCACCGCAGCATCCGCCCTAGCCGTATAGGTGGGCGTTGCCGGGTCGGTCCAGATCGTCTCCATCCGGTACATGTCCGGCGGAATTTCCCCGCCGCCTTTCACCATCCGCCACGCTATCCGCATGGCCTCCTCCCACGCAGCCCCGAAGATGAGTTGCTTCGTCTCCGCATTCATTATCAGACGTGATTCCGATGCTCTAATCGCCTCAGCAGACGCCGGATTCTCGGTTTGGCTACTCAGATAGTTCGGTGGCAATCCTGTGACGCTACAGACCTGTTTATGAATCTCTTCTAGCGCGCCAACAAAATTGCGAAGCTCCGCCGCAGCAAGCTGCTGCGCCTTACCGTCCGGGTCCTCGAAACCGAGTATGCGAGCGAGGTAAGCGTCGAACTTGATCTCACCCGTCTCAGGGTCACGCCCCAACTCGGATTCGTTGATGCCGAACATTATGCGCTGTGGGACACCCATAAGCTCTGCCGTCGCCTGCATCAGCATCATGATCCGGGATGCAGCATCGGTAAGCGACTTAAGTTCTGGGGTGATCTCAGATGTACCTGTGGTATCGGAGACACGTGACCGGTTGATAAGCGGCACAACCGGTACCAGTCCTAGCCCATGCGGGATGCTCTTCGGGGGCTGCCACTGCCCTTCCAGCTTTTCGAACAAGACAGTCTGATCCGGTAGGTACAGCGTCGCGTACGTGATGTCCGTACCCGCCGGGTTGTAGATAGCGCGAATCGCCTTGGCTACCCTGCGCGTACGCGGGTCGACTTCGGCGTACAGCGACCGGGGGGACTCCACACGGATCAGTGGGACATTCGGGTCCAGGCCGATATCCACCTCTGGGTCAGGCATCGAGACCGTGATATACGCCCGCCCGTGGATGAGCGCCTCAACGTGCCCTAGCTTGGACTCAGAGTCCAGGAAATTTGTTTTCCACCAATCCAGTAGCTCAGCGTCCGCCTCGTCTTTTCCCGGCATTCGGAAACCCTCTAGGTTCAGCCGATCGGCGAGCGCTTTGATATACGCGCGGGAGTACCCCATATGAGCGAGAAGATCCCGCATTTTAGGTGGGACAGCCAGACCAATGGCTTTAGGTCGTCGCGTGGCGTCGTGGTATTCCTGGTTTTCTTTTAGATCCTGCGCCCGCTCCTCGAATGCGTTGAGCATGTCATCACGGGTCTTAACTACGTCAACTGCTTGTTTAGCTTCCGCCATTACCGAATCATCACCACCTTCCCACTACGGTTCTTTTTACTCATCAGGAAATCGTGCCGCGCACCGAACGCGAGCACCGCGCACACGGCGGCGTCGATTTTCCTACTCGAATCCTTCGACGCTTTACGAATCGAAATAGCGTCATACGTCGTCGGGTTACGCTTCGCGTTCAAAACATGCTGGCGAAGGACCTTGTTACCGTCATGGGTAAGCTCACCCTCGAGCACCGCGTCTAAGAAACGCTCACAATCCAATGCGAAGCGTTTGGTTTGCCCCCGCATATCGAACGCGATCGGGTTACCAGGCGACGCATTCACCTTTATCCGCTTCTTGAAGTCACGCCCCCACTGATCTACATACGCCTCGAACTCCTTGACATCCGCGCGAAACGCCACCACGTCATACCTCTCTAACGCCGACCTCACTGCGGCGTCTACCTCTTCGCGGGGTACTTCCTCGTTAGGCGACTTCTCCGGGTTCCACAAATTCAGCAGGAACAGCGCACCGTCCTCGACACGGCACGCAACCAGCGCCGTATGGTCGCCGGTCTTAGATCCGTCGAACCCCAGCGTGACCCGATCGCCCGGAGAGAGGGTTATCGGCTTCTCGGCCTGGACGTGATCCCACTCGTACGGCGCGATCCATGAATCCTCAGCCGCGTTAATCTGGTTAAGAAATTTCCGTCGCGACTCCGTAATCGGATTACGTGTATCCAGGATCGACTCTATTATCGAGTCGATCGGCAGCCATACCGCATCGCCGACAGCAATCCGGATTCCCTCACGCAACTTAGCCAGTCCCGCCGTAAACCCGTTCTTGTCCTCCTTCTCGGAAGGAATCTCAGAAATCGGGGTATCCGCCGGAGCCTCTAGCGCGTCGTATAGCATCCCTACGTCGATCGCCTGGCCCGCCTCGATAGCCTGCCACGCCTCGTAAGCGCGCTCTGCTACCGAATCCTCACCAGGAATATGCGCGTTACAAATACTCAGAATCCGCGACCCAGGAATCTTAGTAACATTGCCCTCGATGACACCAGCCATCTCATGGCCCTGTACCGACTCAACCCACCATTGGGTTTCGTTCTGAATAACAAACGTCGGCCTGTTGCCCTCCATCGAATGAGGGGACGACGTAACACCCTCGATCCGACCACCAGCCTCCGAATAAATAATCGTCTTGTTGACATCAAGCCCATACTTGGTCTTCATGTCTTTCGAGATCATGATCGGAAACAGTGAAAACGTGTTCTTCGTCTGCTCCTGCGATACCGCAGCGATCTGAACCCACGCCGCGTGGCGCGGCTTCCCCACAGGTTCCCCCGTGATCGGATGCCAATGCGAGAGCTGGACCGGACCACAAAGCTCCGCTAACGCCAATGCGGCGGCTACTGGGTCCTTACCCCAGCCTTTAATTCGGCGCAAAACCCCCGTGCGATACGCATAAACGCCCTTAGCGTCTACCGCGTACCACCAGACGATGAAACGTGCCTGCTCGAGAGTCGGAATAAACGCCTCGCCCGCGTATTCGCCGCCAGGCATTCTCACGTTCTCAGCTAGCCAGTTAATGATCTCCCAGCCGAGCGAGAACTCAGGCAGGTAAAACCCGCCCTCCTCATATCGCTGCCAAACCGGCCCGATAACATGAGGGGGAACGGGCAGCAGCTTCTTATCTCTGCTCGCCACCTGTCCCCCATTCAATTATCGGTTCAGCTCAAAGCAGCGAAATAACCAGCGGTACGATCACAGATCCGAGCGACCACAGCGCCTTAACGACGGTCACAACACCGTCCACGTCCACACCAGAAGACATTTCTTCTCCTTCAATAAGTAGCCCACCGATCGCGGGCTACATCTTTTACACCCGGTCGGTTCGCTTAGGGTCGTACATACCCTCCACACCGAGCATTTCGCCGATCGCGGCGATAGCGTCGTCACGGGTACGTCCCTTACCAAACATCGGCAGACCGGGATAAGAAGCACCGATATCGCCGGGGATGCTGTCGCGAGAACCAACGTCCTGCCACCGAATGTCCTTCACATCCGAAATCAGCGGGCCGAGATAGGTTCCGAGGCATTCAAGGATGACGGCTTTAAGCTCATCGTGATTCATGGGGATTACTCCTAATGATGCTCCGCCATCCAGACGGGTCTGAATCTGTCGCCTGAACTCGCCCATATCCCAATTACCGGGGTCCCACTTACCTTGGGACTTACCTGCCCACTCTTTGTGGGCGATATTCCGGTCAGCGCCGTATCCGAGCTTGCGGGTGATAGCCGCGCCGATCTTCACTGCGGCGTCCCAACATTCGCGAGGCCACGGGTCGGTCCCGTTGCCTGCCATCTCGATTCCGATCAGGCGGGGGTTCGCGTCGTTGGTGGGGAGCCCAGGCCACGCACCCGCGCCCGCGTGCCATGCGACCCCCGCTGCCACCACAGTTGCCACACCATCACGTGACAGATGCACGTTAGCGAGCGGGCCAGTCAGCCCCGGCCTGCCGTACCGGATCACGTCGGCGCTCTGGTCGTTCACGCCCATGTGGTGCCATAGCACGCCCCAGACATCCCGGAAATCGCCGTGGCCGATCCCGGTCCAGGGATACCCGTCTTCCGGGTCGCGCCATTCACGGACTTCTACGCCTTCGGCTCGGATCACATCCGCCAGCCAGGTAGGGTCACCGCTCCACGCCATTACTGGCTCCGCGCAATAGCCGCGTTGGCCCAGAACATGACTGGCTCCAAGTTGGTGATAGCGAGAGCCTTCTCCCTCCCATCCGGTACCACTTCGTCAAGAAACAACGCCAGCGACTTGCACGCCTCACGAACCGACGCATGCGCGTCACGCTTTTCGTCCGTCGTCGCTGGATGGAAGCTGAACCGGTTGTAGATGTCAGCGGTAGACAAATGAACTCCAATCAGAATTAAGCCCAATCCCTAAGGGATTGGGTGGTATGTACTCCTGGAGGGATTCGAACCCCCATCGCACGGCACCTAAAACCGTCGCCTCTACCGGATTGGGCTACAGGAGCTTGGCAAGAGGGGACCGAGCACCCGTGCGGGTGCTCGGTCATACCTTGTTACGCAGGCAGATCCGGGATCTCACGATCGGTCGCGTCCACGTGCTGAACGAGGTTCGCAAGAAGATCATCGAGCCGCTTAAAATTGAGGTCTTCCGCACGCGGATTCTGCTTCAGCCACTGAATCTCCGTGCGGATCTTCACTACCCGATCACGCACATAAGCAACGTCGTTTGCAATCTTGTTGATCTTTTCCTGGACCGTCATATCCACCTCTCTATCTGCGGGAATGCAAGCGCACCCCCTTCTTGTACTCGACGGCTGCCGTAGCTACACCATCGAGCCGGGAGGTTGTCAGCCCCGCTGAGAAGCCCCCCGTTTGCGCGTGCGGCAGGACTCGAACCTGCAACCGGCGGCTTTGGAGACCACGGCTCTACCAATTGAGCTACACACGCGAAAGGTCCCGAGGAGCACCCCGCGCCTCTTAGTTCTTGTTGAAATACAAAAACGTTGAAGCGGAACCCTGCTGAATCGTGCTAGACCCACCAAACGGTGTTATATACCAAAGCTCGATCCGATCACCTTGCGCCAGCGACGTATTGATCGGATCACATACCGCTGTACTCGAGTTCCACCCGATAGTCGCCGAGCCGATCGCGGTGCTGTTCTTACGTATCTGTAGCTGGAGGGTACTGAACGAGGGCCAGCCACTAGTCAACGCGACACCCCAGTTGATCGTGACGCTAGTGTCCCCATTAGCTACCAGACCATGATCCGTGATCACCGCACCTGGGAAGCCCGAACGCACCGACCACCCCTCGACCCGACCAGTGGTACCAGAGGTCATCTGGAACGTGCCGGCTTTGTCCATGCCCATATCAGAGAAGGTGCTAACAAGTGGATCTACACCACCCGTGCCGCCGACATCCACTGACCGGAAATGCACCGGAACCACGTCGGATGCTACCCCGCCAGGCCCACCCACCCCAGCGTCGAAGCCGATACCAGCATCCAACCCACCGAGCCCGCCCGCATCAGCGAAAACAGACAACTCAGCGACCACACCACCCGCGCCGCCGACAGCTCCGTCCAGGCCCGTGAACTCCTCAACATCTGCCCCGACACCACCAGTGCCACCGATGCCGCCGCCCACAAGCTCGTGATACTCGAACACGTTAGTCGACACACCACCCTGCCCACCTACACCGGTGACCAGCGTCCCGTACCGCGTAGAGGTCGCCTCGATGCCACCGATTCCCCCGATACCGGCAGTGACCCGATAGACAGGGGCAATAGCGACACCTACACCACCAGTGCTTCCGATACCCACATTCAGCAGGGACGGCACATACGGGACGAACCCCGATGGAAGCCGCGACACCGGTACCCCAGGGATCGCCGCAACCGTGACCGGTATATCGGGTAGCTCGGCAGTGGTCGTAGGAAACTTGGGGATCTCGACCACCGACCCCCCTTACGGAATAGTAATCTTTGGAACGACCTTGACCTGACCCGCCGCACCGCTGAACGCGATATCCGCGGAGTCCGCGTACTCGCGGAAAGTGCCACCGCTGAGAGCATTCCAGAAACCTACGTGGGTCACTGTGGTGCCGGCTGGAACGTCGAAGACGACCTCACCACCCGTCGCAACACCATCCGTCGCCGCACCCCAGGAAACTGACTTACGCGCATACGCCGGGGTTCCACCCGAAACCTCGTTGGCACCCGTCTGACCAGGGTCGGCGGTGTGCAGCGACACATGCGTGATCAGAGACGCAAGATGAGTCGCAATTGCGGTCTGAGTAGCCTTTACATGCCAAGTTGCCATTACTGCTTCCTCTTCACCTCACCGACGAACCAGCAATGATTAAGCGTCGGGTTATCCGGGTAATTGATATAGATTCGGAAATGTGCCCGATCCGGGATCTGATCCGCACTCGTGGACTCTGCCCGAAAATAAACATAATCCGCTGTGATCGCGGTATGAGACCACTCGGCAATCGTGGTTAATGTGTTCTTCTGACCCGGAGGATAGAAGCAAATCCGGGCGGTACTACCAAGCGGGATAGAATCCCCAGGCCCAGCATTAACCCTGTGGGTGAAGTCAGCCCCGAGGCTGAGCGTAAGCGTGTCCGTTAAAGGTGTACGACCGATCACTATTGACTTGCCCTCTTCTTTGGTAGCGACACCGAAGGGGGAGGGGATCTCAACCCCTCCGGTGCCGAGCCCTATCCTTGCGACATACGCGCCCGCATTATCGAAGCGATATCTACAACGTCACCATCGGACTGGTCACGCTCGATTTCGAGTCTCACCCTACGGCGGGAACCCTCAGAGACAAGCAGTTGACTAAGCATCACTTCCACAGACGACACCAGCACCGCTGAGGGCTTCTCAGATTTAACGAGCTTATCCGCAAAATGCAAAGCATAACGCGCGTAAGCCCAGTCGCTTGGCTCATAGAATCGAGACTGAGCCGAATCGGACAATGAACCCCACAAGTCCAGGACAATCGGGTGTGGGTCGGGGAAACCCAGCTCCGGGACCTGGACCGATCCGATCGCTGCTACTTTGTCGACCGGAACGTCTTCTTTGTTGCGTCGGACCCTCTGATCCGACCTCTTCGGGACAGGGCCTCTCTCACCCACTGGTCACCTCCTGGATAGCCGGGCTCCTAGCCCGGTCACAAGCGCCCAGGGTGACGTGCGGCAGGTCTGTACCTCAGGGCTCGTAGCGCCGCCTGACGAGCGTTTCCCTCCTCTGACGACTTCTTCGCATGACAACTAACACACGCCGCTTTCAGGTTCTCGATGGCGTGGTTATCCCCCCGGTGTGTGTGGTCGACCTCGGTAGCTGCACCCAAGCAGCCGACACGGCGAAGCTGACACTGGTAGCTGTCCCGGCGAAGCACAAAACCTCGACGGTGAGGCCAATCATCTGGAAGCCGAGACTTCCGATCAGAAGAGAACCAACTCACGACACTCCGAAAGGGGAAACCTAGGAAGATGTTTCCGACCGATGAGGGAGGAAATATCTTCCGTAGGAAGGGGTTAATCCATAGGAGCCCCTGAAGGGCTCCCCAGCAGGAGCCTCCAAGGCTCCTGATAATTAATAATTATTCCTAGGGAGCCCCAAGGGCTCCTATAGTCAATAAGAAGCCCCTCAAAGGGCTTCTCTTCTTTGGAGCCCCTGAAGGGCTCCTAGTAACTATTCGGGAGCCCTTCAGGGGCTCCTATATATTTCAGGACCCCCTGAGGGGTCCTTACTTTACAAACTTCAGGAGCCCCCGAAGGGCTCCTTACTTCAACGGCCGCGCCTGCGGCCTGTCAACGTTCGGTCATTCGCTTCGCTCACTCCCTCACTAACTATGCACATGAGGATTTCACCAAAAACACATCAAATGTGAGGTAGTTCACACTACTTTTTTTAGTGACCTGGGGATTTGCTACTGTCACCCAGTCGACGATCACTCCACCAAGGGGGAACCCAACCCGTGCAACCGCTGAGCCCCGAATACCGGCAACAGATACTGAACACCGCTATAAGTGCCGAGATCGCCCGAGGCGGGCAAGTCCTTGGGATGGGCCAAACGTCCGCCTTGGTCCTCCGAACCAGCCAGATCAATCACATCCTGCACCTGCTTCTCTCGGTATTTACATGTGGGTTTTGGGTGATCGTCTGGCTCTGTGTCGCCTTCTCGGCGGCGGTGAAGTCCAGCCGATACGAGATTGGGGTAGACGAGTACGGGCGTGTGTACGCTCGGCGGGCATGAGGGGCACCCCCTCAGTCCTCTGATGGATGTTCGAGCCTCCACGGGGCAATCAGATGCCACTACGACGGCTCCCTGGTTCGGATCACCTCAGCCCACCGGCTTGAAAACCCGTACAGGACCGGAGAACCGCATAACGCCCCGATCTAGAGGCACACGGGGGAGGGGGTACCCCCCTGGGGTAGAGTATGGTACCCGTAGGGGGTACCGGTGTATACCCCTGAGGGGTACTCGTGTTACTAGTCGGTAGGTTACTGGCGAGTAGTATTACTGGCAGGTAAGGTTACTAGTCGGTAGGTCACTGACAGGTAGGTTCCGGGGTAGGGGCATGGCCGGCCACAGGGGCGGGGTACCCAGGGCAGGCGACTACGCCCTATCTCGTAGGTCTCTAGCCCTGGGGTGTGTACTAGGTGCCGCTGAGCGATCGCTCCGGGACAGTGCAGTACAGGGCGAGGGGTGGCGCACTGCGGTACAGAGGAGCGCTCGAGCCTGGCTGGTGATCCGTGTAGGGCTTGGATATTCGAGTGGGTTGACCTGCTATTTCGATATTTTACTTGACAAAGGGCATCTTGGTATGGAAATCTGTAATCACAGCAGGAACACACCAAAACCAATCACCGGGTAGTTCCAGCTCATGTTCTTTGATCAACTCCATACCGGTTATTGCGATGTCTTGGCGGACGTGTTTAGAAATGCGTTGCGCTACCTAGGCACCTGTACCGAGCGGGAACCCTTATGCGATTAGGGCTCAAGAGCTAATGCAGCAAAACTACGCTCGGCTACATTCCGGTTACGCATTGCAATAGCCGAAAGGAGCCGCGAATCTCTGACTTGACAAAGGGCTAAATTTTGCTAAGTTAGTAATCGCAACAGGGCAGGAACTTCGGAAGCTGATACTTCCGGAAACTGCGCCGCATGATCTTTGATAACCGAAGACCCGATTTACCGCCAAGGATGGCGCAAAGCGACAGCGCGTGAGCTACGTTCAGGTAGGGGAATCGAGTCCGGCCCTCATGGGATTAGAAAATATTGGAGCCTCACATACGAGGCGATTGGATACCACTGGAATGTTTTTCGACTTGGTCCGATCGTTCAGGGTTCGAGCCCTAATCGTGTGCAAAGGCGTGGCCTTGCCTTACGGGTGAGGTGGGTGACCAGCGCATGAGTGTTGGTTGATGAGCTAGGTTCGAGTCCTGGTCGCGCCACGCAAGACAAATATCGACTGGAAGGCTGATCTAGTGGTCACTCTGACGAAAATCTCGGATGTACTGGAGTACTGGAACACTGTTCGGGATCACTCGCTGTTGAGCGAGGCACCGTCACCTAGATTGAACATCCCGTTTCCCACATACACGTTAACCGAGGTTTTAACTTGGCATCTCTGGGGTTTTAAGTCATTCGAGGATGCCGCGCTTGTTTGGCGTTATGCAGGCGAAGCAAAGGAACGTGTGGAGGCGCTTATGAATGCTGAACGATGCGCTCTCACGTTTGTTCAGCGTGAGATCGTTGAGGCTATGGACGCGATTAAGCGATACGAAACTCTTTACGAGATTCTTTGAGACAACCCGTTACTTGGAGAGGCATTTAGTCATGCGTAAGACTGCTGTAGTTATCGGAGTAGCTATGATGCTGTTCGGTACCGGTTCAGCTCAGGCGGAAGTACTCGCAGAGTACAGGTTCGAGGCACCTAAGCGGACGCTTGAGCTTCGGTGTGAAGAGGATATGCCGTGTTGGCGGGTCGACCTGGGTAATGGCCTGGCGGGTTCGAGTGCTCCCGCGTACATGTACCTGCCTCATGGCTTGGTTTGGGATCGGCTCGCACCATTCCTCGGTTATCAGCCTCAGAGCTGAGGCGTAAAATCTTTGTCTAAAACTTGACAAAGGGCAGCGCTAGGACCGTTTAGCGGTATGGCCGTCGTAGGCCACCTAGCGCACTTTCGAATAGAGAGGGAGAAATTCCAATGGCGAAAGTGATGCACCACGTCCGGGACTGTGACGGACTCCTAACGGGGTCTACGGTTTACCGGGATAACCTTTCCGCGTACAACTGGCTGACAAAATATATCGGCGAGCATGTCTTGATTCACGGAAGTGTCGAGGGATGCACTGTGTCGAGTGAAGAGTTTTCAGAGCTCACTGATGAGGGGTACGAGTCATACGAGATTGTGTATGACACATTGCCTACCGCTCGCTTTGCGATGAGCGGGTGTGCATCATGGTACGTAGATGAGTTTTCGACTCAGCAGTCGAACGAGGTGCCTTGTAATTGCTCACCTGGTCGTTGCCTAGGTCATTCTTTCCAGGTAATAAATCCGTCTTATCGAATGATCGTTGCGGGTTTGGAACGTCAACGCGCCATAGATACCACGCTTGCGGACTACTCATAGGAGTATGAAACATGTCTGAGTACCAGAGTTTTGAGATATCGGTTTGTGAGGATTGCTTAGTAGTGATCGCTAATGGAGTGTCCTCCGAAACGGATGAGCAAACCGAAGACTTGATTTATAGGCATTGGGGGTCCTCTGGGTGGAGTCTTGAATATTCCTGCCCGGAAGACTGCTCACCATGGTTCTCGTGGTCCTTTTGTGATGGATGCGAGAGGAAGGAAGGGGGCAACCGCCACCCAGCAATAGCTATCAGACGAGTTCCGATCCATACATACCCCTACTGAGCAGTGATGTTAGCGGCAGGTTGCAACCTGCCGCTTTCATCAAAGCTTAGAGAAATCCACAGAAAAGGAACACCAAGGATGAGGTACGCCAAGCATTCGAAACGCACGTTGCGCACTCCGTGTGCGGATTGCGGAGCGAAAAACCTTTACGCCGGGCACGACACAGACGACATGGGACCGAACTCGGTAAGTCATCATGATGCGCCTTACTGTTACGAGTGCGAAGTCTACGGTGTAGATGTCTTGCTCAATAACGATCTGTCGTTGCATACGTGTGATGATCTGGATAAGTTGAGGAATCATCTCGCGCAACCATCCGCCCAGCCTACGCAACCATCCGACTCTGATACGGAAGCAGCGATTAACGCGCTTCGTACCCTGGTTGGTACTCCGCAGATTGACCGAGCGGAGGTAGAGCGTATCGCGCGGGAAGTCATCGGTTCGGCGGTGATTCCTACCCGAACCGTGGTTGTACGCGACCGTGTACGTCGTCCGATTGAGGGATTGACACACCGGCAGCTTGCAGACGTGACAACCGCTGTCCTCGCTGGTGAACACGTGATGATGGTGGGGCCAGCGGGTACCGGTAAGTCAACGATTGCAGAGCAGGCAGCGGAAGCCTTGGGGCTCGAGTCGTACTCGCTTTCGCTGAGTCCACAAACGCCCGCGTCGCAAATCATCGGGTACATGCAAGCCACCGGTGAATACGTAGGTACGCTGTTCCGTCACGCATATGAGCACGGCGGTGTGTTCCACTTTGACGAGATAGACAACTCGCACCCTTCGGTGATGGCTGTGATCAATGCCGCATTGGCGAACGGTCGTATGGCATTCCCGGATGGGATGGTGAAGCGGCACGACGATTTTAGGGTTGTCGCTTCTGCGAATACGTACGGGCGTGGCGCTACCCGTGCGTATGTCGGCCGTCAAGCTATGGATGCCGCGACGCTAGACCGGTTCACGGTTCTTACGATCGAAATTGATGAGGAACTGGAGCACGCGGTATGCAGGGGTGTCGGTGAGATTTCCGAGCACACTGTCGACCTGGTTTTAACGTATGTGCGCACGGTGCGAGAGAACGCTGCGCGGCAAGGTTTGAGCGTGGTTGTTTCCCCGCGTGCATCGCTGGGCATGTGCAAGCTTCTGGATGCCGGTATGGATTGGGAGCAAGCGCTAGAGGCGCGTGTATGGCGTGGCTTGGATGATTCGACCAGGAACAAGCTTAAACCCGCTTAGTAAACGTGTTGGGGCACAGACATCTGTGCCCTTTCATGTCAGCTAAGAGAGGGTAAGGCATGAGGGTAATTGTCAATGAAAAAACCCGTTGCATAGTTGAGTATGACTCGTTAGCCGAGAAACTAGACCACTATCGTAACCCACAAGGACTAGCCGATCTTAACGATAGGATATCTGGCAGGCCAAAAGCTTTTGGCGTATCCTCCGTGGATGAGGCATGTGACCTTGCGGTGCGCGGCATCCAAAGGGAGCGGGGTAGTATGCCCTCGCTCATAGAAGAGCGTTTATCTATGATTTACAAAGAAATAGATACTACTTCGTTTCAATCGTTTCATGACGTAACGGGCTCCGATGTAGATGTCGCTAGGTTTCTCTCAGGTGAGCCTGAGTCAATGATCAACTACCAATTGGTAGAAACCCCTGCGGATGGTCGCGTAGTTACCGTGGTGGTGCCATCATTCTATGGTGCAAGAACCAAACCGGAAGAGGTGAGGTTATTCGGGATGGATGTACTAACGACCGTGGCCGCGATAGATAGATCGGGGTTGCAATGTGAGGTATGGACAGACACAACATTCTCATCTAAGGCGCGGGACGTTGTGGCGTCCATACGGACCCGAGTTAAGGCGGCCGGGGAAATTTTAGATGAGGAAAGGCTAATGTTCGTGGTTTCTCATGCATCTTATCTCAGATGTATAGAGTTTCTTGCTATGTGGAATTTACCTAAAAAGTTTCACTCGCCATTAGAAATAGGTCGGGTGTATGGATACACTAGTCCAGTAATAAAGGATCATTACCCAGACGGTTCGATTATCCTCGAACGTCCCCCGAGCGGTTACACCGAAGGGTTGGTTGAGAAGACGCTACGAGAGTTAGGGCTACTCGAATAGGTTGATTCGGCAGTACCGAACAGGAAGTGGTGAATCCTGTTCGGGTCTGTCCACTCAAGCTAGGAAGGTAACACGATGCAACGGTATCTACTGCAATTAATCGTCACCCCCGCACCGAACGCCCGCACATTGAATGGTCGCACGTGATTGAGAAAGCGCCCGAACTGGACACAAAGGAGACGAGAGCGTTGCTCGAGGAGCACATGACCGAAGAAATCCACGAGACTCCTATACCGACGTTGACGCTTCCGGGCGCCGCCGAGGGTCAGTTGTTGAAGATTGTAGGCCAGCTGTGAATAGGCATGATTACGCACTTACGAGGCGGGGCACCTTCTCGGGAGTGCTCGACATCTCAGACTGGTTCGACGATTACGGCGACGATTACGATACCGAAGCAATCCAACGGGAGTATTTGGAAGCTATCAACGCCAAACTTCCCGAAGGTTTTAATCTGACGACTTACGGTGATCTGGATTGCTGGTATAAGGACCGGTGGCGGATCATGCCAGATGTGAAAGCTATCGCGGATAGTATCGACCTGGCTGCAATCGCTGAGAAGCACGAACGGAGGTCACACAAGGAATAACCCACTGTAATAGTCGAACACTAAACCAGGCTGACCGGATCGGCCTGGTTTTTTCTTGGGCTCTTACAGAAAGGTTAGAACTATGAAACCTAATACCAACGTAAACGCCTACGCTCTAGCGTGTGCGGTCGCGCAGCACCTAGGTGAGAATGTCCGGGCGTCTGATTTTTACGCGGACCGGCTACCGTACCGTGCAAGACTCACATATAAAGATGATTTTTCGCTGTTGATATCAACAGAGGGCTGCCCGCGAGGCATGGTGAAAATCTCAGGGTGTTTCGGAGACTTGAAACGGTATTTGCCACTGCGATTCGAAAATCTGTCTATTAATGTTTCTGCGGCTAAATCACCTGAACGGATTGCCCGCGATATCCAACGCCGGATGCTGCACGATTGTCTGGACGCTTTCTTATTCGCGTCGGACAGAAAGGCTCAACACGAAGCCGAGCTAGCTAAGTGCAGCTTAAGGGCGGAACCCCTAGCCTGCACCTTTGCAGGCGAAAAAACAAACATACGGGCGGGGCTACTCGTTCGGTGCCGCGCGCGGCGCGGGTAGCGGCACGTTTATGGACTTGGGCGACCGGGTTGTTTGGGGTATCGAAATATCGTATGACGATTCGCTCAAGCTCTCCGAGTTCTTAGCCGAACTGCTCGATAACTAATCAAGGAGATGCCGTGAAAGCTGAACTAGTAGAAAGAGGAAGGTAATGGCCATAGGCGCGTGGTATGCAGTGGGCATAAAGGGAAATATGTTTACTTGCGGTGACATGCGGAATCGGGGGACAATCGTTTTCGATGTCACAAGATTTGGTGATCTATGGGATCTGTCCATAACACGGATGGGTACCGAGGGGGTGAGAATGGGCACGCTTATCGCCTATGAGTCCGGATTTAAAACTAAAGAAGAGGCCATGGCGGCGGCTAACAAGTACGAATCACACGCGATTACCGAAGAGGCTTGAGTCCGATTCTATGGTCAGCGGGGTAACCCGCTGGTCGTGGTGTCCGACTCACGATAGAGAGGGATCACGCAATGGGCGACTACGCGGTGTGCGACACTATGAGCGGATATGGGCGGCACGCAACTTATAGCGACCATAAAACAATCTGCGGACGATTGGTGTATGTATGTCTGATTCACCGTACTGAGGCATCAATATCCGATGTCACCTGCGCGGTGTGTCTCGCTTACCTTACGTATAGTAATCTGTCTGATGTCGAGACAGAGGTGCGGGGTCTGACACGCGCTACGTTCGACCCAAACGAGTATGTACTCTGGATGACTGCGGAATGGGTGGCTCTCATGGCAGCGGAGACACTTATTCGTGGGAACAGCCGGAACGTCGAACCTGGGATGATGGATGACGATTACGCCGCGCAACAGGCAGGGCTTCGCGGGTTTATGCAGATGCCGCCGGGGCTTGCATCCGAGATGCTCGGACGAGCCACTTGGGCTCTTGGTCCGTAACTCAGTCAGGTAACCGCGAGGGGTAAGAAACGAGGGGTAAGAAACAAGGTAACCTGGGCCAGTACTTCGGTCCTGGCCCAGGTTACATCCAAAGAGAAAGGCCGCTCGCAGGCCCATTATGTGGGCGGGAGCGGTGCAGGGATAGGCACCAGGCGGTAGCGCCACCAAGGTCTCCTTGGAAACTCGGGCTTGTCGATTCGTAACAGGAACTCGCTCAGCTGGCCTGTCTTAACATCCCGAAGCTCGAACCTGTCTCGCTCAAGGTGGTGAGAAGGTACTGGGTGTGTAGACATCCACTCCCAGTCGGGATGATGCTTACACGCGGAGTTGATTCGGTCCTTTTCGCGATCAGGCAAGCCGATCCCAAGCCAAAAGAATTGGTAGACGAGCAAATGCGCTTCGCGCCGCCATTGGACCACGGTCTTCTCGGCAGCGGGGTTTGTGAACATCCAGATAATAGCGTTACCGCCCACCCCCAAGCCTGGAAATGCATTCTCCCAGGCTTGATTGGTTCCTAGAAGGTCAACCTGAGGCATCTGCTGAAACGCGATCGGGTAGGTGTGTGCGTCTATGTCGATGATGTCGGTCGGGAGCGGTTGCGTGGGGAGAGGGCCGAGGTCGTCTCGGAGCAGCATTGGGAACATGACACTTAGAAAATGCTCACGTAGCTGGATGGGTACAGCTAGTACGTCGAAAATTTTGGTTAGCTCATCGATGCCTGGTGTCTTAAGTCCTTGTTCCCAGCGCTCAACTGTACGGGGGGACACGTGGAGCTGCTGCGCGAAACAAGTCCGGTTGAGCTGCGCTGCCTCTCGGAGTGCACGGATGATCGTACCAGCATGGGGGGCTGTCAAAGTTAGGGTCACCTCATATAGCAGTCGTACTGCCCCGAAATGGGGGTGTTGGGATGCTTGACCAACCGGTCACGATAGCGAAGACTATGCCGGAGCGATCGAGTAGGTCGAACATATGTTCGTCTTGTCAGGTCACAGACGGTTGGTAGCGGGGACTTCCCTGTGTGCCAGCCTTGTTCGGGGGCTACGAGACAAGGCTGTATGGAGCTAGGGGATAGCAGGGAGGTTACTTGACAAATAACAAAACTGGTCCTACTTTTGCCGTGTTGATTGTTGGATCAAGGAGATTCAGATATGGGCCACAACGTGCGCAAGGGCCGTGAACTGATCGTTACCCCGAGTGAAATTGATGAATTGCTGCGACAAGGGTATACGCAAACCGATATCGCCAAAATGAAGGGCTGCTCCCGCGCGCATATTTCTTGGATAAAAAAGCAATACGGGTTGCAGTATAAGTCTCCGGCGGAGATCGCGCGGCGGAACATGCCGGACTGGCCGCTGACCAAACAGCTTCGAGAGACGCAAGCTTATGGGCGACTCCGGGACCACTTGGAGTATGTTGGTACCGGGGGGCATGGGTTGTCCAATGACAAACTATACCGGCTCAGGCTCTTTTATGACCGCCTGGAACGGAACGAGGAGATAATCGAGTTCGATCCCGCGTTTGGGCCAACCAAAAGTGTAGGGGCAGGGGGGTTCGCATTTCTACCCAAGACGGGCACGGATGATCCTCGAGGCATCCTCCGCGAAAATAAATACACCTGCTTGACCGAAGAAGGAAGAATAGCGTTCAGGATTCCGAAGCGGAAGCCCAAAAAGATTAGTCCATCGGCTTCCGACGAAGGAACTTAGCTAGAGAACTATATAGATGAAGATGAGGGCTGAGACCGTTTTGAGTATTGTTCACCCCGGTGAAGTAGTCGAGAATATCCTGGAGATTGCACACCCAGGCATACTCTTTGCAAGAGCGATTAAAGTGGCGAAGATGATCTGTGTGACAGTGCTTAGGTGCGAGCTGCTCGAGGACTCGGACCCAATGTATCAACCCGTACTAAACATAGTGGGTAGTGGTGCTCCGGTGCTCAGTGAAGAAATCGAGTGCAAAGCGCTGCTTATGGGCTACGGAGAGTTCTCGGTGTATATGAAAGAGGTAGCGTGAGTGGTTGATCATCGGAGCGTGAGCCAGCTCCAGCAATACCAGAGATGCCCGCGCGCGTACCGTCTGGCTCGTATAGACCGGGTATGGCGGCGACCCGCAGCGTGGGCACCACAAGGCACCGCCGAGCATAAAGCGATCGAGGAAACCGAACGCAAAGATTTGACGCTTGAGGAAGCTAAGGAGGTTTTCAAAGTCGAGTATTGCCGTCAGATTGGGATTCTGACGAGTGAAACGCCGCGACTCGACTATTGGTTCTGGTCCGGACCGTACAACGGGGAGACAGACATAGAGCGCCGATTCGAGATCGGGCTGGGGCAGATGGAAAAATATTTCGCTTGGCGGGAATCCCACCCGGAGGAGGCTATCTGGATCACCGAGGACGGCACGCCAGGAATCGAACTCGAATTCGAGTTCGACCTAGACGGCGTACAGGTCAAAGGTGTGATCGACCAGGTATTGGTATCTGGGGATGAGGTGATGCCCAGAGACGTCAAGACCGGGAG
Organism: Nocardia sp. TBRC8007; assembly: GCF_056629435.1. Lineage (NCBI taxonomy): Bacteria > Bacillati > Actinomycetota > Actinomycetes > Mycobacteriales > Nocardiaceae > Nocardia > Nocardia sp. TBRC8007. The sequence goes on along the minus strand of NZ_JBWSOR010000035.1, from coordinate 17,446 downwards.
GCTACCGGATACCCCGTTACAGCTCGGAGTTTATAGCTTAGCACTAGCTAAGCAGTTCGGTGTGAGGGCAACTCAGGGAGATTTCTGGATGGGTAAGTCCGGGCTAGCGACGCACCCATACAACCTAACCGAGTACACCGAAGATCATGTTACCCAGCTCTTCCACGAGCTAGAGGGCAACATCCGGGCTGAGAGATTCGATCCTGATCCCGAGCCGTCTAAGTGCCGGTTCTGTGACGTGAAGTCGTCGTGTGAATTTTCTTTAGGCTGAAACTTTACAAAGGGCAAGGAGGTTGATGTATACGCCACTACAATCGCTGTATATACGCGGGGCTGCTGGAGACCCGATCCCCGACGTATTCATGGCCCTAGCGGAGAAAGGCGTTCATTTATATCGAGGGCAACTCGTCCTGATCGCTGCGCCTGCGGGCTGTGGTAAATCCGCGTTCGCGCTGGCTTTGACGTTGAAGTCTGAGCAGCCGACGCTGTATTTCTCGGCTGATTCGAACTCGTTCACACAGATATCTCGACTAACATCGATAATGACCGGCTGGACACTCGAGAAGTCGGCAGAGCGGGTCATAGCCGAAGACTTGACTGAAATCGAGGACGACCTAGCGACTCTGCCGATTCGATTCAATTACGTCTCATCCCCCACCGTGGACCAGGTGGAGAACTCGATGCAGGCTTACCGACAGCTATACGGCGATTATCCGGCGCTAGTTGTGGTCGACAACATAACTAACGTCATCACTGGTGTGGATGAAGATCCATTCTCGGGGCGTGAAGCGCTACTCGATTACCTATCCGGGATGGCGAGAGACACAGGCGCGTGTGTGATCGGGTTGCATCACGTAACCGGAGACTACAACGACTCGGATAAACCGATCCCGATCAGCGGGGTGAAAGGCCAAGTGTCTAGGGTGCCGTCGCTGATCCTGACTATGCATAGGTCGCGGTCAGAGTTCGGCCCGGATCTGCTGAAAATCGCTGCGGTGAAAAACCGAGACGGAGAAGCCGACCCGTCCGGCCGTAACGCCGCAGAACTCGAATTCATCGGAGCAACCATGACATTCCGAGATCCAGTTTAAAGGAGCTATTTTATAGCACAATGCATCGACTGTAAGAAGCAAGAGCTAAGCAACCGGCGCAAAGCCACAGGTAAGCCGTTGTTGTGCGCCACACACCGCCGCGAGAGGCGAAGCGCCCGCCGTAATGCTTCCTGGGAAGCTCATATCTGGAAGACGTATGGTCTCACACCTGAGCAGTACTGGGCGATATACGAGTACCAAGGCAAGAAATGTGCTATTTGCCGTAGAGCAACTGGCGCTAAGAAACGGCTAGCCGTCGACCATGATCACGCTTGCTGTCCAGGAAAAACGAGTTGCGGTAGATGTGTCCGATCGTTGTGTTGCGCAACGTGTAACCGGAATCTGGGGCATCTCAGAGACGACCCTGAACTGATCGAGAGAATCCAATTATATTTGATCGAACCCCCTGGAATGGAGGTTTTGAGAACTTGGAGTGCTGCTCAGTCGTAGGCTGCAAGAATGAGCAGAAATATAAGGCAACCGGATGGTGTCAAACGCATTACCACAGGTATTGGCGCACCGGCTCGTTATGCCTAAAGAATAAGGAACTGCGTTCTGACCTGACGTACTTCGGGGCGCATGGGAGAGTAAAACAGAGGTTCGGCTCAGCGACTAAGTACAAGTGTATTAGCTGTGGAGAATGGGCCAACGAATGGGCTTACGATGGGACAGATGAGACCGAGTTAACAACCTACATCAATGATAGATACAAAGTGGTGTACTCGGTATGGCCTGAGTTCTACATGCCTTTGTGCTTTGCGTGTCACAGGGCCATTGACAGATCGAAATGGTCGGCTAGGCGTACTCACTGTATCAACGGCCACAAGATGACCGCAGAAAACACATACACCCGCCCCTCCCGACCCGGCGCTAAAGAGTGCAAAACATGTAAAGCTGTGGAATCCCGCAACAGATACCAGAAAAAGAAAAGGCTAGCACTTGAACATCCCTGATAAAACAGCAACGTTTGTTGGGAAGCCTAAGGGCGCATGGAAGGGGGACGCTAGGTTATACAAGCTGAGCGAGCCGATCCACGTAGAGGAGGGTGTCTATACCGAGTACGTTGTCGTTTCCGCTGTGACTCTGCCCCTGATTTCCGGGAGGTTTCTCTCTGACCAGGAAGAGACCTATATCTTCGGGTGTGATGAATCTGGAGAGGTAACCTCATGGCTGGAGCTGGAAGGCCCCGAACAAGGGGTTCTCGACCATGCGCGTGTATTGAACAACGCGGGCTATGAAGTAGTTAATCCGAAAGAGCAGGATGCAGCCTGACGGCTCACTGATTGTGCGGGTGATCCGCCGATACCACCCAGAATGGGAGCCACCTAAGCCTACTCGGGGTGAGTGGATCTCGTGCCTGTGCCCATTCCATGGAGACAACTCGCCTAGTGCATCGGTGTCATATGTCCACAATGCGTTTCATTGCTTCGCCTGCCCGGTGAAAGGGGACGCGATCGGGTTGCTGATGAGATTCGAGGAGGTGAATTATGCGGACGCATGTCGACTCACAGCGGAGCTTTCTCCGGGAAGCAACCAACTTATACGTGTCGGCTCTGACCGGATCGGCCGGCGAAGAGTATTTGGCGACTCGAGGTCTGACCGCCCCAAGTATCCGCGAGGAGGTCAACCGGTTCCGATTGGGCTTCGTCGCCGATCCACTCCCTGGGCATGAGAAGTACCAGGGTGCGATAGCTATACCTTATCTCCGCTGGTCCCACGAGTTCGGGTGGCTAGTCGTCGCGCTGAGGTTCCGGTGTATCCGAGACCACGACTGCAAGGAGATCCCGTACCACGGCAAGTACGCATCCACCAAGAGCGATACCCCATGGCTATACAACACCAACGCCCTGCTGGTGAACAGTCCACGAGTGGTCCTAGCTGAGGGAGAGATAGACGCGATCACATCCCAGGTATGCGGGATACCTACAGTCGGCGTGCCCGGCGCACAAACGTGGAAGCCGTATTTCCGGGAATTGTTCCTGGGTTACCGCGAGGTCATTATCCCGCACGACGGCGACGACGCCGGATACCGGTTCGCAGAGGGTATCTCCGGGCAACTACCCAACGCGCGAACAATCGCCATGCCAGACGGGGAAGACATCAACTCGTATGTAATCAAGCACGGCAAAGCTAAGTATTTAGAGAGGATCGGATTGTGATTCTGGTTTACACAGAATCGGACTGCCCAGACTGCGGCACGGTCAAACGAAAACTAACCAGTGCGGGCCTGGGCTTTACGGAGTTCAACCTGGATGAGAATCCAGGAATGGCGGAATACGTGACCGAGACACTAGGGGCTAAGCGTGTCCCCGTGATCGAGGTGGACGACCACGAGGTTGAGCCGATTATCGGATACCAGCGTGATCGGGTAGACGCGCTTATCGAGATGTACTCGGCCCCCACCACCTACGGAGAAGGGACGTGGCTGCATTGAGTGACAGAGTTAACCCTAAGCATTACCGAGAGTTTTCTAACGGTACGCAACTAATCGACATCTCGGAGAACCTGACACCTAATGCTGCACAAGCCGTGCAGTATATCGGGCGTTCATGCCGCCTCGATGGCCGGAATAAATCTGACTCTGCGGATGACCTACCTAAGGCGTTGTGGTTTGTGCTTCGGGAGATGCACCGGATCGGAATAAGTAGACACGATCCGGCAGCTGAATACGCCGCCGATAAACTCGCAACGCTATTGCGTGATGAGCCCCTGCCTAAGCAGGTGGAGCCGCGTATGTGGTGGATGCTTGAGGATGTCCCTCCTGGGGTGGAAGTCAAGGATGAATGGGGGAACTATTTTCAGTCCCACGAGGGTAGGTACCAAATCCGGGAGAAACTGAAGAGAAGGATGTGGCGTCATATGAACAGCACAGAAGTTAACGCGCTGTACGGGCCATTCACGGAGGTATTGGAATGAAGATTGATGCTAAAGCATTCGTAGAAGCAGTACGGGCACAAGCAGCGGCTAACCCGGACAAAGTTTATAGGCTGGTGGATGGTGATTGCGTATACGTTGAGTCGGACGAGGAGCGCGGAGGCCTTCAAGGGTCATGCCTTATCGGGTGTGCTCTTGTCGACGTAGGGGTCTCTCCGATGATCCTTCATAGGCCTGTCTCTATGAGCTTCCGCCGTCTCAACTCACTTTTGGGATTCGATTTACCATACGAGGTGGTTAACTGGGCTCGCACGGCGCAGAGCTATCAGGATATCGGGGTTACCTGGGGTATATCCGTTAAGAAGGCCGACCAGGAAGTCCATTTGGGGGATATTTGACAAAACGAATCGTTATCCTCCCAGACACCCAAATCCCCTACGACGACCGGCCGCTACTCAAGGCGGTTATCAGGTTCATCGGGGAATTTCAGCCTGATGAGGTAATCCACATCGGGGATGTCATGGACTACCCGCAACCCTCGCGGTGGTCGCGAGGATCGGCAGCCGAGTACGAGGGCTCGGTATTCGCGGACTCGGAGGCGGCGAAAAAGGTCCTGCTAGGCCCGTTGCGCGACGTATACGACGGCAGGGTGCTGATGCACGAAGGCAACCACGATGAGCGTCCACGGACGTATCTGGCGAAGTATGCGCCAGCGCTCGCGGAAGCGGATGCTTTCCGCATTGAAAACCTGCTCGACTTCAACGGGTTCGGCGTCGAGCGGGTACCGGAAACGTACGACGTAGCGCCTGGATGGATCACCACTCACGGGCACCTTGGAGGAATCAAGCTGTCACAAATCGCGGGGAACACCGCGCTCAACGCCGCTAAGAAGATGGGCGTATCAGTGGTTATAGGACACACGCACCGCGCAGGTATCGGCTCATACACCCACGGGCGCGGTGGCGATAAAAAGCACGAGCGGGTTGTCACCGGGATGGAGGTCGGCAACCTGATGGACATGACGAAAGCGGGATACCTCAAGGGCGGCACGGGTAATTGGCAGCGGGGGTTTGGGATGCTCACGGTAGATGGTAAGTCGGTGAAACCCGAGGTTGTTCCGATCACTGCGGGGAAGTTCTTGGTGGATGGGCATGTTTGGAAGGTCTAATACTTGACAAAGGATAAAACTAAAAACGTGGAGGAGGTCTTCTGCAAAGCTGCCGCTAAGGCTTTGTATGAATGGGCTGAACCGCCACTAGATAAACCGGAGCTGGTTCAAGAGCTGTGGGTGTGGTATCTAGAACGTCCGTCGCGTCAGGAGATGCTAAGGGAGATGTCTCCCGAGAAGGCGGTCCAGGTGGCGAAGCGCACCGCGCTTCAGATCCTAAGTAGAGCTACTCTCAGAAGTGACTCATTCAACGGCCGGGCGTTGTACTCCTCGGAATCAGTCAAAGATGCCCTAAAAGGGGAGTCGACAAACCGGTATCTGTCCAGGATTCTGCCGAGAGCTATTCAAGAGCTGGAGCGCCGAAACCCCCGATATGTCGAGATACTCAGTGCACGATACGAGGATGGCATCACCCCTGAGACCAAAGCCGACGATAACGCACTGACACGCGCCCATAGAGCACTCGCCGAAGAGGTTAACCTCATAGTGCTGACCTCAGCGGGCGCAGACACCGGCCCCGGCTCTAAGGCTGCTGTGTACCCCGAGACTCGCCGGGCTGTAGGTGACACATCCGATCCGACTGCTGATATTGCGTTGTCGCTGATGAATCGCCCTACCGAGCGTGACGAATACCTGACGGATACCGGTCCAGGAGTACCGGTAAAGCAGGTAAAAGGTCAGGTGGCTCAGCCCCCGAGCGTTTTCGAAGCCGTGTTCAACGGCGGGATGAGCATGTATCGGACATGGGTTTTCCCCGAGCTAGGTGAGGAACCGCAACCAGTGCTTAGTAACTGGCCCGAGGAAGACCTGATTATTTATTGCGGAGGTGAATATGTCAAGTAAGACCGCTGAAGAAATTGGTAAGCGTCTGGGATCAATCATGTGGATCGTGGTTATCACGCTGTCGATTCTCAGACTCGGGGGTTTTATCGACTGGTCTTTGTGGTGGATCTGGTCACCGATCCTGATGTGCCTCGGAATCCTGATCATAGATAACATCACCACCTCCCAGGAAAAGAAGGACTGAACTTGCAGTTTACTGAAACCGGAGAATTTATTTACAACCGCACCTACTCGCGGACCAAACCGGATGGTAGTAAGGAAACGTGGCCGGAAACAGTCCGCCGCGTAGTAGACGGCAACCTGGCGCTTGTAGAGCCCAGATATCACGCCGCGCACGAGCGTGAGCAGCTCGTTGAGATGATGGATGAGTTTAAGATCATTCCTGCCGGTAGGCATCTCTGGGCATCCGGGGTTAAAGGCGCTCAGCACCTTTTCAATTGCTGGGTTAGTCATTGGACCGAAAACCCATGGGATCATTTCGAGTTTACATTCCTCCGCCTCATGGAGGGCGGAGGAGTCGGGGCTAACTATTCGAACCGCCACCTAGTCGACTACGGGCCGGTACAGCTCCCGCTGCGCGTCCAAATCGTGTGCGATCCTGACCACCCGGACTATGAGGAAATGCGGGGCGCCGGACTTCTCTCTGACCGATACGACTCGGACTGGCCCGGCAGCTTCGAGGTAGAAGACTCCCGCGAAGGATGGGCAGCGGCCCTCGTTGATCTGATCAAGACGCACTACTGCAGCGATGTTGTGCATTTTCATCGGGTGTACGACGTGAGCAGGGTTCGCCCTGCCGGGTCACGGCTCAAGACCTTCGGGGGGACGGCTTCCGGCCCGGCATCGGTGGCGAAGATGCTTAAAGAGGTCTGCGAGATCCTGTCTAACCGCGCTGGCGAGCAGCTAGACGGAATCACAGCGATGGAGATAGACCACGCTCTAGCTGAGTGTGTTGTCTCCGGAGGTGTCCGCCGGTCCGCTCGCATGGCAATGATGGCTTGGCATGACCGACAGATACTTGAGTTCATCAATATCAAGCAGAATTCGGGTAGTCACTGGACAACCAATATCAGCGTAGAAGTTGATTCCGATTTTTGGAAAGCGATACGTGAGTGTGACGAATCGCGTGGCTTCAACGTCGACCTTAAGCAGGCGCACGCACACTTAGTACTCGAGGCTATCTCTAATGGGATGCTCAGGAATGGCGAGCCTGGATTCTGGGACTCCAGCTATTCTAATTGGGGTGAGCCGAACAGGGTGGTTTGCACTAATCCTTGTGGAGAGATCCCGCTAGAGCCCTGGGAGCCCTGCAATCTCGGGCATGTAAACCTAGCAGCCTTCGTGGATGATAGAGGCGGGGTGGACTATGACGAGCTAGAGCTTGCGCATAGGCTCATGACTCGTTTCCTTATCCGGGCAACTTTTGCTCCGGTGTCTGATCCTAAGTCACGAGCGGTTCTCGACAGAAACCGACGAATTGGTATTGGTCATCTTGGGGTGGCTTCGTTCCTGGCTATGCGAGGGGTCAAATATTCTATTGCAGGGGACGAGATTACGGATTCCGGTGACATGTTCTCCGATGAATTAATGCAGTGGGCACACGTGGTAGATATGGAAGCGCTGGAGTACGCGCGGGAGTTCCGTATTCCGGTTCCGGTCAAGACTCGCACTGTGGCACCAACCGGCACTATCGCGAAAATGCCTGGAGTATCTGAGGGTATACACCCAATTATCCACAAATATTTTATCCGGCGTATCCGATTCTCGAAACTAGACGAGTCTCAGATGCAAACTGTACGGGACCTAGAGGCGCTGGGTTGCAGCCTTGAGGATGATCTTTACGCTGATAACACAGTAGTTGTCTCGATCCCAACCAAGGACATCCTGATGCAGGAGGTAGCGGACCGCTTCGGAGAATCCGTACCCAGATATGTGGTTGAGGATGCCAACGATCTTTCGTTAGCCCAAATGCTGAATATGCAGGCGCTTTACCAAACTTATTGGGCGGATAATGCTGTTTCGTTCACGGCTAACTTGGACCCAGAAGATTATACCGCTGAAGAGATAGCGTCCGTGATTAAGCGGTTCAGTGGTCGGCTTAAAGGCGCGACTATCTTCCCTGCGTCTTCTATGCAACAAGCGCCATACGAGCGGATTACAAAAGAAGAATATGAATCATCTGCCAATAAGACAGTAGCGGATGGAGTAGACGAAGACTGCGCTTCGGGAGCGTGCCCGATCCGATAGACGGGGGTTAAGAAAGCCTTGCAGGTTTATTCAGATGAATTTCTCAACGCAGTAGTGGGATACATGAGAAAGTCGACTTATCTGGATGTTGTAGCCGTAACCGGATTCCACGAGAGTACGGAGGATCTAGGCTTTTGTGAGACCTGCTCGTATGAGCAGACTGTCGTGGACGTTGATTACACCGACTCGGAAGGTTGCAGACGTACATATATATTCGGGGGCGATTTCGCCACGCTTATTCGGGCACTGACAGATTAACTTATGCGAACAGTAATCGTCACCGGCTCCCGATATCTAACTGATCAGGAACTGGTTTGGTCAGCGCTAAACGAGCAATACGCCCATTCCATGGATAGTCTCACCGTCGTTCACGGTGACTGTCCTACAGGTGCCGATCGTTTCGCCCGTGAATGGTGCGAAGCGATGCGAGACGAAGGAGTAACCGAGAGACGCTACCCAGCAGACTGGGACAAATATGGCAAAACCGCTGGTCCGATTCGGAACAACGAAATGGTTTCCGCAGGGGCGGATGTTTGTCTAGCTTTCCCAGTCGGGGAGTCTCCAGGTACTCGGCAGTGCATGAAAGCTGCCGAGGCGGCAGGCATCCCCGTAATTGATTTCGAATCAATAAACTCTAAACCCGCACAAAGTGGGGAACAATCGAAAGGAATATCTGAATTGACCGTTGATCCGTTTGCGTCGGCTCCTGATGACGACGAAGCCCAGACCGCTAACGCACCGGAAGTAGAAGACACTTTCCAAGATCCACCTGTAGAGGCACCTAAGAAGCTGGTTAGGAAGGCTGTCACTAAGAAGGTGGTTACTGCGGATGAGGAAAAAGACACAGAGGACGATGGCGGGTATCCACACTCGGTCACGTTGAAAGCAGGCCCCGGTTACGACGCACCATGGATCGTGCTGCGGGCCGCTACGGTGGCCGAGCTGCTCGCAGAGTTCAAGGATGAGGCTAGCATCGAGCTAGCTGCACTGATGCAGCAAGCAGCTAGGGCGGGCGAGTACTTCGCTAGCCAGTTCACCAGCGCTAAGCCTGCTGTCCGAGCATCATCCGGGGGAGGGGATTCTCAGAACAAGAAGCCTGATTATCAGGAGGCACCTAACGGGGAAAAGCGCTATTGCGAGCACGGGAGAATGCAATACAAGTCGGGTATTTCGCAGCAAGGGAACGCCTACAAGCTCTTTGCTTGCCCGGAACCTAAGCGCAGTGAGCAGTGCAAAGCCCAATACGTTAAGTAGCACGCTGACTTGACAAAAACACCTGTCGGGGCTTCGGCCCCGACAGGGTTAGACCTAACAAGGAAGATACCCAAATGGACATCCATTCTCTGTCTGAGCAGATTACCGCCGTCTATGGAAAAGGCGTTGGTGTTCGAGAACTGACATGATCCAGCACCGGGATAAAGTTGCCGGGACGCCGGTAGAAATCAACGTAGTGACACACGAAGACGACCTAGAGGCTTTCCGCAACTTTATCCGGGGCAACCTAGGTCTGCTCGGTCTCGACACCGAAACCACAGGGCTCAACATCTACGGCGCGGATTTTAGGCTGCGGACGGTGCAGTTCGGTACGGGGACTACAGCGTTTGTAGCCTTCCCCGAGTTCGGTCCACGGTTTGAGGAGGATGTACGGTTAGCGCTCCTAGGGGTCGACCGGTTTATCGTGCACAACGCTTCATACGACTTGCAGGTGCTCGAGCGGACTCTAGGTGTCCCTATGGAGGATATGTGGCCGAAGATCACCGATACCCGGATCTTGGCTCACCTGGTGGACCCGAGGGGCAGGGACGAAGGCGGCATTGGTCATTCGCTGGAGGATGTGACGAGACACTACATAGACACTGGTGTCGCAGACTCTGTGAAGACACTAATGCGGGATCTAGCGATGACATACAAGACTACGAAAAGTAAAATCTGGGCGTTAGTACCGTCTGATGACCCGGAATATCAGTTGTACGCGGGGATGGACGCGATACTCGCGTACAGGTTGTACGAGAAGCTGTCTGGTTTGGTCCCTGCCAGGTCAAAACCGTTGATCGGGTTCGAGCATCGGGTAGCAGAAGTTTGTTCGTATATGGAGCGTACAGGCTTCCTTCTGGATGTCGACTACACGAAGCGGCTTTCGGAAACGCTGAAGCAACGGCAAGATCGGTTTACCGATATCGCTGCTGAATACGGTTGCGAGAGCGTTAACTCGACCGACCAGGTAGCTGATGTCCTCGAATCCCGTGGTGTCATCATCCACGGAAGAACACCCACCGGTAAACGCCGAGTCGACAACGAACTCCTAGCCTCACTGGTAGCCAAAGGGGATACGTTCGCTGAGGCGGTAGTCGAGGCCAAGAAAGCTAAGAAATGGCGAAAAACATGGGTAGACGGATTCCTCGCTAACCGGGATACCGGGGACCGGTGTCACGCACATATTAACGCTTTGCGTGCTCGCACAGCCCGGATGAGCATTACGGGCATTCCGGCTCAGACGCTACCGTCCAAGGATTACCTGATCCGCCGCTGCTTCATCGCGGACGAAGGCCATTTGATGGCCTCGATCGACTACAAAGCGCAAGAGCTTAGGGTGCTCGCAGCTTTGTCGGGGGATGAGGCTATGACCGAAGCGTTCCGCCGAAACAAGGATCTTCATGCGATGACTGCCGCCGCAGCGTTCGGCGACAGCTTCACGAAAGAGCAGCGCGGCTACGCTAAAACCGTGAACTTCGGCAGGGTTTACGGCGGCGGAGTAGGTACGGTGTCCCAACAAACCGGTTTGGATCGGGGAACCGCGAAAACCGTTATTGACGCCTTCGATGCTGCGTACCCTCGCGTAGCCGATTTGTCTAAACGACTTCAACGGGAGGCTATACGCAACGGATGTATCTATACGAAGACCGGCCGTAGGCTACCGGTCGACCCAACCCGCGCATACTCCGCACTGAATTACCTTATCCAGTCAACGTCACGTGACGTTACATGCAGAGCGCTTGTACGTCTGCACGAAGCAGGATTCACACCATATCTACGACTACCGATCCATGACGAAGTACTGGCATCGCTCCCGCAAGCACATGCGGAATGGGGCGCCAGGGAAATAGGTCGGATCATGGCGGAGCAGATGGGAGAGGTGCTTATCGACACCGACCCGGAGGTCAAAGGCTACTCATGGGGGTCGCTGTACGTCAAAGAAGAGGACTTGCCTGAAATCACTGACCCGTATCTATTACCGTATAGAAAGCAGGCCGCGTAAGTGGACGACGAAGAGTTCTTCGATATGCTCACCAAAATGAGGGAACGAGCCACGCGAGGGGAATGGTCCAAGAGCGGGCTTGTTTTGTATGACGCGCTTGCGGGAGAGGGTATCGGTCCCCGGCGGGTGGCTGACACAGCCGATGATGAAGTCGCAGATTTCATTCTCGCCGTACACGAACTCTTACCCGAGATTATCTTCCGCGCCAAAGCAGCGTTCGACGCTGCGGAGGCGGCAGACACAGCCTCCGATGTACTTAAGCGCAAGGTTTTTCTGCTGGAGGGAGAAGTATCCCGTCTGAACGAGCGGGTAAAGGAATATGAAGCAGACTAGCCGCCCGGACTGGGACACTTATTTTAACGATTTCTAGCCCAGGAGAGGAAGCATGAAGCTCAGCGAGCTTATCGAGGTGTTGGAGACAGCAAGGGGTGTTATAGGGAATGTTGAGGTAGAGCCCGTATACACTATCACCGTTGAGCCCCCGGAGGAAACACTGAAGAGGCTGAAGGAGGCGAGGCGACTTTAGCAATAAAGGAGACTGAGATGAAGATCAACGAGCTAATTAATCTGTTGCAAGCCGCAGAGGACAAAGTAGGAGACGTTGAAGTAGAGATCCCGGACTCAGGGTGTGGCTGCTGCACTCTCCCCGGACACGGTGAGTCTGTTGCGGATATTTTCACCATCGAGTCTCTGGAGGATTCCCTGGTAAGGGTACGACTGAGCGGTGAAGCGTTTGAACAATACATGGTGCCTTATGGCGCGGTCGGCGCTTCGGTACTGACCGGTGTTACTGAGCGACAGTCGTGATTGTGATATGCTCCGCAGGTCGGATTAAATAGACCCGCATGTCGTTCCGACACACCACCCCCGTGTTGGCAGATCCTTTTCTGTCGGCCGGGGGTTTTTCATTCCCTGGTCTATTTGCCCTGATCAATTATCGGACTTGACAAACAGGCAATACCCGTATTAGTTTCAACTCACCCCATTCGGGGTTGATTCAATCAATGCGAGAGGTGCGCAATAATGCCACGTATGACCCAGCAGGTTCTTGATGCTATTGCGAAAGACGATGGACGAATATATCGACGTTTGGATTGCTGGGGATGCCGACCGGGAAGACCGTGCGGAAGCGAAGGAAGTAATGGTGAGCTGCGCAGGTGGCTTATCGGATAAGATCGCGGATCTCGCCACCTACGGCGTAGACCTCGAATCCGTCTAGTCCCACGGATAGAGTGCAAGCCCAGAAGTAGCAGAAACGAAAGCCCCCTGGAACCTAGCCAGGGGGCTTTCTCGTCCCCGCAGGAGCGGGGCCTACTATTAGTCCTCGACCTAACTAGGACCATCCCCGCAGGAGCGGGGCCAACATGTTGCCCATACATCAAGGTGGGCCATCCCTGCTAGCGCGGGGAAGTGCTCCGAAGGGGATGGAGCGAGGACTACCCTAGCCGGTCGGTCCGCCGACCACAACCCCTGTTGTGCAATGAGGTGGCATCACGCCTCACACGTGTATTACGTCGGCTCGGTCTCGTCTAGCACCCATTGCAGATACGCCGGACCAGCACCGACCACAGGTAGCGCGATCACCTGCGGTACGTCGTACGGATGATCCCGATCTGCGCGCTCGATGATCCGGGATACCAATACGTTTCGCGTATGCAGGATCGCGAGCGCTTCTGCGTCATCCTGTATCGCGCCCTCCCAGCGGTACAGCGACCGCACAGCAGGGACGAGGTTGCCACACGCGGCTAACCTGTCTGCTATGAGCTGGCGTACGAATCCAGCTAGCCACTCGGCACTCTCGGCGGTGACTGTGACAGCTACTATCTCGTGCTCGACCATGTGATCCAGTCTCTATCACTCTGGGCTCCGATGTCCCGCATCAGATTCTCGAGCAGGGCACGGTCACGAGCGATCGCAGCCCACCCGCGCACCACTGGCGCTTGATGAGACAGCCCGACCCATCCACCGATCATATGTGCCCCGTGCGGGTGCAGTGTCATGTGCATGGTGCCTTTTGATCGGACTGCACCATCATCGGCGATATACCAGCCCATCAACACCTCATGCTCCCAGATCCGCATTTCGCCGCGCCACGCATAGGAGCCGTCCTCGACAGACCGCGCCCTATCGCCGTACAGCTCTAAAAAATCGCCGTTTTGTGTGATCTCTAGCGTATGGATGTCGACACGCGGGGTGTCGTCTTTGACCGTCTGCCAGGCAGCCCACCAATCCCCGGACAGATCCAGCTCGTGCGGTGCCAACCCGGCCAGCTCTGTCACGGACACTCCGAGGACCCGAGCCAGCAGTACGCCGGTGGTTAGCGATGGCTCGGCCGGGCCGCGCTCCCAGCGCGATATCGCCTCTTGGCTCTCACTGACCCGTTTGCCTAGATCAGCCTGTGACAGCCCCAGCGCTGCCCGGCGTCTGCGGATGGTTTCCCCGGTCGTACTCACGGGTTCGGGTCCTCTCTCTAGTCCTCTGCTGCATAGAGAGAGTACCCACGCTAATGTCGCAGACTTATCTCAATATCTAGACGATTACGCCTAAGGTGATGCATGATGAAGCGGCACCAAGCGCAGACCAGGGGAGATCCACAGTGAGACACCAGCTACCGCAACGCATTCCGAGGCCACCGTTGCGTCCAGAACACCCACATCCACAGATGTCCTACACACGGGCTATCCGGATCGCGGTCGCGCTGGACAGGTACTACGCGCGAGAGGGTCAACTGTGTCACTGACATACGCCGCTGCTCAAGCGCTCGCTGCCGCACTGCGGAGCATGCCTGATGATGCACCGGATACTGATATCGACGTCCCTGTGGCGTGGCTCCAGCGTGACGACGAAACATGGAGCTTCGTCTACGCGGACGGACATGTGGGGGACGGGTTTTCGTGGGCTCAGATGCTCGCAGCACGGGGCGCGGATGTCATCGCGGAGACCGGATTACGCGCTGGAGGGCACGATGACGTATTGGATTGACGGCGAGACACATCGAGCGCCACAGCATCCGTTCACCGTGCCCGAAGCTCATGCGACTATGCAGCAGCACATCATGTGCCGTGTAGTGGACTGTCCACGTAAAGCCGAAGCGAGGCTGACGCTCATCAAGGCGGGAAAGATGCGACCGGACAGCGCACGCGAGTACTAGCGCCTGCGAGGGGGCCAGATCCCCTCATCCAGGTCCTGCGCCCAGCGAGAGACTGTTTTACGGTCAACTCCGAGTAGCGCGGCAAGTCGGTCTATGTCCCCCCGCCGTCGTCGGTCCAGCAGTGCGGCCACGATGTCATCAAGCCGCTGCTGAGCGGCGTTAGCTTCGCGGATCGCTCCGGGAAGCGTGTCCCACAAATCGGTATCGACGGCCATGAGCTGATCATGCCACAACACGACTTATGTACCACTATTGGACAAATGAGACATGATGGTACATACTGGAGTGGTCCGGCCGGGCTCCTCCGAAATCCCTTCAACGCAAAGGACATTCGTCATGCGTACTATTACAGTCCCCCGGAAGATCCTCGCGGCTGGCATCATCGGCATCGCAGCCACGATGCTGCCCACTGCACCCGCGTCCGCCGCCGACACCGGCGGCTGTGTCGGGTCCTGGCATCAAATCCGGGAGGTCAACGGGTTTCTTGAGTGGGGTG
Source organism: Nocardia sp. TBRC8007 (assembly GCF_056629435.1). Lineage (NCBI taxonomy): Bacteria > Bacillati > Actinomycetota > Actinomycetes > Mycobacteriales > Nocardiaceae > Nocardia > Nocardia sp. TBRC8007. Next base: position 2,320 of record NZ_JBWSOR010000035.1, on the reverse strand, counting down.
TCACTAGCATCTGTGGCGGAACCGGCTGGCACCCGCACAAGATCACTATCGAGCTGCAACGGAAGCATCATGCGGTGCTTTTCTCTACGGTCGACACGGCAGAATCGCAAGGGTACGAGCAGGGCCGCCCTAACATCTCCGTTCCCGTGTCTACCTCATGTGATAGTGATGCAAAGACCACATACCGGATGAAGATGACGCTTAAGGCGGGAGATAACGAGGGGCAGACACTCTCTGATGAGTACTCAGCCCCCTGCTACATCGGGTAACTGATCCACGCCTAACCTCCCCTCCCGTCCACACGGGAGGGGAGACTGGTATCCACACCACTTCCCGGAAGGACACCACGCTTATGTCAGACACCATCAACAACAGTGCATGGGGCAGCCCCACCACCATCGGGAGACACACCGATCCCGAGTTCGTGAGCAACGGTGAGGGCGGAGTCCGGTCCTGGCTGACACCTATATTGTCAACCCAGCTAGGGCTTCAATTCTCGTATGTCGCCGTGTCCCTTGACCCTGAGGTGTCAATGCTCAACCACCCGATGGAGTTGACCGTCACCGTGGACGGTAAACGAGTCGGCGCGGGGTACAGCGGCCGTACCAGCAACAAGCACTCCGAACACCACTACACGATCCCGAACCCATACCCGGAGCCGATCGCCGAATACGCGCATGTGGTGATCTACATAGCCGATATCCTCGCTGGCGTCTCACACAAGATCATCCTTGACTACGGGTTAGCTATCTACATCAGGACCGCGTAACGACTGGTTTACCGACCCCCCGGTGCCTACCGGCACTGGGGGTCTTTTCATGCCCAGGTTCACAGCTAGCTAAGGGCTTGCATTCTCTCTTTGAGTTCCTGCGGCACAAGCAGCTCAGATTGGAACACTCCACTTTCCCCCGGCCGCTTACCTCGGCCGGTGACCCTGGCTCTGATCGTGATGCCGGATTGGAGGAGCAGTTCCCGGCGTTCCGGCCATTCGGAAGCCCCCCACACGTCCGCGTACGTCTCGCCTGTGCTGCGTAGTTCGTACCCAGCTTCCCGCACCGGCAGTGTTTCAAGCTCGGCGATACGCGCATCAAGCGCCCCGATTTGTGCTGTGACACGTGCGCGGGCCGTCTTGCTACTCAGAGTGGTCAGCATTGGCGTTAGTTCGTCTATAGCCGTCTGAGCGGCCTGCAATTCCGCTGCATGAGATTCAGCAGGGATGTACACCTTCTCTAGCACCTCTAGGTGCCCCACCGACTCGAGGAACTGCTCCGCCAGCAGTTCCTCGAGCCAACCGGCGGGCAGTTGCCCCTCTCCGGGGTGCCTCCCACGGCACCAGTAGTACCGATACCGATTCCCGTTCTTTTCATGGTCCCGAATCGAGTAATTGAGCCCGCAGGTCCAGCACTTCGCCACCCCCAACAATCGAGATGGATTGCGGGTACGTTTACGGTTCGGGTTACGCCGCTGCTCAAGCGCGTGTTGTAATTCCTCCCATCGCTCGAAGGTGAGCAACGGGTCCCCGAGTAGCACCGGCTTACCCTCCGCGTCTCGGATTGTCACACCCTCATGAGTGGCATACCCAAGCAATGTCTTGCTCGTGAGAATCTGCCATAAAACCTTGGATGACCAAGCCTTCCCGGTGGCAGATGGCACGCCCTCGGAATTCAGGTCGTGGGCCACTTCACCTACTGACTTGCCCGAGATGACATCAGACACCACCCGTAGGACCACATTGGATCGTTCGAGGTTATTGCGGAGCTTGTACCCATTGTCGACTTTGTGCTTGTCACACCAGTACGGCACAGCCCCTCCGGGCCACCGCCCAAGCTGCAAGAGTTTTGCGCGTGACGCCCTGGTGCGTTCCCGAATCGCCTCTAATTCGCCCTCGGCGACACCAGCTATGACGTTGGCAATAAGCCTACCCACCCATGTGCTCAGGTCGAATCTCTCGGTAGTTGACGCCAGCGATTTGTTGTTTTCGAAGCACCAGGACATGACTTTATTCAAGTAAATACTTCCGGTGGCTAGCCGGTCGAGCTTCCAAGCCGCAACAATGTCCCATTCACCAGCTTTATCCGGCTTAAACCATCTGCCTAGCTCTGGGGTGTTGAACGGGTCTGTGGACCGGCTTACGTCAACGTCTTCGGCCCATCCTATGACCGTGTGCCCCTCTTGCGTCGCCCACTGGGTGATGGCGTCTTTCTGGCGCTCGATCGAGGTGGACTCGTCGGTATCCCTGCTCAGCCGTAGTCTGCCTAGTACCCGCAGCCCCGGTGTATGTTCTGCCATGGGTCGCAACTTACAGGATAGAGGACACCCG
>NZ_JBWSOR010000034.1:0-49098 GCF_056629435.1 Nocardia sp. TBRC8007 | reverse complement strand
ACACGGGCAGATCGTGGTCGTCACCGACAACCTTTCCAGCCATGACAGCAGAAGTACCCGTGCATGGCTCACCGGCCACCGCAGAATCCGGCATGTGTTCATCCCCAAACGTGCCTGCTGGCTGAACATGCAGGAGGGTTGGTGGCGTCTGTTCCGTAAGCTCGCCCCTCGCTGGAGTGTCTTTCGCCGATCCCGATGAGATCACCTACGCCACCCGGATCGCTACCGTCCAGCTCAATACCCGCGCCCGTCCCTGGGTGTGGGGCCGCCCGCCACCCAAACCACGCACCCTACGCCGCCGGTTTATGTATACCCTTTGAGGAACGAAGCACTAACTTGCGCGCTGTGGTCAGAATTGTCTCAGCGCTGGTGTCGTAGGACTCGGCCCACTCTCTCGCCTCGTTGTAGGAGCCTGCCATGGCATGGGACTCGGCCAGCTCAGACCATTCGGCATCCACCGCAGCCCAGAACTCGGCCGCGGCATCGGCCAGCTTGATGGCGGTGGCGTAGTAGACCGGCACTGACACATCCAGCACGGTCATCGTGCGGCCCCTGCACTGCGACCGAGCATGGCGAGATTGGCGGCGGTCGCGGCCTCGTACTGGGCATGCGCGGCTGCGGCGCGCAGCGTCGCCAGGGCTTCGGCGATTTCGGCCGCTGCCGCGGTCCACTAGGAATCACGGTCCGGATCAACTCCGGAGAACACTGGAGCAAGGAGCATCACCACTGAACCAAATGACTGCCAAGCACCAGAAACGAAGTAACAAGCTGCTATTAGGTTCGGTTTTCCTACTTCATCAAGGTCGAAAAGGTTGGCACAGAACGCCGGGAACCCCGTGAACTACCGGATTAGGCTTTGCTCGCGTGTCGTACCTCATTTTTAGAGTGCCTTGGGACAGACTGCGTGTCCATGCAGGCTGATGAGGATGAGTGGGAGCTAGATGCCAACTAGCTGCCGCTCGACTTCGGGAAGCACTGGAAACCGCAGCGTCCGTATGCTGGCCGATCCGAGGTTCCTGTAGAACTCGCCGAGAAAACAACGGATATGGACGTGTTCCCGGTCAGGTGGCGGTGAATCGCCAATCACCGAAGGATTGATGTTGCCGCGTACGTGTCATGTGACTCAGGTTCAACCTGCGAAAACGCATCGGCGCTGAGAATGACTCTCGAACGACTGTAACCAGATGCCCGCAGTTGGCGACTCGCATCCGATGCGAAACCTGCCCCGCACCGAGATTTCGATCCTGATCAGTGCGCATGTCGAACAACTTTGGATTCTCGGCGAGTTCTACCGGAACCCTACTCAGGGCGCTCCGCCCACGACAGCCCGGCCGACGAACTGCCCAGGCTGTCGGTCTTCTCCGGCAGGGCCGCGGTACGCCTGTGCAACGGACATCCACCGTCGTGCCAGCTCTGTCCCACCACTCAGTGCGAGGTCTTCGGGGTGGCGTCGGCGGGTGACGAGTAGAGCGAGGTCCCACGCGTCGCCGGTGACGACGTCGTCGCCCTTGGGATCACCGATCGTCCAGCGCTGACCGCTCGGCGAGTTCAGTTCGAAGCGGAGGCCGAGTTCAGCGGGCGGTTGTTCTCCTCGACCGAGCCAGCCGAATTCGCGAGTATGGTAGGCGAACTCACAGATCGCGCGTACGTGATCGTTCGGCGTGCGCAGGGTCCCGAAGGTGTCGCGGATATCCTGGCCATGGGCAAAGGCCTCCGTGGTCCCGGCCATGGCTAGCACAGCGGCTGGAATATCATTGACCAGCCAGGGCAGCATGCGGTCGCCGGGCAGCGAATCAAGGGCAGCGACGGCCTCGGCAGCGACTTGCTCCCACGTCGCAGTGAGCTCGACCTGGTCCTTAGCGAGCAGTGGTTTCATCGAAGCGGCTACATCGCGGTTGAAATTCCCGCTGAGCTGGGCGAGCAGCGAACGAAAGCCTTCCGGATCCGTTGCTGCCTTCGTGGCGAGGCGATAGACGCTGATCAGGTGCGCGACCTGGTGTCGGACTGTCCAGCCTGTCGCAGGTGTTGGGGTGTCCCATTCTTCGCCGCCGAGATCGGTGAGCAGCGCGGTCACGGTCTCGGCTTCGAACCGAAGAGCGGCGATAGGGGCGTTCTCCGCCGAGTTGGATGCCGGCATATCTCTCCTCGATCGGTCGGGTCGATGCACGCATTGTCTACCAGGCCGGGTGCGTCAGGGGTCGGACAAATTGATGTCAGGTTCCCGCCACCACACTCGAACCAAACGGACAGGCCACACCCTGCGGGGGCATATCGACCATCCAGTGGCCCGGCAGCGCACAGGACAAGACGTCCTGATGAGCAGAGTGCTTAACGTTTTGGATGTCGACACAGACACTCGAGCCTGACCGTCCAACCGATCAGAGGGGACAATCGTGGCGCTCACTGCCATAGAGACCACTACGCTGGAGGCGTTCGCTGACACCGTGCTCCCTGGTCGTAAGCGGCATAAGCAGGACCGTGCGATAGCGGGCGTCTCGCCCCTGCCGGGCGCGGTAGAGGCAGGTGCTCTGATCGTCCTGCAGGACCCCGCGACCGGCATCGAAGACGGCATCGCCGAGATGGCCCACCTGCTCAACGACCACGCGCGTGAGCGAGCGGCCGAAATCGGAGCAGTGGTGGACGAGGATCTCCCTTTCGCCGATCTCGACTATCCAGCACGGAGGGGATTGGTAGCCGATCTCAGCGCGCCGGGCGCACCTCTGCGCGACTTCTGGTTCCTGCTCGCCCTTTTCTCCTATATGGCTTATGACTCGGCACCGCACCGTGATACCGCCACTGCGATTGCCGAGAAGCATCCAGGACTACTCGCCCTCGGGTTCGCTCGGCCGGACGAGAACGGACATTGGGGCTTCGACCGAGCGAGTTACCGACAGCCTATGGCTCGACTCCATCCCGATACCGATGAGAACGGAAATATGCCGTGAGCGTTCACGAAGACACTGTCGACGCGGTTGTTATCGGATCCGGCTTCGGCGGCGCCATCACTTCCTTCCATCTCGCCGAGGCCGGTGCGAGTGTTGTTGTGCTCGAACGCGGGCCACGCCTGGAGGGCGAGGAGTTCCAGCAGAGCTTCCAGTTCGGCAGCTCGAGTACGCAGCTCTTCGATTTCACCGCGGGCGATGGCATGAGTGTGCTGGCAGGTAATTGCGTGGGCGGAGGTAGCGTCGTGTACTTCGCCGCTATGCCGCGAGCGCCCCACTTCATCTTCGACCGCCGGGGCTCGCTCAACCGGCCGCTCTGGCCGACTGCGATCGACCGCGCCTCGCTCGACCCATGGTATGACCGCGTAGCACAGGCATTACCGGTTACCCGGCACGACTGGAATGACGTGAGCTACCCAGGGGGCATGTGGGCACGGATGTGCGACCACGCCGGTTACACCGCCAATCCGTTGCCCTCGGCTGTCGATACCTCGCGCTGCACGAATTGCAACTGGATGATGTCTGGCTGTCGCGAGGACGCCAAACAATCCATGTTGCTCAACTACATCCCCGCAGCCGAGGCAGCGGGCGCTGAGATCAGGCCGCTGCACGAGGTACAGACGATTACTCGCACCGCGGACGACGAATATCTCGTCGAGTACCGCTTGGTGCATCCGGTCGACTACCGCGAACACACTGGCCATGGCAGCATCCGATGCAAGATTGTGGTAATCGCCGCGGGGGCAGGCGCAACCCCTGTCATCCTGCAGCGTTCACGCGAGCAGCTCGGCGGCACGCTGCCACATGCTGTCGGCAAGTATTTCTCCGGTAATGGAGAGCGGATCAATGTCGCGCTTCTCGACGATTCCCGGCTCCACGAAGAGTTCGGGCTGGAGGCAGGCAACGGCTCGGCGTACCGCTCGTTCCAGGTCGGCCGCGGCCCGGTGGTCTCGACCTGGGACCACCTCGACGCAAGCCGAGCCGAGTTCACTCGATTCTCTGTCGAGCAGCTCTATTTTCCGCCCGGGCTCGGCACGATTCTCGCTCAGGCGTCCGAGCCCGAACCAGGCGGACCCGCTTGGTTCGGGCTCGAGAAGAAGAAAATGCTGGGCGACTGGCAATCGTGGCTGATGCTGTTCCAATTGATCGAAGATGACAACGAGGGCGTGTTCGGCGCCCCGCCGCCTACCGGAAACGCAGTGCGGCTCAGCCAGCAATTGCTAGGCCGAGGGACTCTGCGGTACCGGCCGCGCGCGAGCACCCTCGCGGCCTGGGCGGAGGCCGACGAACTGGTATCCAAGGTTGTCGAGAAACCTGGGTTCGGCACCGTTACTCCATGGACGAACGATCTTGTCGGCGCTTATACCGTGCACCCATTGGCGTCATGCCGGATCGGTGACGACCCTACGATAAGCGCACTGGACCCGACTCACGAATTACGTGGTCACAAAGGGATCTTCGTTGTCGACGGATCGGCGGTGCCGACCGCCCTCACGGTCAACCCGTCCAACACTATCGCGGCTCTGGCCGAGCGTGCGGCGCCCTATGTTGTGCGCCGCCTTCAAGACCGCGGTGCTCACGTCAGCTATCGAGGCACCTTGCCCCGCTGATCCACTATCGACGACAGACCAGGAAGTCCACATGTACGTTGAAACCGCACGCACTTTCAGCGCGGAGCCCGCCGAAGTGCACGCCGCGCTGGTCGCCCCTGCCACCCAGGCAGCCAAAGCCGAGGCTCTCGGCGCGCTCGACTACCGCATGGCCACACACCACGATGGCGACCGGATCGAGGTTGTCACCCGCCGCCGCCTCGCTACCACCCGAATGCCCGAGTTCGTGAGGACACTGGTGAAGCCTTCGATAACAGTGGTGGAGACCGAACGGTGGGATGCGCAGAGGCCGGACGGCTCACGTGTCGCGGAGTTCTTGCTCGACATAGACGGAGCACCGATCAAGCTCCGCGGTTCTGCGTCCCTGACTGTCGTCGATGGTGGCAGTCAGCTCCAGTGGACCGGCGATCTCGAGGCGACCGTACCGTTCTTCCGCTCCAAGATCACTGAGTCCGCAGTATCTTCAGTGCTGGAGACAATCGAAATCGAGTACGAAATACTGGAGCGGACACTCACCGGGACCCGCGCAGGCTGACCGGCCGCAGTCACCAACACTCGCCGGACCGACCGATCCTGGGGAGCGAAGGAGTTCGGAGCAGGTTCCACCGCATTGCCCCACCACGTCCTTCCCTTCCCTATCGGGTCCGGGGTCCAAGTAGCATCGGTCGAACAGATCACCTGGCGGATCCCGACGTTCATAGTCGAGGAACGAGATGAACTCGCTCCGCGCGTTTCCCCGCAACCCCCGATGAGCTGGCGAGAACTTCAGCAGCCCAGCACATCAGCGGCGCCGAAGCAGTTTCGGTGAAGTGTGGCTGCTGTCGGTGCGTATTCGACGCACCGACAGCGCGTATCCTCGCATTCGAGGAGACCGGTGGTGCCCCGACCTGTCATATCCGTTACCTGCCCGGCATTTCGACTAGTCGGGGATAAGTGCCACAGCAAATATTCAGATGGCTTGTTGCCGCGACTTTCCGCGGGAAGCCGGTGTCGTGGTGTGCCCACGCGTGTCGCCGGCTACCGCTGGAGATGTCTCAGTGGCAAATATCTGCAACTCGGTTACAAGGGCGTCGGGGGCCTCTAGAGCGGGGAAGTGGCCGACGTTTGGAAGGACTCGCCACGATCGCAGTGTCGGAAGCAGGGGATCGGCCCATTCTCGCACCGGCCGGACGACGTCCTGCCCGAGCTCGAGCACGCTGACAGGAGCCGATACTGCCCACGGTCCGCCCCAGGTGGCGACGAAGTCCGCGTCTGTTCGGTTCGATTCGAAGTAGAGTTCGGCACTGGTGCTCGCGGTGCCGGTGAACCAGTAGAGCGCCGCGGTCGCGACCTGGAACTCGAGCGGCACTCTGCATTGGTCGAGCACTAGTCCTGGTGCGCTCCACTCGTGAAACTTCTCGCAGATCCAGGCAAGCTGACCGACCGGGGAGTCGCGGAGTCCGTAGGAGAGGGTGTGGGGTCGGGTGGACTGAATCTTGCGCCAGCCCGAAGCCACTTGTTCGAATTCCAAAGCGAAATTCACCTTCGCTTGGTCGTCAGGGCTGAGCGCGGCCACGCTCGCGGGCCCATCCGGAGGGAAGGTGGCAAGCATGGACAGGTGCACCCCCCTGACATCGCCAGGGGCGGCCTCGGCCATCCGCAGCGCGATCGGGCTCCCCCAGTCGCCTCCGTGTACGAGATAGTGGTGATAGTTCAGCGCAGCCATCACCTCGACGAACGCCTGTGCCACACGACGTGTATCCCAACCGGGGGTACCGGGGTGCGGGGAGAATCCGTAGCCAGGGATGGATGGTACGACCACGTGAAACGCCTGCGCTGACGGGTCGGTGGGCTGGGCGAGTTCGCGTGCGATCGGGAGAAACTCCATGAAGCTACTCGGCCAACCGTGCACCAGCACGAGCGGGACGGCATCCGTTCGCGGCGACGGTAGGTGGACGACGTGCACCTCGGTTCCATTGACGGGGACCATGAGTTGCGGGAACGAGTTGATGGTGTTCTCGGTCTCGCGCCAATCGAATTCTTCTGCCCAGTACCGTGCTGCTCCCCGCACGGCTTCGGCAGACATACCCCGATCCCAATTGTCATCTGCGCCAACGAGATATGGCCAACGTGCGGTGCGCAGACGGTGACGGACCTCGTGGATCTCCTCGTCGGCGATGTGGACTGTGAACTCACGCATGGACACGGTTGCTCCTGGTTGGGATGCGGGATCGAGTGCGGTCGGCGCGCAGACTGCCCCAGAGGACCCTGGCGACTACGTGGGGGTGAAATAGCGTGGCCGGAGACCGCATCAAGCCGGCGACCTGGAAGAAAGCATTCGAGAGCACGGGGTCAACGGTTGCGGCCACGTGCAGCCTGCTGATGTAGGCGTTGGCGAACCTGACGAGTACTGTGCGTCGACCTTTGGCCTTCGGGTAGGCCAGATCCGCACCTGCCGATACCGACCATGCTTGTCCGATGATGCGAGCGCAGGCTCGATGATAGGTCCGCGCCGAGAAGCGCGGCACTGCGAGCAGTCGATCCAACTCGAGTGCCTGGAGCGCCGCGACCGTCATCCCCTGGGCGTAGATCGGATTGAGGCTGCAAATCGCGTCACCGAGCGGGACCAGATTGTCGAAGAGTTCCGGACAGGACTCGTAGTGGCGCCATCTGCTGGCCGGGTAGGTCAGCTTTGCGGGTGGGTCGACTACCTCGGCGTCCTGCAGAGCCTTGTGAATCGATGGCACGGGCAGGGACCGCGCGAACTCCATGAAGCCAGGAAGGTCCGTCGGAGCGTGGTCGCCCAGCATGCCGGTGAGTGAGACCTCGACCTCGTTGTCCCTCTGCGGGGAACGGTAGAAGAAGCAGCCGCGGGGCGCCTCGGGCGAGTTGGCGAGGATGGTGGCGATCTTGTCGCCGAAAGGATCCTCTGGGACGGCGAACCGAGCACTGGTGTAGGCAAGTCCGATCTCGACGGTCTCCTCGTCAGGTGGGGTCATATCATGCGCGGACATCCACTTCGCCAACCTGCCGCCGCGTCCTGAGCAATCCACGACGAAGTCGGTCTCGACTTTCTCTGCGGTCTTGGTCCGCAAGTTGTACAGTTCGAGACCCGTGACCTGCTTGTGCCGGGTCTGTAGAGTCGCGACCTCCGTCTGGTCACGAACAGTGACATTGGGCAGATCAGTGACTCGCCGCCGCACCTCGAACTCGAGTGTGGGCCGTGTAGCGGGTATCGAGGTCAGGCCGGACTTTCCCGGTGCGAAGAGTTGTCCACCGAAGTACCAGTTGATGTCGGAGTTGAAGTCTCCTGGCACAACTCCGTGTTGTCGCAGTTCTCCGGAGATCCCAGGAAACAGCGTTTCAAAGATTTCCTGGCCACGAGCAACCAGGCCATGGGCGTGGCGACTTTGGGCGACACCTGGCCGTGGCTCTGCCTGCCCGGGCAGTCGGTCGCGGTCCACCACGACGACATCTGTGAAGTGGTCGCTGAGGACTCGAGCGGTCAGCAGGCCTGCGAGTCCGGCGCCTACCACGACGGCGTGGTCTCGTTGCATTGGTTTCCTTTTCGGTTGGCTCATGCATTCTCAGATGTAGAGCGTGTGTGGAGCCATGCCGCAGGCAACTCGTCCGTAGAGCTCGTCATTGGTTTCGGGATTCATTACCGCGTGCAGCGCGAGGGTGTGCATATCGCGTTGAATCCGCTGGATCGGCACGTGCAGGTAGGTCGAGGACCCGCCACTGATGCTCGCGAGCAGATCGACGGCTTCACGGGCACGACGAGTAGCTCCGCCGAGGTGCAGCCGCATCCGAACCCGCTCTTCAACGGTCCAGGACGCCTCGGAGGCACTCTTTTCGTCGCTGAACTGTGCGGCATGGGAGACGTGGAGACGTGCTTCTTCCATCAGCCGGGACGCAGCGCCGACTTGGATGTGGGTTACACCGGCCTGACTCTGGTCGGCATGGTCGGTGTAGGTGATGCCACGGCCAGGCAGCCGCTCGAGGAATGTGTCGATCGCGGCCTCGGCGAGGCCGACTGCTACCGCGCCCACCGTGATGCCTGCCATCACCATGAATGGCGTCCGGTACATGGGCACAGTCGCGTTGCTGTTGCTCGGGGGGGCGCCTGCGATCGCAGGCCCCATGGGGAGCACATGCGCATGGGGCACCCGGATGCCGTTCGCGACCACTGTGACACTGCCGGAGCCGCGCATTCCCGAGGTATGCCAGTCGTCGTCTACGACGAGGTCGTCTATCCGGACAGCAACCATGACCGGGATGGGCTCGGAGTGCTCTTCCTGGATGACCGCTGCCAGAGTGTTCCAGTGACTTTGGGCAGCTCCGGTGTTGAACGACCAACGCCCGTTGAGGATGTACCCGTCGTCGGTAGGAACGGCCACGCCACCAGGCGACAGAATGCCTGCCACGCGACAGCTGGGCGTTTCGAAGATGGTCTTCTGCACCGTGTCCGGGAACAAGCCTGCCATCCACGAGCTGACTGCCCACACCGCGAGGGTCCAGCCCGCCGCGCCGTCGCCCCGTGAGACAGCGCGTACGACCTCGTAGGTTGTGCGGTTGTCCGCCTCCATACCGCCGAGTGCGATGGGGATCCGCAGTTTCGGCAGCCCGGACTCCGAGAGCGCGTCGAAGACGGGCTGTGGCATACGTCGGGCTTCGTCACCCTCCTGAGCAAAGTTCCGAAGGATCGGCAGCAGATCCGCGGCGATCTGTCCCAAGTCGGTGACGGCAGTCGGGTGGTCAACCGGAGTGGTGTCCAAGGCAGGCTCCTCTGAGGTCGGTTCTGGGTGTCTTCGTAGGTGCGGCTCAAGCGTCTTCGAGCGTCAGCTGCTCGACAGGAACATCAGGTGCGGCGGTCGTCTGCTCGAGCAGATCGACATACCGGCGTGCCAGTCCACGAGCGGTCGCGGGGTCGAAAAGATCACGGCGGTAGTCGAGAGTGCCGGAGATATCGGGCATGCTCGGGTCGAGCGAGAGAGTCCAGAGGCATCCGTCGGGAATCTGTGCACCCTGGTCGTCCGAACTGCCCAATTCGTTTGCACTTTCAGTAGCCCAGCGACGTACCTCAGTGAACTCGAGGCCGCCGACGCGGGTGTGGTCGAGCAAGTGGGGGAAAGGGAAAACCTGGAACACCGCTGTTGCCCGGTCCGATTGCATCGCGGGCATCATGGTCTCGGGCACCAGCGCCGGGATTGCCGGAATATCGTTCTCGCCTGCCTCGAGCGCCGCACCGCGGACCTGCTCGATCGCTTCGGTGAGGGTACGGCCTCCGCGCAAGTCGATCCGTAATGGGGTGAAGTTGAAGAAGGGACCGATGGTCTCCTCGAAACCAGGAGGGCGACCAGGCGAGAAGGTCGGCACGGTAACCTCGGGCTGTCCCTCGTCGGCGCACAGTAGCGCGTAGGCCGCGAAGCAGACCATGAACAGCGTCGCGTTGTGTGTCCGGGCCGTTTTGTGGAGTCTGGCAGTGGTTTCCGCATCGATCGTGAAGCGGCAGGTGCCGGTTGTTTTGACTCGACTGCTACCGCGAGGAACATCGGTGGGCCAGGTCTGGATGCGTGCACCGTCCAGAGCGCGGCGCCAGTGCTCGCGATGCCGCTCGGCGTTGCCCGAGCTGAGAAACTTCTCTTCCCATGTGGCGTAGTCGCGGTAGGGGACGGGCTCAGGCAGTGGCTCCGAGATATAGCCTTGCTCACGCGCCAAGAGTTCGGCAAGTTCACGCACAAGTACCCGGACCGCGACGCCGTCGACAGCCAGGTGATGGAAGGTGATTATCAGCAAACGGGTTTCGGAGTCGAAAACGACCAGGGTCGCTCGCATCAGAGGCAGCTCGGTAGCCGGCAATGGGCTGTTTCGAGCGTGCGCGAGGTGCTCAGTTGTGCTCCTGTCCCGATCGACATCGCCGGTTTCCTGCACAACACAGAGCGGCACCGAACGCGCGGGGTAGATCTCTTGGCGCGCCTCGCCCACCGTAGTTCCACTGGCGCGTCGGATGACGGTATTCAATACCTCGTGACGGCGTGGGAGCGAGTCGAGAGCGCGCTGTACCGCTTCGACACTCACCTCGCCGCATACCCACCAGCCGTGGGTGATTGTGTAATAGGGACCGAACGGACCGTCGTCGCCGTCGTCATAGGCGCAGATGAATTGCTGGTTGGCGGTGAGACCGCGGGTGGTGATCGGATCTGTCATCAGGGTCTCCTGAAGTCGATCACGGCGCAGAGTTGCCGTGGTGAGGGTGCGTCGAAGATCTGACGTGCTGACAGTTCGACACCGGTGCGCTCGGAGAGTGCGGCAGCCAGACGCATAGCGGCGATGGATTGCCCGCCGAGATCGAAGAAGTTGTCGTGGGGTGTGACAGTGTCGGTGTGAAGGAATTTGCCGAACAGTCGGCAGACCTCCGACTCGTCGACGAGACGCGGCACGACCGATTCGGCGATCTCGGACCAGTCCACCTTGCCGTTGGGGGTGAGTGGAAGACTCGGCATCACCTTTACTTCCTCGGGAATCATGTAGTCGGGCAATATGGTTTTTGCCATGCGGCGCAGGGCAGACGGAGATTCCACAGTTCCGGTGACCGCGGCTATCAAACGGGTGTGATCGGTTGCGGGGTCGAGTGCTTTGACTGCGACGTCGCGAACCCCGACCAGGCTCGACAGTGCGTATTCCACTTCCGCGAGTTCGACTCGAAAACCACGGATCTTCACCTGACGGTCGGCCCGGCCGAGCAGCACTAACTCACCTCGGCTATCTATTCGGCCGATGTCTCCGGTGCGGTAGATGCGATCGAACGGTTCTGTGGGGCGACGGACGAATCGCTCGCGCGTGAGTTCGGGTTGGTCCAGGTACCGGGCTGCAAGACGTTCGCCACCGATACATATCTCGCCGACTTCGCCCGCTGGTAGTTCGCGCAGTTCTGCGTCGACGACCGTGATGGTCGCGCCGGCGAAAGCATGTCCGCCCAAGGCGAGAAAGCCGACATCAGTAACGTTGGAGTAGCTTTGAGTGGTCGAGAACAGTACACCCTCGGTGCAGCCATAGATCGGCCTGACCGTGGTTCCTGGACAATGCTCCAGGACGGCGCGGATGGCAGCAGGCGAGACTACGTCACCGCCGGTCGCCACCTCGCTGATACCGGTGAGCAGCGAAGGACGGTCCGCGGCGACGGCGCGGAAGAGGCCGGCGGTCAGGTGTAATGACTGCCCCTGGAGCCGCTGCGCGAGTGCGGCGAGCACGCTGTAATCCAGCGGACCGTCTGGTGCCATCACGATCGTCCCGCCACGTGCGAGTGGCACCCATATTTCATAGGTGCTCAGCTGGAATGCGTGGGGTGCGACCATGCCAAGACGGTGGTGGTGCCCGTCATCCCAGGTCTGGTCGAGCACCAGTCGTTCGACCGCGTCCCGCGGGATCGCGACGCCCTTGGGTGTTCCGGTGGAACCGGAGGTGAACATTACGTAGGCCAGAAATGGATCGACTGTGGTCTGCTGATCGAATTCGGCTTCTGCGAAGTGGTTATCCGGCGCGATGACGCGTGGTGTTTCTCCGCTCGATGCGTTCGTTACGGTGACTGCCCTCGGGTACATCTCGGCGATTTGACGTGCCCGCGTGGAGGTGTCGGCAGGGATCGGCACGTAATAGGCGCCCGCACGCCAGATTGCGAGGAGAACTGCTATGAGCTCGGGGGTGCGTCGCATAGCGACCTTCACCGGGTCACCAGTTTTCACGCCGACCTCGGTCAGTGCGCGGTCAGCGCGTTCAGTCAGCCGAGCCAGGTCGTCATAGGTGACGGTGATTGCTTCGCCGTCGGTATCCAACGACTCGATGGCTGGTTCCGACCCACGCGTTCTCAGATGGCCGTTGATACGGTTCATTAGGGTGAATGTCATGTTGTTACCTGCGTGGGTTTGAGGGCGACCGGCATGTTGGCGTAGCCGCGCAAGAACGAGGAGTAGATCGGACGAGGGTTGCCTGCTGGTTCGAGCCAGGCGACTCGCATCCGCAGAAGCCGCAGAACAGCCCGGACCTGCAGTCCGGCCAGATGAGATCCGAAACAGTAATGCGGGCCGTGCCCGAAGGCCAGATGATGTCCGCCACGGTTCAACCGCAGCGTTTCCGGGTCGTCGAAGACCCGGTCGTCATGATTCGCTGATACTATCCAGCTGGTGACGATGTCGCCGGCGCGAATGACCACATTGTCGAGTTGTATGTCCGCAGAAGCGGTTCGAGCGATGTGAGCGACGGGCGAGGTGACACGCAGGATTTCCTCGCTCGCCTCGTCGAGGCTGACACTTCGGCGAATTAGTGCCTCCAAGGACAGCGGGTTGCGAGCGAGTAACGAGAATGCCGAGTTCAGGGTGAGTCTGGTCGTCTCGTCGCCAGCGAGGAGAAGCCCGTAGCAGTTCAGCGCGATGCGCTCTCTGTCCATTTCAGTTGAGGTAGAGCTGGCGAGTATCTCGAGAAGAGTTCCGGGCTGAGGTATCTGGGCGAGGTTGTTGAAGTACTCGACGACCTCGATTCGCGCGATTTGCCCGGACACAGGATCGGTATCGGCTTCATCAGCGCTGAGCGCGTCCTTGCTGCGCGCGAGCAGCCACGCGCGGTCTGCCTGCGGAATGCCGATGAGGTCGCATACCACTGTGATAGGCAGCTTTTCGCTGAGTAGCGGTGCGATGTCGACGACACCGTCGTTCTGTGCGGCGTGGTCCAAGAGTTCGTCGAGATAGAGCGTGGCAGCGTGTTCGATGCGCGGCGGGAGCGCGTTGAGGAAGGTCCGAAAATATGGGCCGCCCATGATCCTGCGGAGACCAGTATGGTCCGGCGGGTCCATGACGGCCATCAGACGACCGCCCGCCGGATCTCCCCCCTCCCGCAGCGACAGCAGCATGTTTCCTCGACTGGATATCAGTCGTCGATCGGAGGCGAGTGCCTGCACATCCGCGTACCGTGGTACTACCCAGAACCCCGGTCGGCCGTCAGTCGGCGGCGCCCAGTGAGCAGCGCCTGCGTCGCGAAGACGGCGCCAGTGTTGTGGTTTGTCACGCTGGTCCAGAGATTGGGGCATGCCGAGCCGGGAGAGCCAGTCGGTAGTTGTCACGTCAGACGGCCCGTCGGATGGCATCGTATAGCGCGGCGATATTGCCCTTGCCGAATAGCTCGGCACCACGGCGCTCGATGATCTCAGCGAAGGAAGTCCGTTGTGGGTGCTGTGAGTGGGCGAAAATCTGGTAGAGATGGCCGCCGTGATCTTGGTCGGCAAGAATTCCGAGCCGACGTAGATCCTCTAGATCGCGGTCGAGGCCGGGCACCCGGTCCGGCAGCCGGTCGTAGTAGGCGTCCGGGGTATCGAGGAACTTGATACCGCCGTCGATGAGGGTCTCGACAGCGTGAACGATGTCTTCCACGCGGTAGGCCACATGCTGGACCCCAGCGCCGACGTGGTTCTTGAGGAAATGGTCGACTGGTCCTGGGTTGAGAGTGAGGTCGGGCTCGAGGATCGTCAGCGTAAGACTGTGCCCGGCACTGGTGACCACCCAGGAGTTCATTGCCTGGCCACCCACCTCTGTGCGTTCGGAGAAGACCCGCTCGAAACCGAATCCGAGGGTGTAATACTCCACGGTGGGCTCGAGCTGGCCTCCCGGTACCAGGAAAGCGAAGTGGTCGATCTCCTGAACTCCCACAGGATTTCGGTCCGGGCTGAGTACGGCATCATGCTCCACCGGCTCCACCAGAGTGTGAGTGATGTCGCCGAAGCCCGCGACGACAGCCTGCAATTGCCCGGCGACCGAGCTGGGCTCCTCGACCCCCTCGACCCCTCGCTCGACCAGCGCGGCATAAGCCGCACCGACATCAGGGGTCTCGAGCGCGATATCGGCGACGCCGAAGCCATGGCGGGCCAGATAAGCAGCAGCGCGGGGCTCGCGCCGAGGTTCGATTACGACACCCACTGCATTGCCTGCTCGCAGCCAGACTGTCCGCTCAGCAGCCCGCACAGCCCAGGGGCCTGAATCGATCCGGCGAAGCCCCGACTCTCGCTCTAATGTGCGGGCTGATTCCTCAGCGTCTTCTGCGAAGAATCGGATATGAGACAGCTCGAGTGTGGGGTCGGACATACCTGCCTCGTTCGTCGTCAATTTGTCCGCATCAGCGGCTTTGACTGCCATGGTGCTCGGACTTCGACCCCGTCTTCACCTTCTCTCATGCGTTGCTGCCCTATCCTGAGCAACCACTGGACACCTGTGGCTGCGCTACTTGTGTGGCCGTTCAGCCCGCGAAATCGTGATCTGTGTGGGGCGCTCCCGCAGCGCGAGGCGGCGCAAGGCGCTCCGGCTGATCTCACTATCGGAAGCGTCCGCGGTGGGTTGGGCGAACAGATCGAGGGCGTAGCCCTCGCGTGTCGGTCTGGTGCGGCTATAGACAACCAGCGGCGACTCCTCGACAAGTTGCCGTACCGAGCGCAGGTTGAGTTTGCTCCCACGGTGCACGATGATGTCGCGATGGCGCTCGTGGAAGAATAAATAGCCGTCTTCGTCGGCTGAGAACATATCGCCCGTGCGGACCGTTCCGCGCTGGTCTTGATGTCGGTTTCGCCGGACGGCGCCGACGCGCCGTTTCGTCGCAGTGTCTGTGTGGACGATCAATTCCCGGACTTCACCTGGAACCGTTGGGGAAACCACCTTTACACCCTCGATCGGCAGCCCGACGGAGGCGAGCCGGGCATCGTCGATGTTGTCGGTGAGCAGAGTCGAGACCCGCGGGCCTGCCTCGGTCAAGCCGTAGGTTATCGCGAGACTTGTGGTGTTGCACCGGTCACGGAGTCGACGGACCTCTTCGAGTGGCAACTGGGCGCCACCGACAGAAAGTGTTCGCAGCGAGCTCGGGGACTGCCATTCAGTGGACAATAGGTCGTGAACCAGCCACGGGGTCAGCGCGGCGATGTCGATCTCGTAGCGCGACACGGTCGCATCGAAATTGGTTGGTGTGAAAGGTGGTGGTGCCAACACTATCGAGCCGTCACTCTGGAAGGCGGCAAGCACTTGAGCGACAAGAGCGAAGGAGAAGTAGAGGGGCAAGTTCACCAACGTCCGGTGCCCAGTACCGATACCGAGCGAACGGAGATGCCGGAGTCCGTTGGTGAGCAGCGAATCGATGTCGTGCACACATCCGGTGGCAATGCCGGATGTTCCTGAGGTCAGCAGTACGACCTCACCAGGACGGTATGGCCGCTGTTCATTGTTCTGCGCCGGGACGAAGCGCAGGTCGATTTTCGGACGTAACCCTGTGCCCGACAACATGAGCACAGCACAGCAGTGCAGTGTGGAAGCGGCTGAAAGAAGCCGATCGCCGCGTCCTGGACCATGAGGAACCGGCACCAGGCCGGCGTCGAGTATGGCGAAGAATGCGCCGACGGTGCCGAGACCATGCGTCGATGCCAGTAAGACAGCATCTCCTGCCTGGAATGACGCCTTCCTCAGGACGGCCGCAGTCTGTTCGAATGATGCCAGCGCGCTTGCTTCACTGTCACCCGCATCGACGGCCGTGCCGAGAAACCGGAGCAGGTGGCTATGGTCGATCACGACGCCCCATTCGGCCGGATTGTCGTTGTCACTATGTGGCAATCAGGCGAGGTCTGCTCATGGCAGGCGATGACGACGCGCCCGCAGCCCGACGACAGCCAGCGAGTGACTACTGGACCGAGCATGTCCATGCCGTGATCGCCCAGAGAGGTGAGCACCAGCGACGGTCCGTGTAGACCGTGCACGATGCAGGCCACCGCTGCGAGCGTGCCGGGTGAGGCTGCGGCGAATAGCCTCGGCGATAATCGACCCGTGTCGATGTGGACCCGCACCTGCGCCAGGGTCATGACCGGACCGATACGAGACACCACCACCAAACCGGTCGGCCCCGCCTCGGAAGGGACAGGCTCCTCGGCAATCCGTTCGCCCACAGCATGACTGACCATCCACGCAATGGGGTCGGCCTTGAGCCGCCCGCGAGGTGGTTTCATCGGGTTCTCGACGAGATCGAACACGTGTCGGCGGCATCGCCCTTCAGTCATGATGTGGCCCTCACTACGACGCAGGTGTTGAAGCCACCGAAACCGAGACTCACGGTGACCCCGATGTTGTCGCCTGGCTCGATGGTCTGAGCCGTCGCGCAGACACGCAGCCGGAGCTCGGATCGAGGTTCTCGCAGACCGAGCACCGGAGGGACCTGTCGAGTACGAAGCATCTGCAAGGTGACGATCATCTCGACAGCTCCGGTGGCACCGAGACTGTGCCCCAGCGCGCCTTTGGTAGCGGCCACCATCGGACCCTGCTCGATGTCACCGAAAGCAAGGTCGAGCGCATTCGCCTCCGCATGGTCGTTGATACTGGTTCCGGTGGCATGAGCGCTTACTACGGCGATATCCGATGGTTCGGCGCCCGCCTCCCGAAGCGCGATTCCGATCGCTCTGGCCACATGTGATCCAGAGGAGTCGAGTTCGGTGAGGCCGACGGCGTCGTTACTCGAGCCGCAGCCGATTACCTCGCCGAGAACCGCACCGCCACGGGCTCGGAGATGGTGATCGGACTCCAGGACAACCAATCCGTATCCTTCACTGATCAGCATGCCGTCGGCACTGGTGTCGAATGAGCGGACAGTACGCGGTGACATCGTCCCGAGTAAGGAATGCCCCAGCCGCTTGGCCTCTGTGAGTACATCGACGCCACCGCACAGGCATACGTCGACGAGACCGGCCAAAACTAGGTCGCGACCGAAGGAGATCGCGTCTACTCCGCTCGAACAGGTGGTGGATAGCACGACTGGTGCCGGTAATCCGAGCTCGATGCAAGACTGTTCGGCCCACGCGAACAATTCCTGCTCAGTGTCGAGGGATGCGCCGAAACTTGTGCCGAGGACCACCGCCCACTGCTTCGTCGACACCGCGGCGTCAAGTCCGGCGTTCTTCAGCACAGCCGAGAGACCGTGCCGAGTCAGATATGTGAGCCGGTCTGCCGGACTGGTCCGGGTGTAGTCTAACCCTGCGGCCAACCCTGCGTCGGAATTACGCAGCTGGTGTGGACTCGGTACTGGTCCGAGGCCCCCTTTGCCCTGGATCAGGGCACTCCACACCTCGTCGATCCCGGTCCCGAGAGGGGTCGACCAGGCATAGCCGGTAATCGCGACCGGTGTCACCACAGTTGCTCGCCCATACGATCGAGCGACACCCGACTCAATGTTCCACGGAAGAACGCGACAGTACGCTGCTCGACATGAGCTCGGGCGCCGAAGAGCATCGTGTCGTCTAGCAGTCGCCGCACACGGAGATCGAACTGGACCACATCCCCTGGGACAACCGGAGCGGTGAAACGCGAATTCAATGCACCGATAAGGGTCATCTCGTCGTCCCGGAGCGGGCGGGAACTCAGCAAGTAGAGCACGATGCCTGCTTGGGAGAATGCCTGCGCGAGATGGGTGCCCGGAAACACCGCCCGCTCTGGGAAATGACCGGCGATCGCGTCCATGTTCCCGGACACGGCCAAAAGTCCAGTAAGTGATTCTCCCGGGACGTGCCTCGTTACCCGGTCGAGGTAGAGCATAGGGTGACGATGCCGCAGTAGATCCTTGATCTGGCTGAAGCCGAGCATGCTGTCGGTACGGTGAGCCACTCGATGGCCGGTGGGATCCTCGGTAGGTGCGGCGGAGATGCTTGTCGACACATCAGACATGGTTGTTCTCCTGCGAAATGATTGGTGGTCCGCTCACGAGACTCGACCGCAGTTCTGCGGGAATGGGCTGAGCACGGCCTTCGCGATCGACGAGGCAGAACGTCAGCATGCCAGTGGCGATTTCTACCCTTCCCTCGTGGGTAGTGGCCCTCGCGTGGACTACGATGCGCGCTCCAGTGACCCGCTCGACCTCTGCCGTGATTTCGAGCAGTTCGGCGTACCGTGCCGGGGAACGGTACACCGCCGAGACGGTGGCAATGGCCAGATCTTGATGGGCCCCTATCCAGTTCACCGAGTCCGCGGCATGCTTATCGAGACCGCGCAGAGCTACGGTTTCGAACAAGGAAAGATACCTCGTGAAGTGAACAACACCCTGCGCGTCGGTGTCGACGTGCTCGATCACATGGCGCAGCGAACCCAGACTCATGTGGAGGCTCCCGCTGCCTCGAAAGCATCGATGCCTCGTGTCAGCCGGTCGACCAGCTCCGCCGACTCATCGGAGGTGATCGTCAGGGGCGGGACGATACGTAATGTGGGAAACACGTAGCGGTGATTCCGGGAGCGGCGTCCGGCGCCTGCCATGAACTCGACCAGTACGCCGTGTTCCGCGAGCGAGCGGCGCAGTGCGGGGATTCGCTCGGATCCGAGCTCGGTCATCTCTACGCCGAGCAGCGCCCCGGTCCCGCGCACTTCCCGGAAGAGATGGCCCCGCTGTTCGACCAGCTCATGATTCATTCGGCAGATCAGTTCGTTGCCACGTTCCGCAGAGGACGCGAGTAGTCCGGTGTCATGGATGTGGCGCAACCCGTATCTGGCTACGCTGCACGCGAGCGGACGTAGGTCATTGGTGGACACTGCGCCTGATGTGCGGATACGCAGCTCGCGACGTGCAATCACCACAGAGAAGGGGATAGCTCCCATTCCGATGCTCTTGCCCACAACTGTCACGTCGGTGGGCACGGGTCCGCGGGAGTCGCGCATGGCTAGCAGCGCACCCGTTTTGGCGAAGGTCAGTACTTCGTCGGCGACGAGCAGGCCCCCGGCACGCGCGGTGAGGTCAGCGACCTCGCGCAGATATCCGTCGGGAGGTTCGAGGATGCCCGCATCGCCTTGGACGGGCTCGATCACGGTCGCCAGTAAGCGGTCACTGTGCTCGTCAACGAACGCATGCAGCGCGTCTTCGTCGCCGAAAGGGATGTGTCGCACGTTCAGCCCTGAAGCCGCCGTCGTATCCGGTGTCGGCAGCCCGCGTCGGTAATGACGGCGATTCAGTAATGGAAGCAGGCCCCCCGTCCAACCGTGCCATGCGCCCTCGAAAGCGAGCACAGTGTCCCGGCCTGCACGCGGACCGGCCCGACCGGTGGACATGTCGACCCGAGATTCCAGCACGAGTCGCAGCGCGAGCTCCAGCCCCTCCGACCCCGAGCTACGGCCGCTCGCAACATAGTCGCCGTATGGGAAGTGATCAGCGAGCAGCCCATTGGGGCCGAGCAGATCCAGGAGGAACTCCGAGCGCTCGGCGGCACCGATTTCGTCGGTAGCCTGCCCGGCAGCCAGTCCGGTGGCCAGGGCGTCCGCAACCACAGGATGTGCGGCTCCTAGACAAGCGCTGGCGTAGGTGCCGCTGGCGTCCATAGCGCGTATCAGCTCACCACGTCGAGCGCCTGCGGTGACAACGGCATCGGCCCAGATGCCATCACCGCCTATGATCGCGAGATCGAGCTGCCTGCCGCCGTAGTGGTCGAGATGAAGATCCATGCCGTCGGCCAGACGTTGTGCGTCGGTGGTCCGCCCTTCGGGACGTCGTTTCGCCATCATTGGCGGGTTCGTACGAGCTCGGCGATTGTGCTGACAGAACGGAAGTTCTCCGGGGTGAAGTCGTCATCACTGATACGGATGCCGAACTTGTTCTCGCACTGGACCCGTAATTCGACGAATCCCAGGGAGTCCATGCCGTGGTCGGAACGAAGACTGTCGCTGTCCTTGATGGACATTGCGTCGGATTCCGTCATCATGTCGTCATCGATGATGGATCGGATTTGATCCTCGATACTCATGTGTCACACCTCTGGTTCGAGAACAGGGACCATCACGATCGCGCGCGCGCAGGCTTCTGTTCATCTCTGCGCGTGCCTTGTGCTCCTTCGTCATCCGTTGTTCGTCCACTTTGCTCTGGGTTGCCGTGCTGCTGCGCACGTCAGGAGAAGGCAGGAGCGTGGCGACTCGCGACGGTGAGGAAGTAGATCGAATGGGCGATAGGAGCCATGGTGCGACTGGAAAATATCTACATCGCTGGAACCGGTACTGTTTTAGGTGAGTTGCGGTCGGTCGATGAGGCAGTGACGGCCGGGGAGTACCCGATCGACCTCGCCGAGGACGATGGCTATGTATCGGTGTCGATCTGCGAGGATGTCCCGGCAATTGAACTGGCGGTAGGCGCCGCGGAGCAGGCGCTGGACCGCGCAGCGCTCGGAGCTCACGCAGACCTGCTACTACATGCGTGCGTGGGCTTCCAGGGCCTGGACGACTTTGCAAGCGCCGCCTACTTGCACCACCGGCTACTCAAGGGCGATGGGGTCCCCTCAGAGGTACGGCAGGCGTCCAACGGCGCGTTGGCATCGCTCGAATTAGGTGCCGCGTTCATTGCCGCGCGGACCGATCCCGCGTATGCGCTCCTGGCTACGAGCGATGTATTCGCTCCACCGATGTATGCCCGCTATGGCACTCCCGGCACGCTGTATGGCGATGCCGGCACTGCGTTGGTGCTGTCGAATCGGCCTCAGCGACTACAGATCCGCTCGATCGTCTCGGCAAGCGACACCACGCACGAGCCATTGCAGCGAGCGGGCGCGAGCTGGGTGCGCCATGCCGGACAATCCGGTTGGCCGATCGACGTCGCGGGTCGCGTCGCAACCTACGTCGAAGAGCACGGCCCTGAGGCGATGATCGATCTCGTCTCCCGGATTCGAGCCACTGAACGGTCCACGATCGACACTGCGCTGTCCGAGGCGGGCGTAGCCACCGACCAAGTCACCGCATGGATCTTTCCGAATATGGGTCTCACCCTCACCGACTGGGACGCGCGAACCGCCGCAGGAGTCGCAGTCGAACGATCGACCTGGGAGTGGGGGCGGACGGTTGGACATCTCGGTGCAGGTGACCAATTCGCGGCGCTCAACCATATCGAGGGGCAGTTGACCCCGGGTGACCACGTTGTGATCAACGGCTCGGGAACGGGCTTCACCTTCACTTCAGTCGTCGTAACCGTCATGGAGACCGAGGCATGAGCGGGCCGACCAAGGATGAATTCATCGAGGTTGTCGAACGTCTCGAATTGCCTGTGAACGCAGCTGGTTTGCATTCCGATTTCGATCAGGAGGTGCGTTGGCGCTCCATGCACCGAGTCCGGCTCATGGCCGCCCTGTGCGAGCTACATCCGGACACCGATCTCGATGTGACGGCAGTGTTCGCGGCAGCAACCGCGTCCGAGGTCTTCGGTGTCGTTACGAACGGGCACGACCGATGAGCGGCCGGTTCTTGAGGAATGTTCTGCAACGTTCAGTGGACCGCGTGCCTGGTGCGGCTGCGGTTTCTGTTGCGGGGGAGGACCTTACCTATCGGGAAATGTGGGACCGCGCGGGAGCCCTCGGACAGAGGATCGTCCACGACCTGGGCATGCCGACCCGCGTGGGTGTGCTGACCAGCCGCACCCTGGAAACGTACGTCGCGTATTGGGCGATGGTGCGTCTGGGGTGCTCCATCGTGCCGCTCAACCCATCGATGACTGCCTCTCGATTGGCTGCGGCATTGCAAGATGCCGAGGTCGGCATACTGCTGCACACTGAACACCATGTCGGGCTTGCTCATGAGTTGAGCATTCGTTGCGCAGGACTGATTCTCGAACAAGTTGATCCCTCGACGGAAGGCGCTGACCTGGCCTACCCGACCACGAGAACCGACAATCCCCGCAACGAGGCCTACGCCATTTTCACCTCCGGTTCGACGGGAACGCCCAAAGGCGTTCCCATCACCGACGACAACTTGCGGAGCTGGCTTCCCCATGTCGTCCGCACTTATGCGACAACCGAGCCGATGCGTGTTGCTCAGACAGCTGATATCGCTTGGGATCTCTCAGTTTTCAATATGTGGCTGGCGTGGTCCGCTGGTGGCGCCTTGGTGGATCCCGGGCATGAGGTACTGGTGATGCCTGCCTCGTTCGTCGCAGAGGCTCGCATCACACACTGGTTCTCCACTCCCCAATCGATAACTATGGCTGATCTGCTAGGCGACCTGAAGCCAGGGGCGATGGACGGCCTGCGGTGGAGCCTGTTCGGGGGTGAATTGCTGCGATACGACCAGACGCGGCGCTGGATGGAAGCGGCTTCTGCCAGCAGGCTTGCGAACGTGTACGGACCAACCGAACTCACCTGCACTTGCTTCGATTACATTGCTCCACGTGACCCCGCTGACTGGCTGGTAGACCAGCGCGGAGTCCTCCCTGTCGGTCGCCCCCATCCGGCGATCGACCATTCGCTCATACCGGTGGATGAAGCCGCGAACCGCGGTGAGTTGGTTGTGCGTGGCGCGCAGCGATTCGCCGGGTACATCGCATCGCGCGATGACCACGGCGCCTTCGTCCGGGGCAGCACTCGCGAGGGGTGGGAGGCTGTCGACCAGCCCGAGAATTCGGACTGGTACCGCACCGGCGACCTGGTGGAGGAGCGCTCGGACGAGCACGGCCGTGCTCTGCTGTATGTCGTTGGACGGACAGACGACCAAGTCAAGATCGACGGCCACCGCGTGGAGCCACAGGAGATCGAGCACTGCGCCCGAACTTGCGCCGGAGTAGACGACGTGGCTGTCATAGCCCATAGGGTGGGTGAGGGAACCGAGTTGACCGCATTCGTCGTAGGGAATGTTCAGGACGACGCGCTACTCACGCACCTGCGTGCGCGTCTCCCAGACCATATGGTTCCGGCACGAACTCAACGCCTGGCAGTCCTTCCGCAGAATGTGAACGGAAAGGTCGACCGGTGGCGGCTACGGGAGCAAGCCAGAGACTGAACCGGCAGTCCGTTGCCCTGTGGTCCGGTCGCGCCGCTACCAGGCCACAGGCAGCCGCTCCACGCCGTACATGCCGACTGATTCGGGCCTCATCGGCACGTCTTCAGGGTCAACGGCCAAACGTAGTCGCGGGAACCGCGCGAACAGTGCTGCGAAAATCACTTCGAGCTCCATTCGGGCGAACGAACTCGCGAGACAGGTGTGCGGCCCATGGCTGAACGTGAGGTGGTCACGTGCATGTCTGGTTATGTCGAAAGTGTGGGGATCCGGGTAATGCCGCGGGTCGCGGTTTCCTGCCTCGAGAACCATCAGTACACCCTCACCAGCCTTGATCACCTCGCCTTCGACCTCGATGTCCGCCAAGGCCACTCGTTGAATCGGGTTGGTGATGATTGTCTGGTGCCGCATCAATTCGTCGACGGCATATCTCCAGAGCGAAGGATCTTCTTGTAATCGGCGCAACTGGTCCGGGTGTTGCAAGAGAGAGTAGGTACCAAGGCCGATCATTGTCGCGGTGGTCTCCGAGCCGGAAACCAACACGATCATTGCGATCGAGACCACGTCATCGCGGTCGAGGTTTCCCGGTAGCAGCTCGCCATGAACCAGGCGGGACAGAAGATCATCACCGGCTGCTCGCTCCTTGGTGGTGATGATCTTGTCCAGATGCGCGATGATTGCCCCGACAGCGGCGCCTACTTCATGCTCTGAACTGGTGGCGTCCATCATCGCCCGCGTGTTCGATTCGATGATGGACCGGTCGGTGTCAGAGACGCCGAGAGATCGGAAGATCGTGCCCGCGGCAACCGGGAGCGCGTAGTCTCCGACGAGTTCGGCAGGCGGTCCGGAGCGCTCCATGGCATCGAGTGCCTCGTTTGCGAGGCGTGTGACCAGCGGACGGGTCTCCTCGACCCGGTTACGGGTGAACTCGCGGCCGAGGATCCGGCGCACTTTCAGGTGGCGCTCGCCGTCGCTGTGAGCGAAGGTTCCTGCGAGTGGTGACTCGAAATCGTCCTCGTACAGAAAGGGATAGCCGGGTTGGCGCTCATCTGCGCTGAGCCGGTCGTCGTCGAGAAGTTGCCGGATGTGGCTGTACCTCGTGACGACTACGCCGGTCCGTCCGCTCGGTAACAGTGAGCGTTGGATAGGATGCTTGTCCTGTAGCTCCGAGTACTCTCGCGGTGGATGCAGCCGCGAGGTCCGGTGGGCAGGGTACGGACAGGCGCTACTCATAGGGCACCACTCTTTCGTCTGTTCTAGGGTCAGCGCGTGTTCCGGGCGCAGACGGTCGCGGTTTTCTCTCCTGCTAAGCCAGGCGATACAAGTCTCGAGCGGTGCGATTGGCCTCGGTGAGCACCTCGAGCCCGATGTTGTTCGCCCACTCGTCGAGTAGTGCTGTGAAACCGTCGGAACTCAGTTCATCGAGACGACCGATGGCCTCACGAAGCTGATGTCGGACGTCCAGCGCGGGCGCGGCGCGCTGGATATCGCCGTACACTTCCCGCGACCCCCCGAGGATACGAGCGACAACAGCGAGAAGAACCTTGGCCGGTGGCGGTGCGATGCTCCAGAGCATGCGGGCGTCGGCACCTGACGACGCCAAGACCCCAGCGACACCGAGTGCTGCTGCGTGCGGCAATATCTGTACCAAACGAATGGCCTCGTCGTGCTCGTCCGGTGAAGCGACAGTGGGAGCGGCGCCGACCGTCCGGGCCCACTCGGTCAGCTGATCGACTGCGGCTGGTCGGCTGCGGTCGTCAGCGATCACCAGAATCGGACGGCCTTCAGCAGGGAGCACGGGACTGAACATCGGTGTGAACCCCACGAGTGTGCCTCGGAAGTCAGGCTCGCGCGGGACCTCGAAGTACGGTGTTTGCACCGACGATGTAGTCACCACTGGCACGTTCGCGCCGACGGCCCCGGCCACCCATCGCAATGTCATGATGCCGACGGAATCCGGCAGTGATATGACGACAATCTCTGCATGTCCCACCAGCGCTCGTAACTCGGGATCCGGCGATGTCACGTCAGCAATGACATCGCCGTCATGCAGGTCGACTCTGACAACGTTGTTCTCGGACGCCAGTATGTCCCGGGCGATCCATTGCCCGATCATTCCATTTCCGAGGATGACGACGCGAGGGCTCACGGTGCTACCTTCCGCTCGGGACGTACAGCGGGCGCACCGGCGAGGGCATGATGAGGCACACTCGCTTTGACCAGCGTCTCGGTGAACTCGTCCTCAGGGTCCGATAGCGCGGTGATTGCCCCGCCGATCCCAACTTTGGCCTCGTCGTCGCGCAGCACCGCGGTACGGATCACCACGCTCAGTCGGACAGCTCCTGATGCGTCGAGCCATCCGATAGCACCCGAGTAAACACCGCGTGCTTCGTTCTCGAGGCGGTCGATGATCTCCATCGTGCGAATCTTCGGCGCTCCGACCATGGACCCTGGGGGGAAGCACGAGCGCACGGCCTCGACTGAACGCACGCCTTCACGCAGCTTGCCCCTGACGACTGAGACCATCTGATGTACAGAGCGAAAGGACTGGATCGTGAATGGCTCTGGGACATGTACGGAGCCGGGCTCGCACACCGCATTGAGGTCATGACGTACCAAATCTACGATCATCAGGTTCTCAGCGCGGTCCTTCACGCTTGCGGCGAGTTCGCGCCGCAGGTGCTCGTCCTCCATAGGTGAACGGCCCCGAGGTCTTGTTCCTTTGATCGGGGCGCTACTGACCTCGCGAGATGCGGCGACCTCTAGGAATAACTCCGGCGAGGAGCTGAGCACGGCGATATCCCCGAGCCTGAGGTAGGCCCCGTAAGGAACTGGACTGGCCGCACGCATCCGCTCGTAGGCGGTGAGCGGATCACGCGGGGCAGGCAAGGTCGCCCGGTTCGTCAGGCACACCTCGTACGACTCGCCGTTCCGGATCAGGCGACTCGCTTCGCGGATATTCCATAGATAGGTGGTTCGGTCATCACGCAGATTGAGCGCGCCCGCCTCGACCGGACCCGGTCGATAGTCCGCGCTAGAAGCCACCGCAGATGTGTCTCGAAGTGCTGTAGACGACTCCGATCGTGTGGCCTCCCGCGGTGGCGGGACTGTCGCAACACTCCATGCGCGGCGTTCATGATGGTCGAGGACGACGAAGCGTGCCGGCCAGAGCAGAGATGCGTCGGAAGTAGGCGCGGTATGGGCGGACGTTCCTCCACAAAGCGCCTTCAACTCGTATCCGAGGTATCCGACCAGACCTCCTCGGTATGGGATATCGGCGGGGAGTTCGTCGGAATCGACCGACATTGCCTCTAGCAGATCGCCGATCAAGGCGAAGAGATCACCGACCACAGTGCGGGCACCGGTTGGTCCGCGCACCGTGAGTTGCCTGCGGGCCACATCATAGGTGAGGTGGACGTCGTCCTTGGTCCCGCCCATCACGGAATATCTGGCGTCAGTGTGGTCACTGTTCTCGGCGTCGAGCCAGAACGAGGTCGCACTCTCGAACTGAGTGCGGAAGTAGTGTGCTGGTTCACCCGGCCATGGGATCTCGGCTATCTCCGGGCGGACGCGGAGGCGCCCGCCAGCGGTGACAAAGGCGGTGGCGCTCTCTGTCATCTCTCCGGTGCTCGGGGGCGTTCCGGTTCGGGCCAGCCGCACGAAGTTTGCTATCAGTGCGGTGCCGTATTGCGCCTCGATCGATTCCGGGTGGAACTGAACACCCCACATCGGGAGTCTACGGTGTCGCAGAGCCATCACCAGTCCATCGGAAGTCGTCGAAGTCACCTCTAGTTCCTCGGGGAGATCGCGTACGACGAGCGAGTGGTAGCGGACAACTCGCAGCGGTGCAGGCAAGCCAGCGAAAAGCTCTTCGGCACAATGCGCTACAAGGTCTGTCACGCCGTGGGCCGGCTGGGGTGCGTGCGTTACAGTGCCACCGAAGACTTCCGCGATTCCCTGATGACCCAGGCAGACTCCGAGCACCGGTCGTTCACACCGTTCGATCACTTCACGGCAGACGCCGAAGTCCTCTGGTACCCCAGGGTGCCCAGGACCTGGCGAAATGATCACTCCGTCGACCTTGTCCATCGGCAGGTCTCCGTACGGAGTCGTGTTGTCGACAATCAGCGCCGGGTTACCGGTCACTGCGTGTACTTGTGCGGCCAGGTTGTTGGTGAATGAGTCGAGGTTGTCGATGATCAGGATGCGGGTCATCCCGCCGTCTCCTCGCTTCGCGCCATACGCTGTTCCTCAGCCCGGCAGGTTCCGTCGATGATGCGCTGGTAGACGCTGACAAGAAATTCGGCATCGACGTCGTATTCCTCGGCTGCGGCTCGGGCGCGGCCGAGAACCACGTCGACACGGTGTGGTTGCATCATGGCTATCTCTGCCTGTGCCTTCAGGTCTGCGATTTCCAAGCACACCTGCAGACGCGCCGACAACAAAGCGAGGATCGAATCGTCGAGTTCGTCCAGCTTGGCCCGCGGCTTCGCAAGGATGTCGTGGTCCGTCTCGGCCATGCCTCCACCACCGTTCGTTCGATTGACTCTGCTCTGGGAGGTTCGAGTGGCAGGCCGGACTACCGACATTTTGGTGGGCCTACGGCACTTGGTTCGTTCCTCCGTGTCACCTCAAAGATGTCCGAGCAGTTGAACCGCGACCTCTCCTACGGTGCGGTGCCTTGTTACTTAAGTATTTACTTGACTGTTATCAGTGCCCACGCCTACGGTGGTAGCGTGCCCGATGACATCGATGCAGGGGACATCGATGCAGATGAGATCGATGCAGTCTTCAAAGCGCTGGCGAATCCCGCCCGGCGTGATGTCATCACGCGTCTGGCCTACGGGCCTGCGACCACATCGGCACTCGCGGGACCGCTCGATATGTCCTTGGCCGCAGTAGTCCAACACTTGCAGTACCTCGAATCGGCCGATTTGGTCGTATCGCGCAAGGTCGGACGGATCAGGGTGTACGAGCTGCGAAAGGACGGGCTTTTGCGCCTGGAGCGGTGGTCGGCAAGCAGACGAAATCGCTACGAGGCATGTTTGGATCGGCTCGACGAGGTGGTCGCCGCCCTGATGGCCGCCGAATCGGCAGATCAGACCGACGAGAAAGGATCCTGATGAGCACTCCCACCCTGAGCCACAGCACAGTGGAGGTGGCCCGCAGTTATCCGGTGTCGCCCGACAAGATCTTCGCGGCCTATGCAGACGCCGACCGGCGCGCTTCATGGACGGCACCCGAGGGGCACGAGGTGGTATACGTAAGCACCTCGTTCGACTTGGACGGGGTGGATGACTTCCGGTGCGGACCTGTCGGCCGGGCAGAACTCACCGGCAGAGTCCGCTACCTCGATATCAAAGAGGGTGTCCGCATTGTTTACAGCGAGACGATAGCGCTGGGCTCGGAACCGCTGGCTATCTCGTTGGTGACGTGGAGCCTCGACCCGAATGACATCGGGACCGAGGTCACCGTGGTCTCGCAGATCTGCTCGTTCGTGGGTGACGACATGATCACCGGCACTCGCGAAGGACTCACGATGGCTCTCGACAACCTTGCCAACGCGCTCTGATCTCGCCCGGAATACTCACCGATCTGATTGGGAGATTCGATGAATGCTTCGCGTGGGCACGACGCACGCTGGTGGGCTTTCGCAGTCCTCGGCTTACCGACGATCTTGATATCGATGGATCAGAGCATCCTCTATCTGGCGTTGCCGGCGCTGTCGAGAGAACTCGGTGCGACGAGCACCGAGTCGCTGTGGATCATGGACATGTACGGCTTCCTGTTGGCGGGCTCCCTGATCACCATGGGGTCGCTGGGTGACCGTGTAGGACGGCGTAAGCTTTTGCTGCTCGGGGCCACTGTATTCACTGTGGCAACAGTGGTCGCCGCGTTCTCGCCGACCCCAACCGCCTTGATCGTCGCTCGGGCAGCGATGGGTATTGCTGGTGCCACCCTGTTGCCATCGACGCTGGCCTTGATTTCGAACATCTTCACCAACCCCCGCGAGCGGGGTAGTGCGATAGCCGCATGGTTCAGCTGCTTGATGGTCGGGGGTGCACTGGGACCGATTATCGGCGGCGCACTGCTCAGCTGGTTTTGGTGGGGCTCGGTATTTCTCGTCGGAGTCCCGATCATGGCCATCTTGCTCATACTGGGCCCACGATTGCTCCCCGAATACCGCGATCCGAACGCTGGTCGTATCGATTTACTCAGCGTACCGTTGTCGCTGGGAGCCATTCTCCCGATCGTATATTCCCTCAAAGAGTTTGCGACCGGCGCAGGCGGAGCGGCAGTGTGGGTTCCGCTCATGTGCGGAGTCTTGGTTGGACTGATCTTCCTTCGTCGTCAGCAGGTCATCACCGACCCGATGGTGGACCTGCGGTTGTTCCGAAGCCGACAGTTGTCAGCTTCTTTGGTCATCCTCTTCTTCGGGTCCATGACCACCGGAGGCATGTATCTCGTGGTCAGCCTCTATCTTCAGACCGTCGAGCGGCATTCGCCTCTTATCGCCGGTCTATGGCTCTTGCCATCGACTGCGGCGATCGTCATAGGCTCAATGGCTGCACCGGGGCTACTCGGCAAAGTTCGCATCAACCACTTAGTGGCTGGTGGTCTGTTAGTCACGGCTGCAGGCTATTTGCTGATGACGCAGGTTCCCGAGCAGGGCAGCATGATCTTCCTCGTGACCGCCTTCGTACTGGCCTTCCTTGGCCTCGGCCCCATGGGGGCAGTCGGCACGGACCTAGTTGTCAGCGGGGCGCCCCCCGAGCGTGCCGGGTCCGCGGCGTCACTGTCCGAGAGCAGTAACCATCTCGGTATTGCTGTAGGAATCGCTGCGTTCGGATCTATCGCATCGGCTGTATACCGCTCCCAGATGGGAGAGGTCGACGTCCCGGCCGATAGCGTCGGGGTCAAAGAGAGCGTGATGCAGGCAGCGACTGTGGTGCGTGATCTTCCTCAGGATTCGTTGCGCGTGTTCGTCAACGACATGAACGGGGCCTTCGTATCAGGCATGCATGCCACGGCATGGGTCGGCGTCGGCCTGTTTGCCGCTCTGGCCGGTATTGCAGTAGTGGCGTTGCGTGGCGCACGAACTCCGCAACCGAGTACAGACCTGCCAGAAGCCGAAGTCGACAATGTATCGACAGACAAAGTCTTCTCTGCCGATGATGAGCGGTAGCGTCTCGGTGTCACATCACAACACGAATGTGACGACTGATTTCTCGGTCGTCGGTGCTCCAGCGAACTACGCACGATGGGTTGATCGAGGTAGTCGGAGCCAGAACCCGATCGAACCGTTCGGTATCCTATACAGCCCCGTCGAGCGCTGCCGAACGCATCAGAATCACACGCGTTTCCTATCTACGATCTCTTGGGGACCTAACAGCCAGACTATGCTGCGAAACCCGATAATTGCGAGAGGGCGCGATGATGTCTGGTTGGGGCGGTACGCAGGCACGAGGTCTCAGCGAATACACGCAAGATCAGCGTTGACCGGTACATTCCGTATCGGCAATGACGCTACCGCGCCACGGCGAGAGCCGCAGAGCGCTATCGCTCGATTTCTTGTGGGCCAGCAGGTCCTATGCCGTAGTGCGTTTCGTCGAGCGGAGGAGCGAACGTAGATGATCTTTCTGGTCGGTTCTGTACCGACCAGAAAGTCTTCTTGGTCGGAGGCATCACTGAGTTCATCGGGATGTTCGGCCCGGACCCCCGTCAGCGCCGTTCTCGACATCGCGATTCTCGAGCTGACGGACTCACAGGTTTCACTCTTTGCGAAGCAGAGCATTTCCTCATCGAGGTTCTGGGCCGATTCCTGGACGGTGTAACCCTGAAGAACGCCGGGGATGGGGCCGGGAACCTGGTACATCTGCCGATCGGGTTGTGTCGGCGCAATGGCATCGTCCTAGCACAGATCACCACGGTCGCTGCACCTTCACCGTGGAACGCAACCAGCCCAGCACGCACGAGTGGAAACACCGCCCTGGAAAGACATTTCGGCTCTGCCGACCTCGCACGACCACATTCACCTACACCGTGACACCCACCCCTGAACGCCACTGAAGTCCATGCCGGCGTCGGATTCCCCGGCGCAGCCCAGATGCCGCACATCATCCGCACCGCGGCAAGCGTAAACAGACCGGCGAAACCTTCTGCGCCATCAACCTGCTCCACCTCGCCGCCCAGACCAACATCGCAGCCGCCTGCCGACGTCACGCCGAGGACTTCAACCGCCTCATCCAACTACTTCTCACCTGCTGAAACGCGACCTCAGAGGAGCCCTGCTCCCTCACGGAACTTCGCATCGAATTTGCTTCTCTTCTACGCCATCTGGCCTTTCCGCTATGGTCCGGCCTCCACAGTACAAGGGGAATCGCAGTCCGTGGTGTCTTCGTCGACCTCAGCCACGATGGGCTCGCCTTCCTGTTGCGACCGAAGACAACCTACGTCACATTGACGACGTGCGGATACTACGAACAACAGTGGCGCCTAGGGTTTTCAGACCGTGGGCGCCCGCTGGCGACTACAGCCGGACGACCGACTTCACCCCTGACGCACCTTCAGGCGCTTCAAGGATGAAGTCACTATCCAGGGGCAGGTCAGGGAGGGTAACGCCAAACTTGCGCCGAGCACACCCGTCCCGGCTCCTGCACCGGAACACTCTGCCAACACATCGGAAGCCGAAGCCTGGGCCGCGCTCATGGCGGCGTCGAAAATCCTGGGTTCTTATGGGTTCGACGCGACCACCGTGGACTCTGTGGTACCCGCGGTAACGAAGACGGAGCGAGAACCTCGCAATATCAATCGGCAGGGAATAATGTATAGGGACTGCGGTACACCAATTTCAGATTCTTCTACGCAAGGCAGCATTGCCGTCGGAGTCATATCGTCGAGTTCGGTCATCAGCACTGGACTGCGGGCAATGCTCGAGCAGGTGAAATTGGTCGAATTCGTGGGATATCCAAATCCCGATCGGTCTTCATTGAGTAGCTACGACCTGCTGATCGTCTCGGACGATTGCATAGATATGATTCCTCTCGGCATCAATGCTCGCGTGCTTGTTGCTGTGACATCACTCGTCGACGCTCGAGCGATAGTTGGATCGCCACGAGCTGTGGTGGCCGATGGTTACGTTGAAATTGCTAACCTTTCGCCGTCCGTACTGGACGAGGTCGTGCGCTTGTGTCTCGAAGGCGCCTATCCAATTCCCCCTAGCATGCTGCGTGGGATGATGGGCAAGCGACCAGCCGGAAGTTCCGCTCGCAGTGCGTATGCCATCACCGCACGTGAGAAGGAGACGCTCGAGTATATCGCTGATGGACTGAGCAATGATCAAGTCGCTCGGAAACTGGGAATTTCGCCGCACGGAGTCAAGCGACTGATTGCTAGCGCCATGGTGAAGCTGGATTCTCCCAACCGCACCTCGGCTGTCATTGAGGCAATCAGACTCGGAATTTTACAGTGCCCGAACCAATACTGCACAGGGCATAATGCCGCCTGCAAGGGAATACACGGAGGTCCAACTGATGCACACGACGATGGCCGCTGAGGGCTGGCCCACTGACAGCCACGATGTCATCACTGCGCATGGCTGTCCTCCTGAGGGCGTGAATTCCCCGGTGTTCAGCTGTGGACCCTTGACTGTCCCTGAAGTTGTTGGGCCGACTCTCATCTTCCGTGTGGAGGGAGGATCACCGACACTTCGTTGTGGTCTCACTGCGATCCTTCGCACTGCCGGCATGCGACCTGACCTCGGATCGTTGGACGATTCCTCGGAAAACTCGGATTCCGCTGTGGTGGCGGTCGCCGTGCACGATCGTGGTGAGCTTCCACGACCTTTGATTCCCACCGGCTCGCGACTCCACGTCACCGTCGCGGCAGCGTATGAAGAAAGAACTCTGGTGGCAGCACTGGCGGCCGGATATCACGGGGCGGTGGACCTCGGAGCGTCACCAGAGGCCATCACTATCGCGGTGCGGGCTGCTCTGCATGGCCAGTGCACGCTCCCCTATGACATTGCTCGACGTCTCGCACTAGGCTCTCCGACGCCCGACGATACGCTCGACGCTCGGGAGGTCGCGTGGCTGAACCGGCTGGTAGCCGGCTCTTCTGTGCTCGAACTCGCGGAGTCGGAGGCACTCTCGGAACGAGCGATGTATCGGAGACTATCGGAGGTCTATCAGCGATTAGGGGTTGCCTCACGTAGCGAGGCTATTGCCATCGCGTCACGGGCCGGCATGCTCGGCGATCGTTCCGTGTGGCAAATAGCATGAGACAGATCGATTGCGACGTATGGATGCTGCGTCTCGATGAGATAGACGAAGAACAGGTCGCGGGATTTCTTACCCCTGAGGAACAGCGTCGTCTGAAGCGGCTGCGCAACCGAGGCGACCGATTGCGCCATGCCGGCGGTCGCTCCCTATTGCGCGCGGCTGTCGCCGAGCGCGCCGGAGTCGAGCCCGGGTCTGTTCATGTGGCCAGTCGCTGCGTGCTGTGCGGTTCCAGAGAACACGGCAAGCCCTATCTCGAGGATCGCGGTGAGTACGTGTCGATCGCACACTCCTCGAACTTGGTCCTGGTCGCGCTCACTGAGGTCGCTCCCGTTGGGGTCGACGTCGAGAAGCGAGACAGCGGTACCGAAGTCGATCTGATCGCCGGGTACATCGTCGTTCCCGACGAGCAGGCACCAGTCGGTCTCACTGAGTTCTACCGAACCTGGTGTCGCAAGGAGGCAGTGGTCAAAGCCTGCGGTGTCGGCATCTCGATCCCCTTACGGGAGGTCCGGGTGACCGCCCCGGATCAAGAAGCGGGGCTGGTGTCGTTCCCGAAGCTGAATGCGCCTGTGACACTTTGTGATATAGACCTGAGCCGCGCCCATGCCGACTACGCCGCGGCACTGGCCGTGCTCGCCGACGGCTCTCTCACACCACAGCTTCGAGATGGCACCTCTCTCATCCGAACCCTCACTCGTGGAGGTATCTTGTGAACCGGCTGCATAAACTCGTTCGCGGTACTCTCGCTGGCGCCGTCTCACCCGGCATCAAAGAAGTCACCCTCGCTGCTCGATTCGGACACGATCCCGATGACCCCCGTGTGCGATCCCTCTCGGCTGTACCGCAGGCGGTGGTCATTGGTTTGGAGCACTCATTGTGCGAGAGTGACCCTGATGGCGTGCACGCGCGACTCGCGCTCGTCGAGGAGGGGTACCGTGGTTTCGCCTACGAAGGCGCCACGATGGCTGCCACCATTCTCGATGCGGTATCGATTCCGTCCCGCCGCGAGCCGAGGGCCACTGAGCTGATCATGACCGGAGCCGGGCTTCCGCATCAGTTTCTCAACTACATCGGTATCGGCTTCGCCATGGCGCGCCTTCCTCGTCGCCTGTGGTCCCAGGTGCTTCCGGCCGATCTCCCCTCCCACCCGGCGATGGCCTGGCTCGCTGTCGACGGCTACGGCTTCGACCTCGCCTACTTCCAACCCGAGCGCTATCTTCGTCGCCAGCAGCGGCCCGCGCCCTACTCCTGGCGCGCAGGCCAGCAGTGGTATTTCGAGAAGGCTGTCGACCAAGGTGTGGGGCGAGCCCTGTGGTTCGCCTACGCCGGCCAGGTGGCCGAGGTGGCGCGCGCCATCGAACGGTTCGCACCCGAACGCCATGAGGACCTGTGGTCCGGTGTAGGGCTGGCCGCGACCTTCGCGGGCCAGGCTGACGACCTGGCGGCCTTAGTGCCTGCAGCCAAGACATTCGCGCCTGATCTCGGCGTCGGTGCCCTCCTTGCGGTGAAAGCGCGTCATACCGCGGGCCTACTGCCCACTCACACCGTCGAGACGCTCTCCACCATCACCGGGCTGAGTGTGCTGGACGCTGTGGATCTCGTGGATGCCACCGAGGTGTCCGGACCCGACGACCGCCCCGTACCTCACTACGCCACCTGGCGCGACCGATTGCGCAGGCAGCTCGCTCCCGACCTCCTCGGCGGTCCAGGCGCTGACCACAAGCACTCACAGCCCCGCAACGATGAAGTGGCCGCAACGGTCGCCGATCAAGACGATCGATAGCAAGGCTGGGCCGTCGGGTGACGGTCCAATCCCGTTTGGAGGAACGCACTGTGAATCGAATCGCCATCGTTGGCATGGGCTGCGTCTATCCTGACGCCACTGACCCGCGGCAGTTATGGGAGAATTCGGTGAGCGGCCGTCGAGCCTTCCGGAGCATCCCAGATGTACGAACCTCCTTGGCCGACTACTACAGTGCCGACCCGGCTACGCCGGATACTTTCTACGCCGACAATGCGGCGGTCTTAGCCGATTACAAGTTCGACCGGATGGCTTTCAAAATCGCCGGCAGCACTTACCATTCCACAGACCTCACCCACTGGCTGGCCCTTGACGTCGCGAGCAGAGCGCTAGCAGATGCCGGATTCGAGAATGGCGAAGGGCTGCCTCGCGAGCGGACAGGTGTCGTCGTCGGCAACACCCTTACAGGCGAGTTCTCCCGCGCCAACCTGATGAGATTGCGGTGGCCGT
Organism: Nocardia sp. TBRC8007; assembly: GCF_056629435.1. NCBI lineage: Bacteria > Bacillati > Actinomycetota > Actinomycetes > Mycobacteriales > Nocardiaceae > Nocardia > Nocardia sp. TBRC8007. The sequence goes on along the minus strand of NZ_JBWSOR010000034.1, from coordinate 13,245 downwards.
ACGTACGCCGAGTCGTTGCCGCGCAACTACGCGAAATCGGTTGGGACGACGATGCGGTCGCCGACTTCGTCAACGCTATGGAAGATCCGTACAAGGCACCCTTCCCCGGCGTCGACGAAGACACTCTGGCGGGCTCGCTCGCGAACACGATCGCCGGTCGCATCTGCAACTATTTCGACCTGCATGGAGGCGGTTACACCGTTGACGGCGCTTGTTCGTCTTCGTTGTTGTCGGTAACGACAGCCGCTCGCTCGCTCGTCGACGGCGAGTTGGATGTGGCGATCGCAGGTGGCGTCGATCTGTCTATCGACCCCTTCGAGATTGTCGGTTTCGCCAAGACAGGCGCTCTTGCCCGGACAGAGATGAAGCTCTACGACAAAGGATCGAACGGTTTCTGGCCAGGCGAAGGCTGCGGAATGGTCGTGCTGATGCGCGAGGAGGATGCGCTGGCCGCTGGCCGCAAACCGCTGGCTCACATCGCCGGCTGGGGAGTTTCATCCGACGGCGCCGGCGCGATGACTCGCCCCGACCTGATGGGGTATCAACTCGCCCTTCGCCGTGCCTACGAGCGTGCGGGCTTCGGCATCGAAACCGTGCCCTACTTCGAAGGCCACGGCACTGGGACACCCGTCGGCGACGATCTCGAACTCTCGGCCGTATCCAACGCTCGCCGCGCCGCCGGTGCCACTGATCGCGCCGCAATCGGCTCGATCAAGGCCCAGATCGGCCACACCAAGGCCGCGGCTGGCGTGGCGGGGCTGATCAAGGCGGTCCAGGCGGTGCGACACGCTGTCGTTCCGCCGACGATCGGCTGCCGTCGTCCCCACCCTCGCTTCAGCGACCATGACAGCACGGTCCGTCCGGTGATGCTCGCCGAGCCCTGGCCCGATGACGCTCCGTTACGTGCCGGTGTCAGTTCCATGGGTTTCGGAGGTATCAATACTCATATTGTGGTGGAGGGCGATCCGGGCGGCGCCGAGGTGGTCGACTGGGACCGGCGACCGGATGTGCGTGCGCTAGCTACTTCACGTCACGACGCCGAGTTGCTCCTGTTCGCTGCCGACACTCCAGCAGAACTTGCTGCCCGACTGCGCGAGGCCGCCGTCACCCTACGCACCAGTAGCTACTCAGAACTCACCGACTACTCGATGAGCTGGGCGCGGGAAGTCGCCGGTACGTATCGAGCGGCCGCTGTCGCCACCGCCCCTAAGGAGGCCGTGCGCAAGCTCGTTCTCCTCGCGGATCGCCTTGAAGAAGGCAGACCACTCACCGACGATCCGCTAAGCCCGGCAGTGGTCGAGGTACCTGGCGGGGGCTACCTCGGCCGCACAACGGACGGCGCGAGTGCTCGGATCGGGCTGCTTTTCCCTGGCCAAGGCACTGGCAGTCACCTGCAAGGGGGTGCCTTGGCTCGCCATCTGTCCGCCGTCACGCTACATCAGCAGCGTGCCGATGCAGACTTACTCACCGACGTCGTCGCTACTCAAAATGCCCAGCCGCTGACGGTGACCGGTAGCCTCTGCGGCCTCGCGGCGCTGCGCGATATCGGCATCAACGCTTCGTCCGCCACCGGGCACTCCCTAGGGGAGCTGTGCGCTCTGGCCTGGGCAGGTGCCATCGACAGCGATGCACTTGTCGAGCTGGCCCGGATGCGTGGAACCATCATGGCCGAGAACGGATTACCCGGCACGATGGCTAACCTTGACGCACCACAGGACGTGGTCCTGTCATTGCTTCCGCCGACCCATGAGGTGAGCGTCGCAGCTCTCAACTCGCCCCGGCACACCGTCGTCGCGGGGGAGTGCGAGGCTGTCGAGAGGTTGCTCGCTGACGCTGAATCCGCTGGCATCGCCGGTAACCGGTTGCCGGTCTCACATGCCTTCCACTCTCCTCTAGCGCAGCCAGCTGCCGAGGTGTTCGCGGGGTGTCTGGACAAGGTCCGGCTGAGTGCTCTGCCACTCGCGGGGGAGCGCACCGTGGTCTCCACCGTAACCGGTGCAGTTCTTGCCGCTGACCGCGAGATGCCCGTTTCCGAGCTCGCCGAACTGCTGTGCCGACAGATCGTCGAGCCGGTACGATTCGCCGAAGCGGTGGCGGAGGTAGCCACCCGCAGCGACCTATTGATCGAGGTCGGTCCAGGTCGCAGCATGGCGCGGCTCGCGATGGCGAACGCCGTGACTGTGCCCGTTGTCAGTCTTGACACCGACGACCCAGATCTGACCTCGTATCTTGCTGTCGCGGCTGCGGCCTGGGTCGGCGGTGCACTGCCCGACCCCACCATCGTGAACAGTGACCGCTTTCACCGTGATCTGCCGAGCCGCGAACAGACCTTTCTCTCGAATCCCGCCGAGAATGTCGCAGCAGATGGGCTGCGGAACCGAGGTGGCAACACCACAGTGCCCGGAAAAGATGCTGTGGTGTTGGCCGGCAGCGACGTCGATGTGCTCGATCTTCTGATCAGGATGACGGCCGAACGAGCCGAACTCCCCCTCGATGCGGTCCATATGGAGAGCCGGATGCTCGACGACCTGCATCTGAGCTCGATCACGGTGGGACAGGTCGTAGCTCGGGTTGCCAGCGCGGTGGGTGTCACCGACTTCGGGTCGTTGAACCTGGCGGCATCGACAATTGGTGAGCTTGCTTCCGGACTGGAGTCGCTGCGAGGTAGCACTAGAACGTCCAGAGGCTCAGATCCTCTTGGGGCGGTCAACGCTTTCGTCGGCACATGGATCGAAGAGTTCTCTCCCATACCGCTGCGCACCAGTGCGCCTGACCCTGCCGCCGAGCCCGCAACCTGGATCGTGTACGCAGAAGGTTGGACGCCCGTTACCGAGACGGCTTGGTTGTCGGCGCTCGCGGGTAACACCGATGGTGGCATTCTGCTGAGTCTGCCCGTCGACGCAGACCGCGGAAACCTGCGCACTGCGTTCTCTGCGGTTCAAGAGGCGGCGACGCTTGGCTCAGGCCGCCGGCTGGTAGTGCTCGGTGGGCACGATACGACGACAGCGCTCGCCAAGACGCTTTTTCTGGAACACCCCGAGCTTCAGGTCACCGTTGTCGACGGTGACGGTTCAGTTCAGCCTGAGCAGCTCGCCGCTGAGGTCGCCGTCACTGACGGATTTGCCCACGTGCGCTACCTCGAAGGAATTCGGCACGTACCCCACCTTGTGCCATATGTGCTCGACGAGACACCTGCTCCAGGCTTCGGCAGCGTGGCTGTGACAGGCGACAAGCCTGTGCTGCTGGCTACGGGAGGCGGCAAGGGGATCACTGCCGAGTGCGCGCTCGAATGGGCACGTCATTTGAGCGCACGAGTCGCTATCGTGGGGCGCTCTGTCGCGACGACCGACGAAGTCTCCGAGACACTCCGACGGTTCAAAGACGCCGACCTCGAGGTTCATTATGTGCAAGCCGATCTCGCCGACTCCGTCGCCATCCGCAATGCTGTCGAGCAGATCGTGGCTCGGTTCGGCCCGGTTACCCACCTGCTACACGGAGCAGGGCGTAACGAGCCTGCGAACCTGGACAGCCTCACGTGGGCAGACGTCGAGAATACGTTTGCCCCGAAAGTCGACTCACTTATTACCTTGTTATCGACCCTGACCGAGGCCGATGGCAAAGCACTCCGGCATGTAGTGACATTCGGCAGTGTCATCGGTCGTGCTGGGATGTGGGGCGATGCGCACTATGCCATGGCCAACGCCGAACTCTCTCGGGTGACCCGCAGCCATGGCGAGCGCAACCCACACTGCCGGACAACATGTTTGGAGTGGTCGGTGTGGTCGGGCATCGGTATGGGCGTCAAGATGGGCGCGGTCGAGAGCCTTGCCGCCGCCGGGATTTCCGCGATCCCGCCTGCGGACGGCACTGAATTGTTCATCCGGACTGTGACCCATGATGCGCCGTCGACACTGGTGGTCTGCGGGCGCACAGACAATGTGCCAACCCTGCGTACTCGTCCCGTCGATCTACCACTCAGTCGATTCGTGGACCGGGTGCGACGACATCATCCGGGCTTTGAGCTGGTGGCTGACGCCGTGCTCTCTTTGAGCAGTGATCCCTACCTTCTCGATCACGAGATCGATGGCGACTACGTGTTGCCCGCCGTGATGGGCCTCGAGGCAATGGCCCAGTTCGCAAGCGCGATCACCGGAGTCGTGGGCCCGGTCCGCTTCACAGATGTGCGCCTGGACCGCCCGGTCATCGTGCCCGCCGGCGACGACTACACCATACGTCTCAGTGCAGTCCGTCGTGTCGACGGTGCGGTCGAAGTCGTGCTGCTCGCTGAGGAATCGGACTACGCGGTAGCACATTTCGCGGCGACTGTCGAAACCGGTGCCACGATCGACGCGGGCCAGGACCTACTACCGGTATCGCAGGCTTCCGAGCCGGTGCCGGTGGATCCTGACGCCGAACTCTACGGCAAGCTGCTGTTCCAACGTGGAAGATTCCAGCGGGTTCGTGGCTATGACATCCTGAGTTCTACACAGGTGCGCTGCCGGGTATCCGGTGCGGAGGTCGACTGGTTCTCCAGTGCTCTTCCCGCCGATCTGCTACTCGGCGACCCTGGTATCCGTGACGCACTGATGCACGGCAACCAGGTAAGTGTCCCTGATGCCACATTACTACCGCAGCGGATCGACCTGCTCGAGGTGCTCGACCCCACACCGGTCGGCGAGCGAGTATTCGTAGCCCACGAGACCCGTCATAGCGGCACCCTGCACGTATACGACATAGATGTGTTCGATGAGCGCGGAGTGCTCGTCGAGCGGTGGCGCGGACTGCACCTGCGCGCGGTGCGACAGCGAGTTCCCGACCGGTGGCCACCAGCTTTGCTCGGTCCGCACTTCGAGCGAGTACTCGCTGATGCGGGAGTACTCGGCTCGGTGCAGGTCACGGCTTCGCCTGAGTGCACTCTTATGGTGAATGCCACACTCGAGGGCGCGTCGTGTGCGGTGCGATGCGCCAACGACACTATCGACGACCTCACTCGCGAAGCTTTCGGTGAGATCCTCGGGCGCACCATTGAATCCGGCGAGATCGAGGTGCGCGACCTCGGTAGTACGCGCGGGCTCCACCGAATGGCTGCCGGACCAGCACAGGCCCTGGTAGCCGACGTAGAGACTACATGGAAGCAGCGTGTGAGCCTGACTGTCGCCTGGCTATCGGTGGTGTCGGTACGTGAGGACAAGGTGGTCGCATGAGAGCGCCGGCGTATGAGTACCGGCACATTGTCGGCTTCGAGGAGACAAACCTCGTCGGCAACGTCTACTACGTCAACTACCTGCGCTGGCAAGGACGGTGCCGGGAGATGTTCCTGAAAGAAAAGGCACCCGAAGTACTGGATGACGTGCGCGGCGACCTCAAGCTCTTTACTCAAAAAGTCGAGTGCGAATATATCGCCGAGATCACCGCGTTCGACAACTTGGTGATCTCGATGGTGTTGGCCGATCTCGGCCAAACCACACTCGAGCTCGAATTCGAGTACTGGTGCGAACACTCAGACGGTCCGTTATTGGTCGGACGAGGTAGGCAACGGATCGTCTGCATGCGAGGCCCGAATGGTGACACCCGCCCGACCCGAGTTCCAGAACCGTTGATCGAGGCGTTGCGTCCGTACATGAGCGCTACGGTGGCGGTCCGATGAGCACTACGACGTGTGGATGGCAGCAGATACTTCCCGTGGCACTACAGATCACCGAACAGACTTCTGTAGGAGCACACCCATGAGCAATATCCCCACGACCAAAGCGAGCACCGAGGCGCCGGAAACAGGCACCTGCCCCCAAGCGCGTACTTCTTTCGATGGCGGTTTGGATTCGGTGATGTTGCTCGTCGATCGAAACGGTCCGGGAGCGTGGCTGCGTGAGCGGATGATGCTGCCGCACGAACGACAGGTCGATCCCGCATATCGTGGCTTTTTCGCCTGGTCGGAGGGGCCGAGTATCACAGAGTATGTCGGGCGGGCGTTCCTCACTGGCTACGGCACTGGGCTCCGAGCCCGTACGCCACAGCAGGCGGCCGCCGCGTTGCAGGTCTTGGCCCCTCGGTGGCGCGGCTTCGCTATGGAGGGCCTTGGCATGGCGGCCGGCGTACGTGACGGGCTCCGTCCTGGTGGCCACCAGTTCGCCGACCTGATGGTCTGCAGCGGCGAACGGCACAGCTACATGCTCTACGTCGGTCTCGGCTGGTCGCTGGCCAGGTTGCCACGGTTCGCCTGGCCGCGGCTCGATCGACTCGACCCACTTGTTGCTCCGCTTGTCTTGGACGGGTACGGCTTCCACGAGACGTTCTTCCATACCAAGGAAGTATTAGAGCGACGTGCGGTTCCGTTCCCCGAGCGGTACTGGCCCGGAACACGCGCCGATAGCGAGCAGCAGTTGATGCAGGGTATCGGCCGTGCGCTGTGGTTCGTTGCCGGCGGCAGCCCGGATATGCTTGCCGAAATAGTCGATCGCTTCGACTCCAGCACTCACGGATCGTTGTGGGCGGGTGTAGGTTTGGCGGCCGCCTATGCAGGAGGCCGTGACGCGGTGACGCTACGACGGCTCCGTGCGTGCGCCCACGAGCACGGGCGCTGGGTCGCTCAGGGGGCCGCGTTCGCCATCGAAGCTCGGTTGCGAGCAGGCCTCGATGTGTCACACACAGAAACCGCAGCGCAGGAATTGTGCGGCCGCAGTGCGGCGGAGGCCTCCTCGATTACTTGGCAAGCACGTCCCGACCCTACGAGAATCGATGCAGGAGATTGGTCGGTCTACGAAGAGTGGCGGCGAGCCATTGCAGGCAGGCTGGCATGATCCGCGCGCAGGTGCCGCGTAGCCGGTTGCCGAAACTGCTGCATGGGATGCTGTCCGATCGTGGTGGTACATTGGCCGGTCTGGCACGCCGTTATCCTGCTGGAGTCACGGTACCGTTACCCGGACGCTCACTGCATGTGCTCAACGGGCCGGAAGCCGTCAAACATGTTCTGGTCACAGCGGCCGACCGCTACGAGAAAGGCATTGGTCAAGCTGAGGCCCGGGCTGGTCTCGGGCGCGGCATCTTGACCGACGAAGGCGAGACATGGATGCGAGCACGTGGCTCCCTCGGTCCATGGCTGCGAGCACGTCGGATACAGCAGCATGCGCCTGCTGTTCACCGGTATGCGGTCGAATCGGTCACAGAGCTGGCAGGATTCCATCCACGCCGGATGCCGATCGACGGCTTGCTCGCGGAATACACTCTGCGTTGCTTGGCTGTGGTTCTCGGCGTTCCGGCTCCGCATGTAGCGCCGATACTCACGGCGCTGGACGTCGTACAAGACGACGCGATGTTCAGGGTAGTCACCCAGGACCGGGTCCCCGCCGTACTACGCCCTCGGGCAGAACAGCGCCTGCGCGCAGCGCGCACGGTCCTCGACCATGCCGCAGACGAGGTTATCGCTGCTGCCAATGCTGTTGTCTCAGAAAATAATCCGCCTACTTGGGCTAACCGCGACGATGTCATATCGCTGTTACTTGCTGGCTATGAGACCACATCATCCACTTTGGCCTGGGCGGTCGACGAGTTGAGCCGACGGCCCGACCTGGCCGATGCTGTCGCCGAAGAGCGTGAAGCTGCCGATGAACCCACCGATGACCCAGCCGATCTGCTGCGCTTGATGGGGCAATTGCGGCTCACCAACGCCGTCATCAAGGAGGTGCTTCGCCTGCATCCCGCAGTATGGCTGGTCAGCAGACGTGCCCGCCGCGACGATGTCGTAGCCGGTTGGCCGATCCGTACCGGCGACGACGTCTGCGTTGTGATCGCCGAGGTACAACGGCAGGGATGGGCTGAGCCCGACCTCTTCGACCCGACCCGCTTCCTCACCCACGACGACCACGGGCGATACCTGCCGTTCGGACTTGGGCCACGTGGCTGTCCCGGTGCTTCCCTGGCACATCTGGAAGCCACGCTGTGGCTTGCCGAGGCGAGCCGTCGGTTGACGCTGCGGCCGACGCTCGGGCGCAGGACCCGAGCATTGGCGAGGATGTCCCTGACGACGATGCCGGGGACAACTTATCTGATCGCGCGGCGGACCGTAGCCCGAACAACATCGGCTTAGTCGGCATTCCACCAGTAGTACCGATCTGTCTCGGGGAAGGGCGCGATGAGGTGGAAACCTGCCTTGGACTCCTTCGCTGTCACCTTCGAAGGCCGCGGCACATCGAGTGCGAACCATCGGATGCGAAAGCCGGTTCCACACTCATCGGACAGTCCTGACTCCCTTCCTTACGTTGTTGTGGTGGGTGATATTTCAGGGCAGTCGTCGTGACTCGAGCACCCTCGGGTAGCGGATCCAGATCAGTCAGTACGGTGCGTTCGTGTACGACGCGAGAGACCAGGAATCACCATTGCGTACCAAGACCCAGGTCGCCCGGACCCGCGCACCGTCGGGAATCGAATCAGCATCGGCCGGACGTACCCCGCCCTCGGTAAAGAGGATGACAACATCGTCGGTGAGGGACTTGACGTCGAATGGTGTACCCATGACCTGAGTTCCCGCATATGGGCCGGCAAACGCTTCAGTCATGAATCCGGCAATGGCGTTGCGGCCCTTCTGGTGCACTCCGGGGAGGATCATCGTGCCGTCCTCGGTGAATACGGAGGCGAAAGCGACGGCGTCGTTGTTCTTCCAGGCATCCATGATGCGCTGGGGGATGACGGTTGGATCGGTCGGCACTGTGGTCATCGATAGTTCCTTGTCTGGTCCGGGTGGGTCGAGCAGATGGGACGACGATGGCACGTCACTTCGTCCCGAACCTCTTACCGATTGCTACAACGTTGGCAATGCATGAGAGCTGTGGGTGCACTGCTGGGCTCTAGTGTCGCCGTGAGATCGCCGACCCTGCTGGATGGGTCCGAGTGAGGAAGCGGTAGTCGCTATGGGATCGACCGATGAGAAAGACACACCCGTCGTCTCGTTTCGCCGGATGCTGATCGTCAATGTTGTGCTCGGGGCGATAGTGATCGCAGGTTGGGCCGCGATTGGAGGCTCACGCGCCGTCGAGGCCATCGGAGAACACTGGCAGGTGTCGCTCACGATGACGTTGGGCTCGCTCGTAGGCGGCGGTACATCGGAAGGCGGGGGAGCAGTGGCTTTTCCGATCCTCACCAAGGTGCTTGCCGTGCCGCCGGAAGATGCACGGCTCTTCAGCTTTGCAATCCAGAGCATCGGCATGACCGCGGCGAGCCTCTCGATTTTGTGGAATCGGGTTCCGCTGGAATGGACCGCACTCGCGTACGGCGGATTACCCGGTGTAGTCGCCGTCATCTTCAGCTTTCTGAATATTGCGCCCCTGGTCAGTGCGCCTCATGTGCGCCTCATCTTCACCGCAGTCCTCGTCGGACTCATGATCGCGCTGATCATCGGTCGACGTTATCGTCCTGCCCGGCGCACACGGATCTTCGAGCGGCGAACGGATCTGGTCGAGCCGGCGTTGCCGTTGCAGGACAAGGTTGTGCTGGTATTGGCAGGAAGCGTCGGTGGATTGCTATCAGGCATTGCCGCTGTCGGGGAAAACACCATCATGTTTGTGGCCCTCGTGCTGCTGTTCCGGGTCAGCGAAAAAACGGTGACGCCGACGACGGTGGTCCTGATGACGATGGTGACGCTCGCCGGATTCGCTACCTCCTTGACGAAAGGCTCTTTCACGGGCCCGGTAGTGGACATGTGGCTCGCGGCAGTGCCGGTGGTTTGCATAGGCGCCCCTCTGGGTGCGCTTATCTGTACCCGGCTTTCGAGTACTTCGATCGCACGGATCCTATATTTCCTGATCACGGTGGAATTCATCTCGACTGTCGCCTTGGTGCCGATCGGACGTGGTGAAGTGGTGCTCTTCGCCAGTGGCATCCTGATTTTTACCGTCGGGTGCCTTCGACTGGCTACTCTTCGACGATTCGACCTCGATCCCGATCCGGTGCCCGACAGTCTTGCTACTCGGCGAGACCAAGAGTATGAGCCAATCGGTGGCGACCGCACAGCCCGATAAGGGCAATGAATTCCACACCCGTGCGGGGCGGGAGGTCTGGCTACGAATGGCCAGCACAGCACCCGTCCCGAGTCCGCCGTTCCGTCTGAGTCACTGAGCGCGCACAGGACGAGATGCCGCGAAGGGGCTGGGCCATTGGGATGGAGTCACCGACCTGAGATGCGAGACCGTTATGGAGCGACAATGAGACGTTTGCTGGTACCTGCGTTATCGATAGCGCTGTGTCTGGGTACCTGGACCATGCGGCCAGTAGGGGCGAGCGACGAGTTGGTCAGCCAGGCCTCGGCGAGGGTCGCCTTCGACCGTCACCTGCTGCCTCCGTCCCCTACCGACCAGCGGGTACGGCCCGTCGCGCAGGACTTCGAGCCCATCCAGCCGTGGATCTCTGCGGTCGGGGCATCGGTGGGGTCGATGGACCTACGAGGCCAGGGCTACGCGGGCGACGCATGCACTACTGACCCACGTGACGACGAGGTGCGAGTATTCCCGGTACCAGGCAGTACGGGTGAGCCGTTCGAGCCGTTCGAGTTACGGCCTGACGGTCTACGTTACGACGACACTATGGCGCCGATAGGTTGTGTACCCGCCGACATCAATCACGACGGCAGCATCGACATCATCGTCTACTACTGGGGCCGCTCACCCGTACTGTTCCTTAACCAACGTAAGTCCAGCGATGATGGCACACCTCGCCGCGCCGACTTCAAGCCGCGTGAGCTCGTCGCTCCAATGGACGTGTGGAACTCGACCGCACTCAATATTGCGGATATCGATGGCGACGGAGTTCTCGACATCATGGTCGGAAACTATTTCCCCGACGGAGCACGTGTGCTCGATCCTGCTGCCGCCGCGGACTCGCGAATTCAGATGCAGGCCGGGATGAACATGGCACGCAATGCCGGTACAAACCGGCTTTTCCTCGGCAGCCCCGTTGACGAAGTTGGTGAGATGCCGGAATTCATCGACGTCAGCAACCGGATTCCGGAGGAATCGGCTAGTTCGTGGACTCTATCGTTCGGGTTCCAAGACCTCACCGGCGATGGCCTGCCTGAGACCTACGTGGCAAACGACTTCGGTCCGGACCAGTTGTTGGTCAACCACTCGAAACCCGGTGACGTGCGATTCGAGGCGGTGCGTGATCGGCGCTCCCTCACCGAACGTCGATCGACCGTACTCGGCCACGACTCCTTCAAGGGCATGGGGGTTGTTTTCTCGTATGCTGAGGGAGATGAGTTGCCTCGGATGATCGTCAGCAACATCACCAGCCCTTGGGCATTGCAAGAGTCGAATTTCGCGTTCTACCCCGATGGCGACCCCGAAGATCTGCTGAAGGGCGAAGTTCCGTTCACAGACCGCTCTGCGCAGACCGGTATCGCACACAGCGGATGGTCTTGGGATCTCAAATCCATAGATATCCTCAATGAGGGCCGTGATGACCTGTTGCAGGCGACTGGTTTCATCAAAGGCAGCCGCAACGTATGGCCGCGTTTGCAGGAAACTGCGATGGGAAACGATCAGGTCCTCAAACATCCCGAGCTGTGGCTACGTATCAACGAGGGAGACGACCTATCTGGCCATGAACCCAACCGACTGTGGCGAGAGATGAACGACCAGTGGGTCGACATCGGTCAGCAGATCGGTTTCAACGACGAGGTCTCGCGTGGGATCGCCACTGCCGACCTCAATGGCGACGGACTGCGGGACTTCGTGATCGCCAATCAGTGGGAGGATTCCTTTGCCTACGTGAATACCTCCGAAACCGATAACCGTCACGTCAGTCTGAGAGTGGTAACCGAAGGAATCGGCGGCGCGCACACGCCCGTGATCGGTGCAACGGTGACCCTCGAAGGGGAGAACGGCTACCGCAGGGAAACGCAGGTGTACCCCGCGAACGGACATTCTGGAGTCAGCGACGACATAGCGCACTTCGGCATTCCTGATACCCACCGTGGCGATGTACTCAGCGCAACCGTGACATGGCGTCAAGGCGGCGAATTACATCAGCGCAGATTCGCTCTGGAAGACCTAATTGATCCCGACGAGCCGACGACCACACTGAAGGTGCAATCATGACTATCCAGATCGCGTCGTCCGAGACGCACGGACCGGCTGCCGACGGCGTCACCTCAACGGAAAAGATTTCCCCGAAACCCGCCGACCCTCGACGCAAAGCGCTACTGAGGTTCGCGATTTCGATTACCGCTTTCAACGTGGTCGGGCATCTGTTTCTCGGGTTCGAGCAGGCGCCGATCGTACCGATCGTCGCTGTCGCTGTCAGCTACGCAGTACATTTGTTACTGGAAACATTTGACGCATGGGCGCATCGACGGCCGCCCGAGTACGCCGGAGGCCGTACGGAACTGTTCTATTTCCTGCTACCAGCACACATCTCCGCTTTGGCCTGCGCGATGCTCATCTACACAAGTACTGTATGGCCTTTCCTGTTCGCGGTGACTGTCGCGGCGGCTTCGAAGTACATATTTAGAGTACGGGTAAAGGGTCGTCTCAAGCACTACCTCAATCCATCGAATACCGGCATAGCAGTGACCCTGCTGCTCATACCGTTAGTGGGCTTCACCCCGCCATACATGTTCCTGAACAACACTGGCGTCGCGCTCGATGTGCTGATCCCGCTCGGTGTGCTGATGGCAGGCACCATGCTGAATGGCAAGCTCACAGGCAAAATGCCGCTGATAGCCGCGTGGGTGGGTGGCTTCGTTCTCCAAGGTCTCGTGCGCGCGATCTGGGTCGACGATGCCTTCTTGTCGGTGCTCGGGTCGATGACCGGCGTCGCCTTCGTGCTTTTCACCAACTACATGATTACCGATCCTGGTACTACTCCGTTTTCGACACGGGGACAGGTGGTCTTCGGGCTCACCGTCGCAGGCGTATACGGACTTCTCATCACTATGCAGGTCGCGTACGCGATATTCTTCGCGCTAGTGATCACCTGCGCGATTCGCGGGATAGTGCTGTACCTGGCGCCGCGACTGCAGCAGTGGCGCTCGTCCGACGATGCCAATGCCATAGCCTGACCGATCTTTGGCTCTGTCCATATCCAACGGACAGAGCCAAAGATCGAGGCCTAAGACATTTCGAAGGGCTACTTGCAACAAACGCAATAGACGATTCGAATCGGTCCGAGCGGTCAGTCGCCGCAGTTCCCCTGACCGCACAGCTCTTACTGGCAGCAGACCTGGCAGTTCCTCCGTTGCGCTTCGTCTGCCCGCTGGTA
>NZ_JBWSOR010000033.1:0-50704 GCF_056629435.1 Nocardia sp. TBRC8007 | reverse complement strand
CGCCGCGGCGGCAAATCCGCCGAGCAGACGCGCACCACGATCACCGACAACGACCTGCCCAATGCCCGCCTGATCGCGAGCACTCGCGGCCGCGCAGACATGGTGCTGCGCGAAGCCGCCGGGAACTATCTCATCTGTGGAGTTCGGTGAGCTCAGATGCCCAGTTACGGGTACCGAATGTGCGGCACGACAACGTCGACACCGCGGCTGCGCGGGTGAGCGCGTCGACGAAGTCACGGCCTGCGCCGTAGTAAGCGCAGAAGGCGCCGTGCAGAATGTCACCTGCGCCGAGAGTGTCGGCCGCGTGGGTCACCGGCGTGATGTCGATAGTGCCGTGCCGACCTTCCTCGGCGAACAGGATCGGATCCGGCCCTCGCGTCACGGCCACCTGCTGCGGCCCGGCCGCTCGAAGGTAGTCCAGGAGCGCCGGGGCATCGCCCGCGAAACCGGGCGGAGCGAACGCCGCCGAACAGATCGCGATATCGATCAACGGCAGGAGCTGCTCGTGAATCGGCTTCCATCGGCCTGCGTCGAGGACGACCGGCACCCCGAGCTCGGTGGCGCGGCGGGCGATACCCACCGCCACCTCGGGATGGTGCCCGTCGACGAGCACAACAGCGGCCTGATCGACGTGCCTGGCGAGCTCGGCAGTACATATCGCCTGGATCCGCGCTGCGTCGAGACCGACGATCGTGCGTGAACCTGCCTCTAGCGCGACCACGATCGACGAAATCGGAGGTGTGTCGGTCCGGTCGGGTGTCGCGTCGACAACGGTGACATGGTGGCTGGTCAAGTCGTGATGCACGAGATGGGCGAGCTGGTGACGGCCGAGCGCGGTGACCAATGTCGCAGACAGACCCGATACGATCGCACAGGCGACCGCGGCGTTGGCGGCAGGCCCGCCGGCGCCGAGAAACTGTTCCAGGGCTTGGGTTTTGGAATCTTCGACTGGATAACAATCGACAGCGTAGGCGATGTCGAGAGTGGACAGCCCCACGAACAGAGCAGCGGCCACCGGCGTCTCCTTCGGGGTCGGTCGATCGGCAGGTATCAGGGTACGACAAAGTATTCCAGCAAATCGTGCAGCCGTGCTCCACAAAACATCACTGCGGATCGACATCACGCAGTTACTGTTCACATGCGTCCGTGACAATCGGTGTTCCTGAAGCGTGGATGTCTTTCGTCTGCGGCAACGCTATGGTTGCTGGAATCGACAGTTACGCAGTTCGTCTTGTAGTGGAACCTTGTCGATGTGATGCAGGGCTGGACTCATCACAGTTAGCCAAGGGTGACGTTATTTCCTGAGTCGAGGGTTCTCAGCGGTAGTCGATCAACTGCACCTGCGGAGCGACAGCCCGCAAGACTACTGACAACCGAGCGGTGTCGAGCTTCCAACCACCGATCGGCTTGCTGCACTCCAGGAGGCACTTATCGGGTGCATTGGCAACTATTGCGGCCACAGACATCAAATTCCGGGGGACGCCGCTAGCGGACATGCTGGGCAGTGGCGAGGCGCCCGGGCGACGCGAGATACCGATCCAGGGAAGTGATCCCGGCGACTGCCGCCATAACACCACAGCTTCGATGTCGGTCCAAGGGAGATACAACGTGGGCGATCGATAACCAAGGGCAGGCCCGCCGAGTAGGACACCGGACTGATCAACGCGCAATGCCACCTTGCGCGACAGGGAGTTCACCAGCGTGGCGAGACTACCGAGACCCAGAAGCAGCACGGCGAAGATCGCAACAACGCGGGGAATTCCCGGCGGTACGAGCATCGGGCAGAGAAATAGCACTGGGCTGAACAACAGACTAAGCGTCGTCCTCCAGTCGAAGCCGTAACGCTCTTCATAATTCATACCCGCACCCGGCAACACACCGAGCCCTCCTCCGACCATAAGGTAACACCGTTCAGTTCGCCGTCAACGCATGCTGCTGCTTCCGGAGCCTGGCATTCAACGTCTGAACCGCTGTGTCCGAGCAGCGCCATTCGTAGACGATAGAATCGCGAGCCCGCGGCTGAGCCGACCAACCTCGCAGAAGTCCGAGCAGACCATGACAAACGGAAGCCTTCGATAAGCACGGAGAACAACAAGGTTGCGGCAGCGATGACCCGAAAGATGCCTAGCCTGTAGGACTTCGGCGCGCGAGCCGATCCGCGATCTCGGTGGCCCGGACCTGAGCTGCCTCCAGCCCACCGCCGGTCATCGCGGCATCCGCGCGCCTAACTGCGGCCAGCCGTGTGAGCGCGGCCTCGGTGAAAACCGACAACCCGAGGTCGGGGTTGTATCCGTGGATCTCCTTGACGTCGAGCTCGGCCAGGAAGTACAGGATCTCCGTCGAGACCACCTGCCCAGGAACCAGCACAGGGAAACCAGGCGGATAAGGCACGACAAAGGTCGTGGACACCAGTGTCTTGCCCTTGGCGATCCGGCGTCCGGCGTCGCCGAGCAGAACGTGTTCGCGGTCGGACTCCTCGTACCCGGCGTAGAAGGCCGAGCGCATATCGCCGAACGCGCTGGCGCCGTCGGGACGGAACGTAGAGTCGAACTCGCTGAAGTCGGGCAGCGCGGGCAGGTCTTTAGTGATCTCGTCGACCCGCCGCTGTCGCAGAGCGCGATCCGCCTTACCTGCCGCGCTCTGGCTGCGCTCGAAATCGGTTGCTACCCGGCGTAATACGTCGAGCAGGTAGTGCACGCTCGACCAGGTGACACCGATCGTGAAAATCAACAGCACACTGTTGATCGAGGTCTTGTTGATCTGGATGCCGAACCGGTCCATCAGGATCTGCTCGCGGAACTCGTATCCGTTCATGCCGGTTCTGCCGATGAACAGGGTGACTCGGGTCGGGTCGAGCACGAACTGATCAGACCGCCACGCCTCATTCCACTCTGCCAGGCCCCCCTGCCTGACCTGCCGGTACGAGCGGACCGCAGCGGACCGGAACTCGCCGGGCACCAGATCGTCCTCGTCGAGGATGCGGAACCATTTGCCGATCAGCCGATCTTTTCGGACACGGTGCCGGAAAACCAGCGCCATATCGTAGACGTGCCGGACCAGCTGGAAACCCTCGATATCGACCTGCCGACGGGCCAGGTCCAGGGACGCCAGGAGTTGTTGATTCGGCGAGGTCGAGGTGTGGGTCAGAAACGCCTCACCGAATGCCTCACGGACGAGAGCTTTGAAATCCTGGTCGCGGACATGGATCATCGACGCCTGTCGCAGCGCCGACAGCGATTTGTGGGTGGAATGTGTCGCATACACGCGTACCCGCGCGCGATCCGGGTCGGGAAGCAGCCTGTGGTTACTCCACTCGGCACGGTCGATTTCCCGCATCGACGCACGCCACGTCCGGTACTTCTCGGCATATCCCGGCGACGACAATGTCGCTTCGAGTTGTTCGGCGGCAACCATCGCGGTCCGCTGCCGCGCCCACGGTACCGCGGTGGCGAACGCATACCACGCCTCGTCCCACAGGAAGCAGATGTCCGGCTTGATCGCCAAGACCTCCTCCATCACGCGCCGGGGGTTGTAGACGATGCCGTCGAAGGTGCAGTTGGTGAGCAGCAGCATGCGCACTCGGTCCAGCTGTCCGGCCGCCTCTAGGTCCAACAGCGCCTTCTTGATCGTGCGCAGGGATACGGCTCCGTAGATGGCGAACGGCTCGAGCGGGTAAGCGTCCAGGTACATCGGGTACGCTCCGGCGAGCACCAGTCCGTAGTGATGCGACTTATGGCAGTTGCGGTCGATCAGCACGATGTCGCCCGGCCTGGTCAGGGCCTGCACGACAATCTTGTTCGCGGTGGATGTTCCATTGGTGACGAAATACGTCTGATCGGCACACCATGTCTCGGCGGCTTTGTCCATGGCCGCTTTGATCGTGCCGTGTGGGTCCAGCAGCGAGTCCAGCCCGCCGGAGGTGGACGACGTTTCGGCCATGAAGATGTTCCGACCGTAGAACTCCCCCATGTCCTGTAGCGATTTGGAGTTGAAGATGCTGGCGCCGCGTGCGACGGGCAGCGCGTGGAATTGGCCGACCGGCGCGGCCGCATAGGTACGCAGGGCATCGAAGAACGGGGTGGCGAACCGGCTGCGGATACCGTTGAGCACCGTGCTGTACAGGTCGGTGACATCGTTGAGCCGATAGAACGTGCGATCGTAGACGTCCAGCTCGTCCTCGGTTTCCGCGGCGATCGACTCATCTGTGAGCAGATACCGGTCGATATGCGGCCGCAGCTGTCTGATCCACTCACCGCATTCGACCCAGTCGCGGGTGCGGTCAGCCACGACCACGCCGTTGTTGGCACCGAGCAACGCGGTCATCAACGGCACCCGGTCGCGGGAACGCAGCGGCAGATCGTGCCGGATGATCGCCGCTTGGATCTCGCCGTTCAACGCGACAGCGGTGATGGCGTCCTCGATGCTCGCCACGACAAGCAACTCGAACAGCACATTGTCCGACGGGTCGCGAAGCGCCCGCAGGCTCTCCGCCAGGCTCTCGGGAGCATCGGGCGGCGAATCGTCACCGAGCAGGACAGTGTAGAACTGCTGATGTCTGGCCCGTGCCACGAGTTCCTGATCGGCCAACGGCGCGGAAGTATCGAATAGCGCCGTGCCGTCGCCGTACTCGGAGAGCAGGCGCACAGCCAGCGACACCTCCTCGGTGAGCCGCACTGTGGCGAGATCGGCGATATATCCGCGGAACGCCGCCAGCCTCGCCGCGCCCGGGTACAGCCAGTACCGCTCATAAGCGCCGAGACGATCGAGCAGACGCCGCACCCGAGCGGCTTCGTGAGTGGTGTCCAGCCCGGCACGGTTGACATCGGCGAGCTGACGGCACGCGTCGTCGAGCAGATTCCACGTATCGATTCGCGAGTACGACGGGTTTGCTACCGCCGCCAGCGCGGAAACAGAAAGCCGTTTCGGGCGCTCGCCGTCTCGCCGCATATCGTCGGGTCCGCCCCCAATCAGTGCAGGCGCGGTGGATCTGCCGAATACGACAGGTCACTCTGGAATATTCATCCCTGCGAATATTGTGTCTCGTCGTCGAGCAAATTCCTAGTCAGGAAGTTGTGACGGAAGAAATCCAGCCGGTCACACGTTGCCCGCGCCTCCCACAGTGGGTGGTGGTTCTCCTGGAGCAGGACCACGGATGGACGCATCGACCGCAGCCCATCGCACCAGGTAAACAGTAGGGTGACGCCGACGCACCGTCCATCGGAGCACAGTCATCGATAGCACTGCCGCACCCGTCCATCCGAGCTCATCGACTCGCACGCGCCTCCAGCTGTACCCGGCGCCGGAGCAATCGTCGGATAGGCCCACCGATACCCCTACGGACCCGGGATTCCGGAGCGGCGGCTTCACCAACACTCGGGGCTGATGTCGCCTGAGCGAATCGCACGTGAAGTTGTTCACGAACCTGGTCCGGGGTGTAGGCACGGCGGCGACGCTCGGCGCGCGCCACTACGGCACCGGTGGCGATCACACCAGCCACACCCGCTAATCCCAATACCTTCCACCACCTCATACCGCATAGGCTACGACCATGATGGGGACAGACATCAGCCTCGACCGTGCGGTCGAGGTCACCAGAACAGGCGATATCTGGCTTTTTCGTGGTCGTTCCCCAGCCGACCGGGCTATCCGTATGACGACGAACAGTCCGGTGAACCATGTCGGGATGTCCGTCGTGATCGACGATCTGCCCGCCCTGATCTGGCACGCGGAGCTCGGTCGAAGCCTGCCCGACATGTGGTCGGGAACCACACACCGCGGCGTCCAGTTGCACAACCTGCGCGATGCCGTGCTGGTGTGGACACACCGCTACGGACAACAGGCGTGGTTGCGCCAGTTGGACCCTCCTGCCACCCGGCAGATGGAGGACAGCGTGCTGCGCACCATCGCTCGGCTCGACGGCACCCCGTTCCCCTCCACCGCCGGACTGGCGGCGCGCTGGCTACGCGGCCGAGCCGGCCGCCTGCTACGCCGTACACCGAGGCAGCAAGCCGCCCGAGAACTGAAGAACGCCTACTGCGCCGAAATCGTAGCCGCGACATACCAAGCGATGGGGCTGCTGCCTCAGCACCGTAGTCCAGGCTGGTACGACCCGGGCCGATTCTGGAGCGGAGACCGGCTACGACTATCCGAGAACTATGAACTGGGTGGCGAAATAGCAGTACGCACACCGACGACCACGAATTCTTGACCGTTGGACGCAGACCGGACGCTTAGAACGCCGAGAGCCGTGCCATCCCATCCACATTTTCCGATTCCGCCGTTGCGGTACTGCTAGCGGGATTCGCCGCGGTGATGGGCTTCTGGGGTCACACGGTCAGTAGCCGGCGCTCCAGTAGGCGCTGACCATGAACGTCCGCGCGATGAGGAGTGGGTCCGAAGGTCGTCGTTCACCGTGGTATCGGTGTGGCACAGCCACGCCGCTACCACGGCGGCAGCCTGTCTACCCAGCCGGAACGCTGTCCAGCGAAGTCCACCGAGGCTGTCGCGCTTACTGCGGAACATGCCGGGTTTGTCGCTGTCGACCGAGTTCATCGGCGCGCGATTCGGCCGCTTCCGATATCACGCACTCGCGAGGTCCCGTTCTATGCTCCGCGCGGTTCCTTGCGCCACCGCGCACAACACCGATTCGCGGTCCGGGGTTTCGGTGTAGATCTCGCAGCGCACGACGGCTTGTCGTCGTGTCGAGTCGGTGACAGTCGCTTCCGCACGCAATCGAATACCTGCGGCCGGCCGCAGATAGGTAATGGTGAAACCACCGGTGAGGACATTCCGGCCGAGGACCGTTCCTGCGGCGAAGGTGAGCGCGGCATCAGCCGCATAGGAGAGCACACCGCCGTGCACAAAGCCGAATTGCTGACGGAGTTCCGGGCGAATAGGAATGACCAGTGTGGTGGCACCGTCGCCGAACGCGGTGATCTCGGTGCCGACCAGGTCGGCGAATGGTTGCGTGGCGAGTACTCGCCGGGCTTCTGTGATGTCTTGGGTCGCGGCGGTCAATTCCGCACCTCTCTTTCGGACTCAGCGTGAGTGTCGGTTACCCGGATGGGATCGGCGGCGAGCACGAGCCAGGCGGCTTCGGCGAGCTCCCGCGCGACTTCGGTTGGAGTGCCCCGTATCTCGCCGACCAGCCACTGGCGGGTGTACTCCTGCGCCGGTCCGAGCCATAGCGCGTAGGCCAAGTCGAGCGGAAGATCACGCACTGCCCCGTAGCCGACATGGGTGCGCCACCAGCGCGCGACATCGGTCATAAAGCGGCGATTGCTCTGGCTTTCGCGCAGTCCTGGTGGACGCGCCGAACTCAGCACCATTGCCCGGTGGGGGTTGTCGCCCACCCAGCGCAGGTGTTCGCGCACACCGGCGACGATGCCTTCGTGCGCGCTGGTGCTGTCGCCGATCACCGCCCAGAAGTGCTGCTGGTAGTCAGCGAGCGCGTTGGCCCACACCTGTCGATACAAGCCTGCCTTGTCCGGAAAGTGGTGGTAGAGCGCCCCGACACTGGCACCAGCAGCGTCGCGGATCTGTGCCAGCTTCGCATCCAGCGCCCCATGCTCGGCGAACTGTCGCTCGGCCGCCAACAGCAACCGATCATGAATCTGCATATACAGAACATAGTTCTGTCGATACGAGAACACAATGGATCGCAACGGCTTTCGTTGTCAGTTCTCTGAACGCTCTGCGACACACCGGCCGATGCGCCGAACAACCAGCGCACCCCGACACACTCAGCAGTCTCGTCGAGGCGCTCAGCGTCCCCAAAATTGCCGCTCGAACCTCCGCCATGTGCTAGCACATCCAATGGAAACCGCTGACAACCCACGACACCGAAACCCCGACGAGTCCATACAGGATGGGTTCCGCTTCTCTGATATATCTCGTAAGTCCATGTAGCACAGATTTTTCCTCCACGAAGGAACCGCAATCCTCAAAACTGTCCCCAAGCTGCTCAATATCGTGACCACAGCCGCCCTGATCATCCTGACTCTGCTGGCGATAATCACCGGCCGATCCGGATCGGAGATCATCATCTCCGTGGTGGTCACCTGTATCCTGACCGCCTTCTCGGCCTATAGCCTCAGGATGCTCAACCGTGTCGAATGGCCTACGCCCGACGCACTACCTCAACCGGGCACAAGTCGCCGAACGTAGCGGCGTCGCCGCCTCAACACTCAGCCGATACAAATTACTCGACCTCGATGTGATCATCGGATTCTTCAACGACGACGGCACCTCCCCAGGCTCAGCAGGTAGCCCAGACAGCGCACTGCCGATCACGCTCGCTGAATTTCTCATGTCAGCAGTACATCGGCCCTACGAAAGGCCCGGACCGACCCACCCCTGCGGCAGCCGTGGAAGTTCCTGACACGCTTCGCATGAGAAGACCCTGTGCACAGATCCAGTTTTCCAGAAGCCTGAACAGCGACTACCTTGTGAATATTTCTTCCCAAATATCTACTACGACAACAATTTACACTCCTAAGCCGTTCGATCATCGCAACTCGGACAACGGGGGCTCAACGCTTGCCACGATGACCGAAGAACCGATCCCTCGAGCGGAACATGTTCTCCAACATTGCGTTATGGCTAAAATATCGATGAACGATATAACTATTTCTCCGGAAGGCAAGGGCGCCAGTGATTTCTGGGTACACCCTGATACAAGCCGGGCTGGCCCCGGAGGCACGATAAACGAAGAAGTAAGATCATGCGTAGAGCAACGGCGCTCTTCGCCGCATTACTGTTGGCATTCCTTCCCCTCACACAGGTGAACGCACCGAAAGCCCATGCCGTTGGCTGCACCGGCAACTGGGCCATCGGCATCGGCGGACTCGGCGACAACACCTCGTCGATATTCATCCCCTACGTGAATCAACCTGTAGGCTACAATTCGCTCGACCCGATGTCGGGATTCCGAGAGATCGACCGGCTGTTCTGGCTGCATCGCAACAGATGTCCGGGCGACCATATCAGGTTGATCGGACACAGTGAGGGCGCGGGCATCCTACACGCCTGGGTCACCGCCAATCAGAACGTCGGCAATGCCAATGCCATTCTCCTTTCAGATCCCAAGCGAGCTCCAGGGCCTGGTTGGGGTGGTCTGTCATCGGTTCCTGGGAATTGGATCGTCGGTTATCCACTGGCCGGTGTCGACGACTGGTTCGGCAACTTCCCAGTATTGACGGTGTGCAACCACGACGACCAGATCTGCGATACTTCAGCTGGATGGTGGGGCTACCTGTTCGGCGGTGCGCACAATCGCTACGATTTCAATGTGTGGAACTATGGGGATTGGGATTCGGGAGTCTGGTATCGGTGACCGATGATCGATGGGGATCAGTAACCGTGTGGCACTGGTCCCCATTGGCTGAACCCATGCCCCATTGATGTGCATACAGCCACATGCTGGTAGGTGATCTGACAATTCGCTCCGGCATATGTCACCGAATACTGTGGATCGTGGTAACGCGCGGGTGCGATGCGCGGCAGCGGCGGATTCCCTCCCGACAATGTATGACTACCGTTGGAGTTCCACTGCGGGTGTGCCGGAAACATAGCGGAATCGATAATGATGGCAGGCACATTCGGCAACGGCACCTGCATTCCGGCATACAGCACATTCATAGACGGAGCCGGAGCCGCGAGATCGCACCCCACGGTGCCGTTCGCACTGATCGAGCAGTTCCAACTGCCCATGGCGAAATATACTGTGTCACCGATCTTTATCGGACCGACTCCGTCATCGGCGTGCGCGATACTCACCCCGAATAGGCAAGCGACGATGCCGAGAGTTACCCCACCCACCCTTGCTGCGACGATATTTCCGGCTCCGAACACGGCATCTCCCTGAGTTCGCAGTGAGTACGAGACCTAGCCGAGCACAGCAAGAATCTATCACTGCACAACGCAATGGCAAGAGGAAACAGGCCTACGAGAACATGGGCTTGGCCTCCACTCAGCACGATCTGCTGTTCTCCGACTACAGCCAATCCGGTCCGCGATCGAGCGGAGTGATATGGCGGCAGCGAAACTCGACCGAACCACCATTCCACTCCGCTCGCCGGTCCTGTACGCCGCCGGAACCGTGCTCAGCGATCCGCAGCGCTGGCGCGAACTGGCCTTTGGCATGTTGGCGATGCCGCTGTCCGTTGTCGCAAAGCATTCGGGCGCTACTCGGTGCACGGTGCGGGTGACTCGAAAGGCCGGTACACTGCGGCTCCAGATGACCGACGACGGAGTCGGCGGCGCCCACCCTGGAACGGGACATGGGTTGGCAGGCCTCACCGACCGGCTCGTCGGAGTTGACGGGCGGCTCGATGTGCACAGCCCGGCAGGCGGGCCGACAGTGTTGATCGCGGAGATCCCGGTGGACCAGCAGCATCGCCGCCATGCGCGTGGTGCTTGCCGAGGATTCCCTGCTCCTGCGAGAAGGTTTGGTTCGGCTGCTGAACGAGACAGGCGCCACCGTGGTCGACGCCGTCGGGGATGGCGAGGCTCTAGTGCGCGCGGTGGTAGAACACCGGCCCGAGGTGGCGATCGTCGACGTGCGTATGCCTCCGTCGTTCACCGATGAAGGATTGCGCGCGGCTTTGGCGGCGCGTCGTCACGTTCCTGGCACGGCGGTGCTGGTGCTGTCGCAGTACGTCGAGAGATCCTATGCCGCCGATCTTTTGTCCGATACGGGCTGCGGCGGTGTGGGCTATCTGCTCAAGGACCGCATCTGCGCATTGGAGGAGTTCGCGGACGCACTGCACCGAGTGGTCGACGGCGGTACCGCGCTCGATCCCGAGGTGGTGGCGGGACTGCTCGCACCCCGACGGCGCGACCCGCTGGACCAGTTGACCCCAAGGGAGCGAGAGGTGCTCGCGCAGATGGCCGAGGGCCGCACCAACGGGGCCATCAGCAAACAACTGATGGTTACCGAAGGCGCGGTGGAGAAACACATCTCCTCGACCTTCGCCGAACTGCAGCTGCCACCGACGGACGACGACCATCGCCGAGTGCTTGCCGGGCTGACCTGGCTGGGCCCCTAGCGACTGCCGGTATCCGCACTGTCGGCATCCAGGGGCGAGGCTTATCCACCGGGTCTGCTCCGATCAGGGGCCACCACGTGCCTGCCCGCATGCCATACCGCCCAGGTCGACGGAACGCCAGGCCGGTAGGCCAGGTGCACGGCCGACGGGGCGTCGAGCACGTGCAGGTCCGCGCGGGCACCGGACCTGATCACACCGACCGCGCCAGGGGCAGCCAGGTCCCGGCCGAGAGCGAGGGCACCACCGGCGGTGGCCGCCCAGATCGCCTCGGCCACTGAGAGTCTCATCTGCAGCACAGCCGTGGCGACGCAGAACGCCATCGAGGTGGTGTACGAACTACCCGGGTTCGCATTGGTGGCCAGCGCGATGCGGGCACCCGCGTCCAGTAGTCGCCGGGCCGGGGCAAGCGGCTGACGGGTGGACAGATCGCAGGCGGGCAGTAGAGTAGCCACCGTAGCCGATCCAGCCAAGGCATCGATATCGGCTTCGGTCAGGTGGGTACAGTGGTCGACACTGGCGGCGCCGTGCCGCACCGCCAACTGCACGCCCGGCCCCGGCCCCAGCTGATTACCGTGTACCCGCAATCCGAGGCCACGCTCCCGTCCGGCCGTGAGCACCCGCGCCGACTGTTCGGCGTCGAAGGCGCCGGTTTCGCAGAACACGTCGATCCAGTCGACCTGATCGGCGACAGCGTCCAACATCGGGCCGCACACCAGATCCACATATTCCGCGGCCGACAATTCCGGTGGCACCACATGCGCGCCGAGGTAGGTGACTTCGTCGGCCACCGTCGTGGCCAGTGCGGCACACCGCTGTTCATCGGCAATAGTCAGACCGTAGCCGGTCTTGGTCTCCAGACAGGTGGTGCCCTGCCGCAATGCCTCACGGCGCAGCCGGCGCAGATTCGCGGCCAAGTCGGCATCCGAAGCCGAGCGTGTGGCCGCGACAGTGGTCTGGATCCCGCCTGCCGAGTAGGGCGTTCCCGCCATCCGTGCTTCGAATTCGGCGGTGCGGTCCCCGGCAAACACCAGATGGGTGTGACTGTCCACCCAACCGGGCAGCACAGCCCGGCCGTCGACATCGAAGCGACGGTCAGCGTCAGGTGCGTCTGCGCCGGGACCGATCCATGCCACCCGTTCACCTTCGAGCACTATCGCCGCGTCATGTATTACACCGAATTCGGCGGTGTTGGTGATGAGTTCACCGATACCGGTGATCAGGGTGGTGACGGATGCGGTCATCGAAAGGAGCCTCCGGCTTCCTTGGTGGTTACGTACTCCGCGTCGAATGCATACTCCGTGTCCGGACTACACCGGCCACGGCTCAGGGCGCGTTCGGCTCCGGCGGGAATCGGCGATGAACCGCTCAGTCCCATAGCGCCCCGATCTCGCGAGCAAGCGTACGCGCTACCTCAGGGACAGTGCGATGGACGCCGTCACGCACCACCCATTGTCCGGCTACCATCACATCGATGACGTCGGAAGCGGTTGCCGAATAAAGTATTCCGGGTCCATCACTGCCTGCGGTGCGAAGTGATTCGGTGTGCACGTGTACCAGATCAGCGCCAAAACCGGGACCGATGATACCGAGATCCGGCCACCCGGCGGCGACATGCGCGGTGGCGGCGGTCCGCAGTTCGGTGACATCGAACCGGCCACGGCGACCGCTGGCGAGACGTTCGTGCAGCTCCATAGCGCGAGCCTCGAACCAGGGATCGACGACAGACTGGCCGTCGCTGCCCAAGCACAGCCGGACGCCTGCGTCGAGCAGCCGCCGGGCCGGCCCGATGCCGTCACCGAGGTCGGCCTCGGTACTCGGGCACAGGCTCACCCAACCGCCTGCCAGGGCCGCGATATCCCCCTCGGTGAGGTGGGTGGCGTGCACGGCGACCGTATGCGGAGTCAAAGCACCTGCGGTGGACAGTAATTCGGCGGGAGTGCAGCCGTGCACGGCATAGCACTCGGTGTTCTCCCTCGGCTGCTCGGACAGATGGACATGCAGTGGTTCGCCTGCTGCCGCCTGCACCACCACCGGAATCTGGTCCGCAGGCACAGCACGCACCGAATGGATGGCCGCCCCGGTACGCACAAGCGCACCAGCCGGCCGGAAGGCCTCGCACCGCGCTGCCCAAGCATCGGCGTCACCATCGTCGAACCGTCCCTGTACTCCGGCGGTGGGCCTGCCGAAACCTCCTGCTACGTAACACACATCGAGCAACGTCAGCCGAATCCCGGCATCGGTCGCGGCTGCGGTCAGCGCGTGCGAGAACGCGTTGGGATCGGCGTATCTGGTCCCGGGCCCAGGATGATGCAGATAATGGAACTCGGCGACACTGGTATAGCCCGCCAGCACCATCTCCGCGTACACCGCCCGCGCCAGTCGATAGTACGACTCCGGCTGCAGCCGAGACGCCACCGCGTACATCTGCTCCCGCCACGACCAGAAGCTGCCTCGGTCGGCATAGCCGCGCCCACGCAGCGCACGGTGGAAGGCATGCGAGTGGGTGTTGGCGAATCCCGGCACCACCATTCCGGAAAGCACGGTACCGCTTTGTGCCGCGCCGACCGTGACACCGACGACGACATCCCCGTCGATATCGATGCGAACGGCATCGGCGACACCGTCGGGCAACCAGGCCTGCCTGCACCAATAGGTCCGTATACCGGGCAGCTGCCTCGGCACGGTAACCGCCGCACCCTTGCCATGCCCCACCGCAGCAGTGCGCGACGTCCTGGAACGTGGCCGACACCGGGGCGATCTTGGACGATCCGCCGCCGTCATCCGGCAAGCTCTCGCAGTACCCGAGCCAATGCGATCGTGCCATAGTCGATGTCGCCGGGTTCGGCGTATTCCTCCGGGGCATGGCTGATGCCGGACGGATTGCGGACGAACAGCATGGCGGTCGGGACGAAGGGTGCGAGCACGGCGGCATCGTGACCGGCGCCGGTGGCCAGGATCGGAGCATCGCCGAGCAGACCGGCCAGCCGGTCCCGCAGTGCGGGATCGAAATCGGCCGCGCCCTCGTAGGATTCCTCCAGCACCTCGACCGTGCAGCCCTCCTGCTCGGCTGCCACCTCGGCTCGTTCGGTGATCTCGGCCACCAGCTCGCGGGTGCTGCCAGGGGCGGGCACTCGGACATCCAGCCAGAGGTCGACCCTGGCGGCGATGACATTGGTACCACCGGGAACCGGGACGATCCTGCCTACGGTGGCACGCGCCTGCGGCACAGTAGCCGCCAACCGACGTACGGCCGTGACCAGTTCCGCCGCAGGCAGCATCGGATCGCGGCGGTCACACAGCAGCGTGGTCCCGGCATGGTTGCCCTGGCCGGTGAAAGTGAACCGCCAGCGCCCGTGCGCGATGATGCCGCTGCCCACCGCTAGCGGGGCATTCCTATGGATCAAGCCCTTGCCCTGTTCCACATGTAGCTCGACGAAAGCGCCGATCCGGCTCATTGTCTCGGCATCCCGGCCGAACCGTGCCGGATCGTGGCCCGCCGTACGTGCCACATCGGCGAGGATGGCGGCGTCGGTATCGCGCAGCGCCAGCGCCCGCTCCGGCGCAAGCGTGCCGGTCAGCAACCGCGACCCCAGGCACGGCACGCCGAAGCGGCCTCCTTCCTCCTCGGCGAACACCGCGATCGCCAATGGCCGCCTCGGGGAAAAACCTTCCGCACGCAGCAGTTCGAAAGCGGCGAGGGCGCTGACCACCCCGAGAGGTCCGTCATAGGCTCCGCCGCCAGGTACCGAATCCAGATGGCTGCCGGTCACCACCGCATCCGCGCCAGGAGCGTCGAACCACGCCCACAGATTGGCATTGCGGTCGGTGACGACCTGCAGTCCCCGGTCGAGCGCGGCGGCGGTGAACCATTCCCGCAACTCGCGCTCGGCGGGCGCGAACAGGTGCCGGGAATAGCCCCCGCGCACCGGATCGGCGCCGACGCGATGGATCTCGGACAGCAGCTGATTCGCGTTACTCATTGCCCCACATCGGAATCCGCATCCCGTGTGCGCGGGCTACCTCTTCCGCCTCGGGATACCCGGCGTCGACATGCCGCAGCACACCCATACCCGGATCATTGGTCAGTACCCGATCAATCTTCTGCGCCGCGAGCTCGGTGCCATCGGCGACGGTCACCTGCCCAGCATGAATGGATCGTCCCATACCGACCCCGCCGCCATGGTGGATCGACACCCAGCTGGCGCCCGACGCGGTGTTCACCAAGGCGTTGAGCAGCGGCCAGTCCGCGATCGCGTCCGAGCCGTCGGCCATCGCCTCGGTCTCCCGATAAGGCGAGGCGACCGACCCGCAGTCCAGGTGATCGCGGCCGATCACCACCGGCGCGGCCAGCTCGCCTGCGGCGACCATCTCGTTGAACCGCAGTCCCGCCCGCTGTCGCTCGCCGTAGCCGAGCCAGCAGATGCGGGCGGGCAGCCCTTGGAACGCCACTCGCTCCCCCGCGAGCCGAATCCACCTGGCCAACGACTCGTTGTCCGGGAACAGTTCCAGGATCGCACGGTCGGTAGCGGCGATATCGGCCGGATCACCGGACAGCGCTGCCCACCGGAACGGGCCCTTGCCCGCACAGAACAGCGGACGGATATAAGCGGGCACAAAACCTTGAATGTCGAAGGCCCGGTCACAACCACCGGTCTTCGCCTCGCCGCGGATCGAATTGCCGTAGTCGAACACCTCCGCGCCACGGTCGAGGAAACCCAGCATCGCGTCGAGATGCTGCGCCATGGATTCGCGGGCACGCCGAGTGAACTCGTCCGGTTTCTTGCTCGCGTAATCGTCCCAGTCCGCCAGTGCGACGCCGATCGGCAGATAGGCCAGCGGGTCGTGCGCCGAGGTCTGGTCGGTGACGATATCCACCGACACGTCACGACGCAACAGCTCGGGCAGCACCTCGGCGGCATTACCGACCAGACCTACCGACAGCGCCCGACGCTGTTGCTTCGCGGTCAGCACCCGTCGCAGCGCATCGTCCAGATCGGCGGCGATCTCATCCAGGTAGCGGGTATCCACCCGCCGCTGTGCGCGCGTCGGATTGCAGTCGATACACAGCGCCACGCCGCCGTTCATGGTGACCGCCAGCGGCTGCGCTCCGCCCATGCCGCCCAAACCCGCTGTGACGGTGAGGGTTCCCGCCAGACTGCCGCCGAAGCGCTTGGTCGCCACTGCCGCGAATGTCTCGTAGGTGCCCTGCAGAATGCCTTGTGTACCGATATAGATCCATGAACCCGCGGTCATCTGGCCGTACATCGTCAACCCTGCCGCATCCAACCGCCGGAATTCCGGCCAGTTCGCCCAGTCCGGAACGAGATTGGAGTTGGCGATCAACACCCGCGGTGCCCATTCGTGGGTACGCAGCACACCCACCGGCTTGCCGGACTGCACCAGCAGTGTCTCGTCCGGGCCGAGTTCGGTGAGGCCGCGCGTGATCGCGGCGAAGCTGGGCCAGTCCCGCGCCGCCTTCCCGGTGCCGCCGTAGACGACCAGGTCCTGCGGCCGTTCGGCTACCTCTGGATCGAGGTTGTTGTGCAGCATGCGTAGCGCTGCCTCGGTCTGCCAGTTGCGGGCGGTCAACGTGGTACCGCGAGCCGCACGAATGGTTTCGGTCATGAGCCGGACACCTCTAGGTTGAGTACGGAATTCACTGCGCCACAACGAATCAGTTCGATCACTGCGGCGATATCGGGCGCCAGGTGCCGATCCGGCCCAGGACCGGGCACCCGGCTGCGCACCAGATCCCGGACCGCACCGGTCACCGGCGCCGGAGCCAACGGTGCGCGCAGATCCAACGCCCGCGCTGCGGTGAGTAATTCGATCGCCAGCACGGTGGTGAGCCCATCCACCGCCCGGCGTAGCTTGCGCCCCGCCGACCAGCCCATGGAAACGTGGTCCTCCTGCATCGCGCTGGAAGGAATGGAATCCACCGAGGCGGGCACGGCGAGCCGCTTCAGCTCCGACACCACCCCCGCCTGGGTGTACTGGGCGATCATGTAACCGGAATCGACGCCGGGATCATCGGCCAGAAAGGCCGGAAGTCCATGCGAGCGGTGCACATCCAGCATCCGATCGGTGCGGCGTTCGGCGATACTGGCGACATCCGCGACCACAATGGCCAGGAAATCGAGCACGTAGCCGACCGGCGCGCCGTGGAAGTTCCCGTTGGACTCCACCCGCCCGTCGGCGAGAACCACGGGGTTATCGATAGCCGCGGCCAGTTCGCGGGCCGCGACGGCCTCGGCGTGGGCCACGGTGTCGCGCGCGGCGCCGTGCACCTGGGGAGCGCAGCGCAGCGAATACGCGTCCTGCACTCGTGGGCAGCCAGTATCCGATTGCGCGGTCTCCCTTGGCTCTCCGTGGTCAGGCGGGCCGTCTCCTGCGAGCTCGTGGCTCGACTGCGGGCCGCGATGGCTGGCCATGATCGCCGAACCGGCCAACGCCGCACACATACGCGCCGCCGACCGCGCCTGTCCCGGATGCGGCCGCAATGCTTGTAAGTCGGCGGCGAATACCCGGTCGGTGCCCAGCAGCGCCTCCACACTCATCGCCGCGGTCAAATCCGCGATATCGAGTAGCCGGTTCAGCTCGTCCACGGCAAGCACCAGCATGCCGAGCATGCCATCGGTACCGTTGGTCAACGCGAGGCCCTCCTTCTCGGCAGGCACCAACGGCTCAATGCCCGCCGCGGCCAGAGCCGGACCGGCGGGCACCGCGATCGCGTCGGGGCCGAAGACCTCGCCCTCGCCCATCAGAGCCAATGCCACCGCGGCCAACGGCGCCAGATCACCCGAGCAGCCCAGCGACCCGTACTCGGGCACCACCGGGATCAACCCGCTGTTGAGCAGCCCGGCCAGCGTCTCCGCCGTCTCCGGCCGCACCCCGGTATACCCACTCATCAGGGTGCGCAAGCGCAACAGCATCATCGCGCGGACCACTTCCGGCTCCACCACGGCGCCTGCCCCGGCCGTGTGCGAGCGGATCAGCGAACGCTGCAGATCGATCCGTCGCTCCGGCGGAATGTGTCGCAACGCCAGCGCCCCGAATCCGGTCGACACTCCATAGACAGGTTTCGGGTGATGGGCCAGGTCATCGATGTGCGCACGCACGGTAGCCAGCCGGGCCAGGGCGCTGTCGTCGAGCTGCACCGGAGCGCCGTCTCGGGCGACGGCCAGTACATGCTGAGCGGTCAGCGGCGCGGCCCCCACCGGCACCGGATCGGTTCGGGTTGCGGTCATGGACACATTTCAACCCGTGCAACAGTTCGAATCGAGTACCTTATGGCGAATTCTGTCTGGTATCTCAGACATTTGCTACGGTGGTGCTCGTGGGCGACAGCAGTGACGTTCCCGGATTGCGACGTGGCCTGCGGGTGCTGGGTCTACTGGCCCGTCGCCCCGTCCCGATACCCGCAGCAGTGATCGCGCGTGAGCTGGGACTGCCGCGGTCGACGACCTATCACCTGCTCAACGAGCTGCGTGCGGCCGGGTATGTGGCACATCTGCCCGCCGAACGCACCTATGGTCTCGGCATCGCGGCCTTCGAACTCGGATCGGCCTATCTGCGCCACGATCCGCTGGAGCGAGTTGCCGCTCCGCTGCTGCGCAATCTTGTCGACACCGTCGGGTACACCGCGCATCTGGGCATCCTGCACGGCAACGAGTCGTTGTACCTGATCGAACAGCGCCCGCCCCGGCCGCAGACCCTGGTCACCGACGTCGGTGTGCGACTACCGGCCCACCTGACCGCAACCGGACGCGCCATGCTGGCGCAGTTGTCCCGCCCGCATGTGGGGGCACTGTTCCCTGGCCCGGCCGCTTTCCCTATGCGCACGCCGCGAGGCCCGCGCACTCTCGCCCAACTGCGCCGCCTGCTCCGACTCGAGGCCGGACGCGGTTGGAGCGTCGAAGATGGTTATGTTACAACCGGTTTCGCAACTGTAGCGGCTGCAGTGTTCGACCACGGCGGCCGCCCGCTCGCCGCAGTGGGAGTCACCATCCGCCATCACTGTCCGGACGAATCGACCGAGTGCGGCGGAATCTGGCCGGAATTGGCCGCCCAGGTCGGATCCACCGCTTCTGCCCTCACCGCCACCCTCGGTGGCCGCCGCGCTCACGCCATGACTACCGAGCGCGGTTGAGCTTCCTCACGGCGGTGATCCCCGCCAGCACACTACCGGCCAGAACAGGAGAACGCGATTCGACGATATCGGGAAAGATCTTCGTCCACGCCGCAGAGACCGGCCCTGGAAACTTCATCGGCCAGGACTGTTGCGCTCGTTCACTCGTTGCTGGATCCGGACCAGGGCGGCGCGGAGAGCATCGATCTGGGCATTGAGTTCGGCGACTTTCGCCTGATCCAGGACCGGCAGTGATTCTATCGGCGTGGACGGCGCCGACGATCGGCCCGATGGTAGCGGCACCGTAGGACCACCACCGGGTGGTGTAGCGAGCCGACCGGCATCGGTACCGAACACCTGACCGAGCGCTTCGGCGAGGGCCGGAGCGTAACCGACGAGGACCCCACCGGTGCTGGGTTCTCGGTAACTGACAAGCACCCGCGCCAGCTGCGGGAAGGTCGATCCGTGTGGTGTAGTGGAAATCCGTTCGGTGAACAACGGTTCGATATAGAGCACACCACCCGCGGCGATCAGCAAGGTAAGCAGATTGCCGTACTGGATCCTGTTCGACCGCTCGAGCAGAGTCCGCATCGAATTCCGCACGTAGGAGAGCCCCCGAAGAGAGCGCATGCGGCTGTCACTGCCCGGCGCGAGAGCTTCGAACGAACTTCGTTTGGCGTAGGGATAGCCGTCTATCGCAGTGTACGCATCGACGATCCAGATGATCCGGCCCGTCACGACCGCAGGATAGAGGTTGTTGTCGGTCGTCAACCACGGTGCCACGAGTTCGACACGCCGGCGCGGATCCCGTTTGAAGATGATCTTCGATCCGGGACCGATCGCCTTGGAGAAGATGATGTTGCGTTCGCTGTAGGTTGCCGCGAAGGCCAAGCGGTTGAACCAGTTCCCGATCGAGACGCCGCCGACCCAGGTGTAGGTGTATTCGGTGGTGCCGGTGTCGTACTCGCTGGGTTCGACACCACCTCCGACAATGGCATAGTCCGGGTCGGCCTCGGCGATTACTTCGCCGTAGTAGACACGGGACTGATCTACCGGGATCACCTGCTGACCAGATACTTGCGAGGCGATATCGCCGACCGCGTATATCGGATAGCCCTATTACTGCTGGCGGCGTTGCCCGCCGCCTCGCAAACCGCGGCATTGACGCGGTTGGCCGGTGCGGCGACGAACCCGTCGCCATGGGTGTAGACGGTGTGCCGATTGACCTAGTGCCGTTGTTTTCCACTCAGCGCGCTCGGGGTCAACTCGCGCATCGCGACCACGTAGTCGCGCAATTCTCCGTTGATACGGTAAAGATCCAGGTCCAGCTGATCGGGGAAGCTGTAGAAGTGTTTTTCAGCGCGATAGGGGACGGACGATCAAGCTCGCTCGAGCTCGACGGCCGATAGGGTCGAGCTGTCGTGTAGGTCGGTCGGCATACCAGCCGAGGACAGCGCCGAACTCGACCGTCGAAGCAGGTACGAACAGGCGGGGATGGCCCGTGGCTCACTACGCGGTGATCGGTTACCTCGGCAGCTTCCACTCCGGCCGCGGGAAGTGGCAGGTATAGCCGTCCGGATAGCGCTGCAGGTAATCCTGATGTTCGGGCTCGGCTTCCCAGAAATCGCTCGCCGGGGTCACCTCAGTGACCACTTGGCCCGGCCACTGACCCGAGACGTCGATATCGGCGATAGTGTCCAGCCCGATGCGCTTCTGCTCATCATCGAGATAGAAGATCGCCGAACGGTAGCTGGTACCGATGTCGTTGCCCTGGCGGTTTCTCGTCGTCGGATCGTGGATCTGGAAGAAGAACTCCAGCAATGCCCGGTAGTCCGTCAGGGCCGGGTCGTAGACGATCTCCACGGCCTCCGCATGACCCGGATGGTCACGATAGGTGGGGTGGTCGTTGCGCCCGCCGGTATAGCCGACCCGCGTGGAGAGCACCCCGGGCTGCTTACGGATCAAGTCCTGCACACCCCAGAAACATCCGCCGGCCAGAATTGCCTTACGCGTATCGGTCATACTTCCTCCTTCGCGAAGAGAGCCCAGTATGCGCCCGAGCACACTCGCCCTGCCAGAAGTGTTCGATCGCTTTCCTTTGCCATACGAACTCCGCTGCCATACGAACTCCGCGTATCGACTTCAAGTACAACCCACTATGCGGCTGGAAAAGTCCAAAAGCCCCACCACCGGTACTGCATGAGGTGTCCTGGCTACCGCCACCTGCGCGTCCCGCACAAGCACGGATACGGCAGACCGAGCCGGCACGGCACCGCGACGCTCAGCCGATCGATTTCGACAGATCGGGGAGCATCCGGATGACTTCGTTCTGCCAGGCGTTCCAAGCGTGGATGCCGAAAGCCGGGAAATCATAAGTGATGTTCTTCGCGCCGAGTGTCGCCATGCGAACTTGGAAAGCGCGCGTGTTCACCTGAGCCAGAGCCTCCAGGCCCATGCCGGTCAAGGTGTTGAAGCTCGGTCGGTCGGCAGCCGTAGGCCTGCCGCTGCCCGCGGATACCCAGAGCCGGGTGTTGTCCTTGATCAACCTGGGTGCGAAAACGAATGGGTCCATGCGCAGCCATTTGGGATCCCACGGTGGGGCCATGCAGTCCACGTTGTAACCACCCGCGTCGATCATGGCGGCGCGGATCGCCTCACGCATACCCGGAGCGGAGATGTTCAGGTATCCGGAGAACGAACCCGCGAAGCTGAATTGCTGGGGGTGGTAGGCGGCCAGGGTGAGCGCGGCGCTGCCACCCATGGACAAGCCGAAGATTCCGTTCCGGTTCGGG
Source organism: Nocardia sp. TBRC8007 (assembly GCF_056629435.1). Taxonomy (NCBI): domain Bacteria; kingdom Bacillati; phylum Actinomycetota; class Actinomycetes; order Mycobacteriales; family Nocardiaceae; genus Nocardia; species Nocardia sp. TBRC8007. The sequence continues at coordinate 28,736 of NZ_JBWSOR010000033.1, read as the reverse complement.
TTGAAGCCGAGACGGTCCCGCAGCGCATTACGCAGATCCTTGGTCAGGAACGTCTCCCAGCGGTACGTGTAGGACTTTCCTGGCCCTCCGGACAAAACCTGCAAACCGCCGGAACCCGACGCCGAGCCGGACGCGGAACCCGACGCCGAGCCGGACGCAGACCCAGACGTGGAGCCGGGAGGGATGCCGAAGAAGCTCGACGGCGCGTTCCAGTCAGTGTAGAAACTAGACTGGCCACCGACGGGCATCACCACATTGATATTCCACTTGGTCAGTTCCCTGGCGACATCGGTCTCGATCTCCCATCCGTTCAGGTCCTCCCTGGCGCGCATGCCGTCAAGCGCGTACACGACGCGGTCGGTATTGCCGTCGTCCGCCCGGAATACGCGCGATTTGATCGGCCCCATGCTCGAATCGACCCAGAAATCGAATCCGGCAGGGTCGAACGCTGCCGACGCCGTCGGCACAAGCCCGATGATCACGGTCCCGAATGTCACCACGACCGCGAGGATCGGGGCCAGTAACGCGCGCAGGACGCTGCTGGGAGATATTCGGGATCGGGCGCGGGAGGACCGCATCGGTGACACCTTTCGTTGAGAATTCTCGATCGCGCAGCATCCGGATCCCCTCATCCCGATACACTTCTGATCCGCCTTACTGCGCGAGTCGTCCACTCGCTTGTCCGCAGCGGAGCGTCACCTGTTACTTATTTGTGATATTCGCCTCTCCTGGCTCATGCCCTGCATAACTTCCCGTGACTCTCGCAGCGGGATTCCTCCGCGGCGCACCGCAGCGTGAATTGTCCGGAACTGAGCTGAGCGCGGTCCGTAGCGAAAGCTAGGGCGCTCGGTTCGACAGCAGATACCCCTTGGGGACAAGAGCTTGTGAGCGGTAGCTATACACCGTGCGACCGTGGCTGCGGCGATCAACCGGGTGCGGTATGACTGAAGCACCTTCCGACCGATGAGATGAAAGGATGCGCTCATGGGCGAACGAGTTGCAGTAGTGTCCGGCGCTGCACGGGGAATCGGCGCAGCGATCGCCAAGCGATTGGCCGCGGACGGGCTGCGTGTCGGCGTACTCGATCTCGACGCGGCGGCCTGTGCCGATACTGTTGAGGCGATTACCGGGATCGGCGGGCGGGCCGTCGCGCTGGGGGCAGATGTCTCGGACGAGAAGTCGGTCGCCGTTGCGATCCAACAATTGGAAAGCGACTTGGGCGCACCGACCATCGTGGTGAACAATGCCGGCATCCTGCGCGACAATCTGCTGTTCAAGATGAGCGTCGACGACTGGGACGCAGTGCTGAACGTGCACTTGCGCGGCGCCTTTCTGCTCACTCGCGCGGTACAGAAGTACATGGTCGAGCAGAGATGGGGGCGCGTGGTCAATATGTCGAGCACCTCGGCGCTCGGCAATCGCGGTCAGGCCAACTACTCGGCGGCCAAAGCAGGAATGCAAGGATTCACCAAGACTTTGGCATTCGAGCTGGGGAAATTCGGCGTCACAGCCAATGCCATCGCTCCCGGATTCATCGTGACCGATATGACCGCGGCCACTGCCGCTCGCGTAGGTGTCCAGTTCGAGGAGTTCCAGAAAGCTGCCGCCACACAGATACCGGTGCAGCGCGTCGGCGCCCCCGAAGACATCGCGCACACCGCCTCGTTCCTGGTCAGCGAAGGCGCGGGCTTCGTATCCGGGCAAGTGATCTACGTGGCCGGCGGCCCGACCGATTGATAGCGATGCCCACGAGGCCTCGTGCGCGCACGGCTGCGGCGACAGCGTGCGATGAGCGGCGGAGTGGTCAGCGGAGCTATCGGATACCCTCCCGAAGCACGCCCCTCACCACCCCGCATCCATCGCTACTCCCTGTCCGTCGCTAATCCCACAGCATCGCGCAGGGCAGCGGCGGCAGATTCTCGTTCACCTCGTCATCGATGGTGACGATCAGGCCCAATGTGCGGTAGCCATTAGCCAACGCCTCGGCGACATTCTCGACCTGTTCCGCCGATGCCTGGTAGTCCAATTTCAGCGCACCGGACTCGATATGAATACGCCGGACCTGTCTTTTCGGCGGCATGCTGGTCATCAGCGAGGTCCGGGGAAAGGAAGGGCACAGCCCCTGTGGACTAGCATAAGGGTGGGCACGCCGAGGATCTCCGATTGCTCTATCACCTGGAGCGCACCAGGAACCAAAGATCTGCATCATTCGCTCTCCTGGATAAGGTGTTCTGCCATCAAACGGTGGAGGCGGCACCCTTGTGCCGGGTGCGTGTCCCGCCTCCGGGTTCAGCAGGAGAATCGATATCGACCGAGGGGCGCCCTTGCCAAAGTGTCGTGGTGCCGGAGAGAGGCTTCCGCACCGTAGATCGCAGCCGGTTCTTGCCATAGCGATCATCCCGATATCTCCTGAACTGTGTCCCCCTTGAACGTCACGCCGCTCGAGCGTGGCGATGAGGACTACCCAAACGCTAGACACGCAGGGCCGCGGTGAAGTGTTCAGGAAATGAACAGCCCGCTATCGGTGATCCGCAATGCCTTGAGCCGCGCGTACAAGGTGGTGCGACTGACTCCGAGGTCACGCGCGGCCTTGAGTTTGTTTCCGTCGTTGCGACGCAAGGCCTCGATGATGGCATCACGTTCGGCACGCTCTCGGCCCGATAACCGTCGCACGCGCGAAGCCAGCCGATAAGAAGCCGGAAGGTCGCTGACGGTCACATCGCCTTTATGCCGATGCCGCACCACATGCGCCAGAACGGCCTTGAGTTCGTGCAGATTGCCGGGCCACGGCTGGGCGGCCAGAACTTCGATCACGCTTGGCAGCAGTCGTATATCAGCAGCGGGATCCAATTCCCGCACAATGCGTTTCGCGATCTCCGCGAGCTCGGGTCCCCGGTCCCGCAACGGTGGCAATTCCACCCGATGCAGGCAAACAGCGGCCAGTGCGGCCTGTGCGCCGCTCAGCTCCGACAGCGGCAGGGCGGTAAGAATCAGCTGGGGACCGCGACCGGCGAAGATCGCGGCGGTGAGCACGTCGACCAGTGGTCGAGGCAAAAGATCCATGTGCTCCACACACACAGTGCCATCAGCTCTACTGAGCCGCTCGCGCAACCGTTGCGCCCACGCTTGCTCGCCATCCACCGCGACGTCGGCACTGTGGAAGAAATCCACAGTAGCCCCATGCGCAAGCCTACGCACCTCGGTGCTACGCCCAGTGCCACGCGCGCCTGTCACCAGCAACAGCCCGGTAGGTGAGGCCGTGCTAGCGGGGCGCCCGGCCTGCCGCACCGGACGGGCGGTGACCGTTTCGATTGGCTCGAAGTGGAACAGAGTGCCGCCGCCTGCCCCAGCGATACGTGCCAGATGAGCGTGCACCACTAGGCCGGAGGTCAAGGTGAGATCGACAGAGTGGGCGCCGCGGTCCGAATCATCAGTAAGCATACGCATCACTGCATAGTCGGCTGGACCGAGGAGGTCGAGGGCCGACTTATTGGTCAGCATGATGTCGTCGCCGACGGCGGCAACCGCGCGGCGCTGCCGCGAAACCGATTGGAAGGCCGTGAGCAGGGCCTGCTCCGAGGCCTTCGCCTGATCGAGCAGCCGCTGCTCGATATCTTCCGTCGCACGCACCAAGAACGGCGCCAACAGCGGATTCACTCCCGGAGATGTGCCGGTGATATCGAGGACACCCTCCAGACGCCGTGTCACCGGATGCCGGATGGGGTGCCCATAGCACGTGAATGCTTTGAACGGTTCGATATAGTGCTCGGCACCGTTGATGATGATCCCTTTGCGGGTCTCCATCGCCGTGCCCAGCGCATTGGTTCCGATCGCCTGCTCGGCCAGGGTGACTCCGTCCCTGATACCGAGTTCATCCAACGTGGATTCGAATCGTGGGTCGTCGAACCACCGATACACCAGACGGCAGTCACTATCGACGAGCAGCAAACTGAACGCAGTTCCTGCAAGCCGGTCGGCCATCCGATCCAGCACAGGTGCCGCGGCTTCGAGCAAGCGACTGCTGGGGTCGAATTCAGTCACAGGGAGATCGACCAGACCATTGAACTCGGGCACAACACCACTGAGTTTCGACCGCTTCCATGACAGCTCGATCTCCGGCCGCGCCACCGACAAACCGCATTGGGAGTCAGGCACCGATGCTACCTCACTCCTTGTAGTCCATTTCTTCGCTTTCTTCCCGACTGCCGCATTCTCCGACATCCGGTCAGACCGATGGACAGTCGCCGCGGCAATCCTCGTCCGCGAAGTCAAGAATAGTCACCTCGATGATCTGTATCACATCGTTTGCACGGCCGCGCTCTCCGATCCGGAGGAACACAGTGTCTATGCGAGGAACACAGTGCCTATGCGGATCGACCGGTCCACCGGCAGTGATCACACGAATAAGGTCGCATCTGGGGGCAGGCCGCGGCGTACGCGCCTGGAGCGGCGATTACCGCACCGTCGAAGCCGCCCATCATGTAAGTCGCGCGAACGATCACCGTCGATAACACTGTCCGCACAGACCGCTGATCGAGATTTCTCGATCAGTTACTCAGCCACGATGCCACTGGTGACGCTGCCAACGACACGAAAGTGACGTAGTTCACGCACGCTACCTACGGCAAACGTGAGCCGATGGAAATGACTGTACGCCTGTCCTGTTTCCGCGCGATGATAGGCTACCCCGAATGCGCGTTACGGCCGCGCGAGCAACGCTGGGGTGCGGGTTCTGCTGCGCTGAACGCAGCTATGGGCCTGATGAGCTATGGGCCTGATGAAGGATTGGATAGATCATGCGACTCGGCGGCATGGCCGCGACAACAGTTCCAGTCATCGGCTCGCTGATCATCGGCACAGGCCTGGCCCGTGCCGAGCAGGCATCCACCATCACCTATTCGGCCGAACTCGTCGATCACGCGGTGGTGGCCTCACTCGAAGGCGGGACCTTCGAGTTGTCCAAGGGACTCCGAGACCATCCGGTGGACGATATCTCTACACGCCCGATTACGCGTAACGGTGTGCTTGTCGATCGCGGCGGCACCCCAGTCGACACCACCTCGGTGGTCGATGTGCTCGATGTTCGAGACCGAGACGGTCGCCTCGTCATGTCATTTCCATTGGACTTCAGAGTCGCGGGCGCCGAGATCACGGTACAGCCGAAACTGAAGCAAGACCACACAGTGCTGGAGCTGAAACCTGTCAGACCCGAGCACTTCACGATCACGGAACCCCTGGTAGCCACACCGATCGCTTCGCCGGCCGAAAACCAGCGCGCTCGCAACGAATTCGCCGGACAGTTCGGACTCGCCACCGCGATCGGCAGCTTCGTCGGCACCGCACTCGGTGCCACGATCGGCTGTCTCACCACTGTCGCCGCCGGTTGCGTAGCCGGCCTACTGACCGGAGCGAGCGTCGGCAGTATCCTCGGGACCATCGCGACAGGCGGCCCCACCTTGATCGTTAGTGGTATAAACCTCCTCACCACCCTGCAAGCGGCCGAGAACACCACACATTTCGCCGACAAACCCGCGCAATCCGCACCGAGAACACCCGAATGACATCCTCTCGGCAACGCCCCGGCGTCGCCGAGAGGATAGATACCACCGCCGGAGCTCCCCGCTACAGCGGGATGGTTGTCGTGTTCGAGCGCCCCACGCGCTCATCGTTGATCAAGTGATAGGCATGCCCCAAGTCATCGAGCGCTCGTTCCCATCGGTTGTCCTCGTCGTCACCATGCGGGTTCCGGCTGAGCAGCAGCAGCGCCTCGGCCGCGTCCGCCGAGTGCGCGGCCGCATCGAGCAGTACCGGCACCGGATCCACCGTAGCGCGCGCTGCCAATGCACCGATCCGATCGTGCAGCCAATGCGCGTCGAAATGTACTTGTTCCGTGGGATTTTCTCCACTCAGCGGCACGGTGCTCACCACCGCCGCACGAATGACCGCTTCGTCGTCCATCGTCGAAGCGACGATCTTCCGCAGCTCACTGCCTGCCACTCGATGTAGCAAGCCGGCCAACAGCACACGCTCCGCGTTCGGATCACGCGGACCAGGATCACCCGACCGCACACCGACCTCGTCCGGGTCGACACGCAGAATCGACAGAACCGCTCGCAGCTGTGCAATCGTTACCACTTCGTCCGCCCCTCCTCGTTGCCCTCGTTGCCGGCTCTCCATCACATCTGGGCGATAGCCTGCCAAATTCGACGCGCATCAACCACCCAATAGTTGAAATAACCGAATTGTCGGTGTGGCGTGTCCGCGGTCATTTCTCGAACTCTGCGGTCCAGGTCACCGCATCCGCAGGGTAGATCAGCGAGTGAGTTGGGTACTCCCGTTTCCATGGGAGCGATATCGGCGCGGGTCACTGGTGACACGACCACGCCCGCAACGCGTGAGTCCGGACGCGGCGGTGCGATCGCGAGTACGAGATGGCGCCGCATCAGGGAAGTCATCGCCACTCGTACCGTCGCCGATGCGGCACGGGAAGTCTCGATCGAGATCGGCAAACCACAGATGGCGCCTGGTGATACCGGGGTGGTGTGTGGGTTTCGGATCCAAGGCGTCGGCGAACGATGGACGCACGGTGTCGATTCCATCGCCGCGCTGTACCGCGCATTCCAGGAGATCGCCGTAGCGCTGCGCGAGGCCAACGATCAGGGCGCGCAGTTCGAGGTGACCGAGCCCTCCGATCCGCAGTTCCCCGCCACCCCCATCCGGCCATCACACCCGGCCAGGGAGGCCGGGCACGAACCGCAAGCCCTCATCGCGGCGCGCACACTGCGCGACCACAACAGCTCACTGTCGATCATCATCGGCAGGCCTTATCTGTCGGCGGACCGACGTAGCCACCTGTGCCGGTTCCACATCAGCGAGCGAGGCGCCACGATAGCCAGCGGCATCGACGAGATCCAAGCGCTGCACACCGCGATCACCATGATCAGCGAATGTCTGAAGCTACCACAGGACTGGCCGGTAAGCCGCCTTTCCTGAAGCTCCTATACAAGTCCTTACAGCTGGCCGGCATTCGGTATCGAATTTGTCGTAGCTATTCTCCCGGCCCGTATGACCCACCATGCCTTTCCGCTCGGTCGCGAATGTATGTTTCATCGAATATTTTTCTTTCCCAACAGAATTGGATGTTGGTCGGATACCCACTGACCCTCGAGTCGAAGGGAGAACGAGAGATCGATAAAGAACGGGTGAGCAGCCGGATCAACTCCCAACTCAATGGATCGCCACCGAAATCGCCTTCGGTCGCGGCGACGGAGTCGGCACGCAAGCTCATATGCTGGGTGCTGTAAGTGAATTCACAGCTGAGTACCGAGCCGGGTACGGGATCGGCCAGTAGTACGAGGACGGCCTCATTGATCGCCAGCCGAATATCGGCGGTCATAGCGAACGGAAGAGCAGCGATCAAGCACACCGTGTCGGACAACCCTCCGATCAGTTCCAGGTATCGAGCCTCAGCAGGGATCCGAATCGCGACCGTGGCGGGTTCGACAGCAGGTACACCGAGCGTCCGGATGATCACGCGCATCGGTCCAGCACAGGGGAGGCTTTCCACACCCGATGCAACTGCTCGGTGCGCAACGACTGGCCGACCACGATCCCCTCCAGCATCGCGCCCGCGCCATGCCGCTGTCGCAGGGCGAGGATGCTCGTGGCGGGTTCAGACATCATTTCTACCCTTTCTACAACCGATCCTGGTCATCGACGGTCTACCCCACTGCGCGGCAATCAACCTCTGGGCAAAGGAAGTCGGCCGAGCAGGCGCTGAGCCGACCCACATCCAGCAAGACAGGAACCCGACCAGGAACAGCATCCTTCGATCGGATTCCGCAGTAGCTGTGGACAATACGAGTCCGGTGTCAGCGCGGGGTGATGCGCGCGATGGCGCGAAAGTCCTCCTCGACAGCGAACCAGATATCGAGGCTCGAATCGGTATAGCGAGTGATGAGCCGAACCTCTTCACCGGACCGCACCGGCTTCCCGTACTCGATCACCACGCGGTGCGAACTCGACTTCAGTTCGGCGTGATCAGCGAGAATCTCTTCGAGTGCGGTGAGGTAGACCGCGTTGTTCACGTGATCGAGCAAATCTATGTCCGTGATCCGCAGCGGGAACGACCGGATCCGCACACTGGGTTCGCCTGCGGATGGTATCGGGTCTGTGAGCACCGACCTCCAGCGGACCCTGTGCTCAGTCGTACAGGCCAGCATCGGCGCCATGAACCGGTCGCTCATCCGGGCCGGGACGCCGGATTCGGTATCGAAGTGGATCAAGAAACCCTCGGTCTCCACCAACCCGCCTTTGCTGCCGCAGACCTGGACACGCATGGTGCACCAACGGGTGGACATTGCCGAAGGCCAGCGTCGCAGTGTCACCCGCTCGCCGAAACCGATGGGTTCAAGGACATCGATCACCGTCCTGCGCACCACCCATCCGCGGTGGGCGTCGCCGTCTTCGAGGGCCTCGAGATGGTCGTAGCCAATGTCCTCCAGGTAGCGAGCGACAGCATCGAGTCGCAGGCGCTGGGCGCCATCGGTGTCGGCGAGGCGTACTTGCCGTTCCGCCCGGAACGGCGTCACGGTGACCGGGCTTTCCGGCAATACGCTGGGAACCACCATCATCAGATGATGCCAGGAGTTTGCTGCCTGTGCGCAGTCGAACACCGAAATGAAACCCATGCCGATGCCCAGACGCACCTCCAGGTACGCGTCACACCGTCGAGGCGGAGCCGAGAAAAGCTATTTCCTCGAACGGTCCCGCTTCTCCCGCACACGTACCGAGATGCGGACCGGTGAGCCTGCGAAGCCGAATTCCTCGCGCAACCTGCGCTCCAGGAAGCGGCGATAGCCCGCCTCCAAGAAACCAGTGGTGAACAGCACGAAGGTCGGCGGCCGGGTGGCTGCCTGGGTAGCGAACAGCACCCGCGGCAATCTGCCGCCCCGCATCGGTGGCGGGGTCGCGGCGACCACTTCCTTCAGCCAAGTATTCAGCCTGCCTGTCGAGATGCGCTTGTCCCAGGACTCCAGGGCGGTTTCCATGGCCGGGACCAGTTTCTGCACCGCACGACCGGTATGCGCGGAGATGTTCACACGCTGCGCCCACGGCACCCGGATCAGGTCGCGGTCGATCTCACGGTCCAACCGCAAACGGCGGTCCTCATCGACCAGGTCCCACTTGTTGAACGCCAGCACCAGCGCGCGTCCCGAGTCGGCAACCATACCGATCACCCGTAGATCCTGCTCGGTGACCGGCTGCGCGGCGTCGATCAGCATGATCGCCACCTCCGAGGCTTCCAGCGCGGACTTCGTACGCAGCGAGGCGTAGAACTCGGTGCCACTGGCATTGGCGACCTTGCGGCGCAACCCGGCGGTATCGATGAATTTCCAGGCTTTGCCGCCGAGCTCGACCAGGGAGTCGACCGGATCGACCGTGGTACCCGCGACATCGTGCACTACCGACCGCTCGTCTCCGGACAATTTGTTCAGCAGGCTCGACTTACCGACATTCGGCTTACCGACCAGAGCCACGCGACGGGGACCGCTGCCACCGGTCCCCTCGCGCGGAGTCTGCGGGAGCACCTCCAGGATGTCATCGAGCAAGTCACCAGTGCCGCGACCGTGCGCGGCACTAACCATCCGCGGCTCACCGAGGCCAAGCGACCACAGCGCCGCCGCTTCGGCTTCGACCCGCTGGTTATCGACCTTATTGGCGACCAGGATGACCGGGACCGCGGCACGACGCAGTTTCCGCACCGCCGCTTCGTCTGTAGCGGTCGCACCCACGACAGCATCGACCACCAGCAAGATCGCATCAGCGGTACGCATAGCCAGCTCGGCCTGCATGGCCACCGCTTGCTGCAGACCTTTCGCGTCTGGCTCCCACCCGCCGGTGTCTTGAACCAGGAAACGGCGCCCCGCCCAATCGGCCTCATAGGACACCCGATCGCGAGTCACACCGGGGGTATCCTCCACAACCGCCTCCCGGCGGCCGAGGATTCTGTTCACCAGCGTCGACTTGCCGACATTCGGGCGACCGACAACCGCGACCGTCGGCACGGCGACATGCGCTTGGTCCTCGAACGCACCCTCGAGCTCGGCCAACTCCCAGTCGGTCTCGTCACTCCAGACGCCGTCCCCGGCCAGCACATCCCCACTCATCGGCCCGCTCCTCTGTGAAGTACCGAAACCTGCTGCGCAACAACGTGATACAGCTCGTCGATAACCTCGTCCATGCGCAAGTCACTGGTGTCGACCCGCACCGCGTCCACGGCGGGACGCAACGGGGACACTCTGCGGGTGGAATCGAGGGTGTCGCGCCGCTGCACGTCGGCGAGCACGCCTGCGTAATCGTCGCCCCGCCCCTCTGCGATGTTCTGCTGGTTACGCCGGTATGCGCGCGCCTCCGCGGAAGCGGTCAGGTAGATCTTGGCGTCCGCCGCAGGCAGCACCACGGTGCCGATATCACGACCTTCCACTACGATCCGTCGTGCGCCCGCCGTGATATCGCGCTGCATCGCGACGAGCGAATCACGGACCGCGGACACCGCCGAGACAGCCGAGACGGCCTTGGTGACGGCATCGCCGCGAATCTCCGCCGCGATGTCCTCGCCGTCGAGTTCGATCACTTCGTGGCTGGGCTCGGTACCGATGGCCAGCGGCAGTTCCTTGATCGCGGCGGCTATCGCTGCGGTATCGGTGAGCTCGATGCCCGCGCGCAACACGCGCAACGTCGCTGCCCGATACATGGCGCCTGTGTCGAGGTACTGTGCGCCGAGCCGAGTGGCCAAGCGCCGGGAAACACTCGATTTTCCGGTGCCCGAGGGGCCGTCCATCGCGACCACCAGCGGGCTGGTATCGGACAACCATTCCGGCGTCTGCACCGAAATCCCCACACCGCTCACAACGACACCGCCTCGTAGAGTTTGCCGACTTCATCGCGCCCGAGCACACGCAAGGTGCCAGATCTCTGGTCGCCGAGAGCGACCGGTCCGATATTCGTCCGCACCAACCTGATGACCGGGTGACCCACTGCGTCCAGCAGGCGACGCACGATATGTTTGCGCCCTTCGTGCAACACCACCTTCACTAAAGAACGTCCTTCCCCGAGCTCGAGCACCTGGAAATGATCGACCTTCGCCGGACCGTCCTCCAGTTCGATGCCCCCCTTCAGCTGTTTACCGACCACGCGGTGGACTTCCCCGTGCACTGTGGCCAAGTAGGTCTTGGCCACCTCGAAGGACGGGTGCATGAGCCGGTGTGCGAGATCACCGTCGTTGGTGAGCAGCAGCAAGCCCTCGGTGTCCGCGTCGAGCCTTCCGACATGGAAAAGACGCTGACCAGCAGCGATCCGCTCGGCCACAATGTCACCAACACAGGGACGGCCCAGATCGTCGGACATGGTGGACTGCCAGCCCTTGGGCTTGTTGAGCGCGACGTGCACCAGCTCCTCGCGTACCACCACCCTGGTGCCATCGACCCGCACCACCGCGTGCTGCGGGTTGATACGCAGACCCTGCTCCCGCACGATTATGCCATCGACCTCGACACGGCCCTGTGCGATCAACTCCTCTGCGACGCGGCGCGAGGCAACACCTGCTTTGGCGAGAACCTTCTGCAGCCGTTCCCCCTCTCCCCACGGAAGTTTGGTGTGTCCGCTGGAACCGACTGACACCACGTTCTGGTGGCGCGCGGGCTTGGCGTTGCTCAGCAACGGGGGTTGCGTGATCGATCGCTGTGGCTTGGATTTCTTTTTACCCGCCTGGGCCGCATGCCGCTGCGGGTTCGAGGCCTGGGCCGCTCCACGCTGCTGCGTGCCCCGGCTCATACCCCCCTGCGCCGGACCACGGGCAGTAGTCCCCCGGAAGGCCGAACGCCCGTCACGGGCGCCTGCGTTGCGGCCTGCGCCGCCCAGGGCCGCGCGTTTCCTACGATCCGGTGTGCCATCTCGGCGAGCGGGCGTATTCATCGTTTCCTGTCACTCTTCGGCGCCGAGATCTATATCGGTCTCGGCGGGTTTCCTCAGCCTGGTGTAACGGGGATCCGTCTCCAGACTCTCATTGATCTCATCGATCAGGTCAACGCCCGGAAGCAAGGGCGCCAACGGCGGCAAGTCGCTCAGCGACGCGAGCCCGATCCGCTCCAGGAACAATTCGGTCGTACGGTACAGCGTCCCGTTTGTCTCCGGATCGGCACCTGCCTCAGCGATCAGTCCCCTGGCCAGCAGTGTGCGCATCACTCCGTCGACGTTCACGCCGCGCACCGCTGCGACCCTGGTCCTGGTCACCGGCTGACGGTATGCCACCACCGCCAACGTTTCCAAAGCCGCCCGAGTAAGTTTCGATCGGGAGCCGTCGAGCAGCATCCGTTCCACATACGGTGCGTACTCGCTGCGAGTATAGAAGCGCCAACCATCACCTGCGAAACGCAGGTCTATACCGCTGGACCGGGCCGACAGCTCGGCGGACATCGCACACAGCATGCTCTCCACGCGCGCCACGGTGTCACCGAGCACAGCCGCGAGCTGGTCGGCCTGGGCTGGAGTATCGACGACGAGCAGCATGGCCTCCAGTGCTGAACGCAATTCGACATCCCGCAGCGGCTGCCGGGGAGGTTCCACTACTGCCTTGCTCACCGCTACGCCTCGCCGAAGCTCTGCTCGGTTGCACGCGGCTGCGTACGATAGCCGCGGCAGGCTCGCTGACGGTCGTTCACCCGTAGTCCTCCTCGATAGTAAGCGTGTTCGCCTGGCCGGTAGCCTCATCGCTGACCATACGGACCGACAAAGGCCCGAGTGGGTCGGGCTGGTCGAACTCGATCGTCCTACCGCGATACAACTCGAGCAGAGCCAGGAAGCGGGCGACGATCTGGATAGCAACCTCACAGTCGGCGACCAACTCACCGAAGGAAGTCCACGCGCCCACGCCGCGCTGCTCGAGCAGCTTCAGCACCAAGGCCGCCTGCTCGGCCACCGAAATCGTCTGCGTGTGCAAGTGGTCGAGCCCGACCTTCGGCACTGGACGAGGCCGGAAAGCGGCGGCAGCTATCTCGGCGAACTCGGCTGCCTCGACCCCCAGCGTAACCTCGGGCAGCAAATCGACGTAACGCTCCTCCAGACCGACTGCACGAGGATAACGTCGCAATGCGGCGACCTCCAGCTCGCCGAGTAGCTCAGCGACTTGTTTGAACGCACGGTACTGCAGCAATCGGGCGAACAGCAGGTCGCGCGCCTCGAGTAACTCGAGGTCCTCGGCAACGGCCATCTCTCCGGACGGCAACAGCCGCGCGGCCTTCAGATCCAGCAGCGTGGCAGCCACGACCAGGAATTCGGTGGTCTGGTCCAGAATCTTATCCGCACGCAGCGTGTTCTGCCGCGACATACTCGCAGTCAACGCCCTGGTGTAGGCGATGAATTCGTCGGTGACCTTGTGCAAGGCCACCTCGGTGACATCCAGCTTGCGTGAGCTGATCAAAGTGAGCAGGAGATCGAAAGGACCCTCGAAGTTGCTCAAGCGCAACCGGAATCCGGGCTGCTGCGATTCGGCCTCCCGCTCGGGTTCCCGCGGCCACGGCGCCGCGGAGCCCGCATTATACGGTACGTCCGCCGGTGAACTGTCCTGGCCTGTGGTAACTCGGGCTACGGGTGTCCCGGGCTGCGGCGCGACCACTTCGTCCGCTGTCGGTGTACGCCGTGGCGCCGCACCTCTGCCTGCGGCGATATATGCGGCAGCCACATCTCCGAGCGTGGGAACGGTCGAGCGAGCCGATCCTTCGGACTGTGGTCGTGCGGGAGCGTCCGGCATAGCGGCATCGCGCAGACGAACTTCCGGTAGCTCCACCACATCGGGCGGAGAACCTTCCTGGCCAGGCGGAGAGCCTGATGACGCAGACTCGGGGTCTTCGCGGCCGATCACCGGCCCGAGCGGTGGATGACTTCCCTCGCCATCGACCGATATGCTTCGGCCCCACCTGATTTCGGCGCCCACGTGGTAATGGGCTCGCCCGCGACACTGGCGTCAGGGAAACGGACGGTACGTGCGATCGCGGTGTCGTAGACCAAGTCACCGAACACCTCGACGACTCGTGCCATGACCTGACGGGAATGCAGCAACCGAGCATCGAACATGGTGACCACTATTCCGTACAGGCTCAGTCTCGGGTTGAGTCGGTCCCGCACCTTCTCTACTGTGTCATTGAGCAGCGCAAGCCCGCGTAAGGAGAAATACTCGCACTCCATCGGGATGATCACCCCATCCGAGCAGGCCAGAGCATTGACCGTGAGCAAGCCGAGCGAAGGCTGACAGTCGATGAGAATGTAATCGTAGCGATTGCGCACCGGTGCCAGCGCTCGGCCGAGCGACTGTTCCCTGCCCACCTCGTTGACGAGCTGGATCTCGGCGGCGGATAGGTCGATGTTGCTCGGCAACAGATCCAAGTTCTCGATACGGGTCGGCATCAGTACGTCATCGATGGAGATCTTGGAGCCGATGAGCAGGTTGTGTACGGTCAGTTCGAGATTGTGGTGGGCTACGCCGAGGCCTGCGGACAGCGCCCCCTGCGGATCCAGATCGACGAGCAGTACTCGACGGCCGTATTCGGCCAGCGCAGCACCGAGGTTGATAGTAGAAGTGGTCTTGCCCACCCCACCCTTCTGATTACACATGGCGATGATCAGGGCGTCGCCGTGCCGTTCGAGCGGCTGCGGGTCCGGCACCAGCCGCAACGGCCGTCCAGTCGGGCCGAGCGTCGCGTCCTCCGGAACCGGCTCCACATTCCCCCATAGTGCTTCCGCCGCAGCCTCCGAGTACCGACCCGTAAGCGGCTTCGCGCCAGCGCCCGACGGTGGCCCTGCCGCACCGGCTGTCGTCACGATCCGCTGCTCCTTATACGTTTCTGCCCGCTGCCTCGCCGAGCGTGGCGGGGCCGAGACAAAGCCCGACCTCGCTTCCGTACGATTCGGCCTCCGATAAACGCTACCGCTTGACGGCACTCGGATACCGCGCCTGAGCGCGGTGTGTTCATAGCTCGCCGATCAGCCGCCACCGCGAATCTATATCGAAATGAACGTCGAACCGTTCGTACATATCGTCCCTGCCGTCCCCGTTTGCCTCCCGAACCATCCGATCGAATTATCGAAAGTCCACCGCGTTCGCCAAAATACACATCACGTCAGCCAGAAATACGCCGCGCTGGAAGTGCGCAAGGCTGACGGTACAGGGTGCTCTGGCCACCCCTGCACGAGGCTCGAAACAAGCACGATACCCGGCGAGCCCATGACCAAGCCAGCACAATCGCCCACCGCAGCCCATACCCATTACACTATGCGCAGCAATGCTGCCGTGCTCGAGGCCGCCGGTGTGCGACCGGATATTCGGCACGATCCGGCCAAGGCTGCACAGGATCCAAGGCTGCACAGGATGCTGAGACGACCGGGTCACCGAGCTCGTGGATGGGCGGTAGCCCAGACCTCGCGCAGAGTGTTGACCGTGACGAGAGTGTAGACCTGTGTGGTGGTCACCGAAGCATGACCGAGCAATTCCTGCACCACACGGATGTCGGCGCCACCATCGAGCAGATGGGTGGCGAAAGAGTGGCGCAGTGTGTGCGGCGACGCCGCCGTGATGCCCGCGCGGGTAGCGGCGGTCTGCAACACTTGCCATCCGCTCTGCCTGGACAGGCGGGTGCCACGGGCGTTCAAGAACAAGGCCCCGGCATTGCTCTTTCCCCGTACAGCGAGTTCGGGGCGCCCCCGCACCAAGTATGCGTCTACGGCGGCGAGAGCGGGACGACCGATCGGTACCATGCGCTGCGCGCCGCTTTTACCACGCAGGATGACGGTCCGTTCTTCGATATCGATATCATCGAGATCGGCCCCCACCATTTCCGAAATCCTGGCACCAGTGGAGTACAGCATTTCCAGCAGCGCCCGGTCGCGCAGCACACGCGGTCCCCCGCTCCCTGCTACTACAATGTCCTGGTCACTCACGGGCTCACCACCTGCCGCCGCCAGTAACTTCAACACTTGGTCATAGGGCAGTGCCTTGGGCAACCTGCGCCCCGGCGTGGGCGGCTTGACAGCATGCGCGACATCGGCGCCCACCCACCCCTCCGCCGCAGCGAAACGATGCCATCCGCGCACCGCGATCAGGGCACGGGCCGCCGAACTCGCCGCCAGTGGCGGATACAGGTCGCTCCCAGTGCGCAGCACCGCGGTGAACTCGGCCACATCGGATTCGCTGATCTGCTCGAGCGAGCTGATACCACGCCCGGTCAGGAAATCGAAGTAGCGACCGAGATCACGTCGGTAAGCACCGAGCGTGTTGACCGCGACAGCGCGCTCGACCGCGAGATGGTCGAGGTAGGCGTCGAGCTCACGAGCGAGCAATGCCGGTCAGTCTTCGAGCTGTCGCGCTGCCTTGCGACGCAAGAGAGCGGTAGGTTGTCCATGCCACGGCTCGTCCGGTGGCCGCAGCGTAACGTCGTCCCCCCGCGTGGCCGCTACCGCGAGCACACCCGCGACCGCAGTGGCATTGACCAGCTCCCCGGCCAGCGCCGCCCGGACGGCCGCGGCGACCGGCATCCGGACCACTTCGAGGTCGGCCTCCTCCAATTCCGGCTCGGGCCGGTCGGTCTCGAAAAGGTCTCGCGCCAGATAAACTCGCAGCGCCTCGTCGGTGAAACCGGGCGACAGCACCACATCCACCAGTACCGCCCACTCCCGTGCGGCCAGTCCGGTCTCTTCGGCCAGCTCTCGCTGTGCCGCCAGGAGCGGGTCCTCTCCGGGCAAGTCGAGCAAACCCGCAGGCAGTTCGAGCAAGCGTCTGCCGATCGGGTGGCGATACTGATTGATCAGCACCAGGTTGTCGTCGGCGTCGAGCGCGGCGACAGCGACGGCACCGTGATGCTCGATCACCTCGCGCTCGACGACTCGCCCACCTGGCATCGACACTTGGTCCAACCGCAACGCCACGATGGCGCCGCTGTAAACGGTTTCGCTGGATACGACCTCGAATTCGTGGCTGCCCGGCTCGGCAGCGCCCCCGTCGGTCATGCTGTTACCTCTACCTCTCTGGCATGCGCGGGGCCCTGCGTGGTCACGCTACGCTCCCGTCTCCGGATCTGACCGCTCACGCCACTACACCTGCTCCGCCGCACCCGTGAGTTCTCCGCCGGAAATATCTACCGGAAGCTGTTCGGCCGCCTTATATCTCAGCGCCGCGGAAATCAATGCCGCGAACAGCGGATGCGGGCGAGTCGGACGACTCTTCAGCTCGGGGTGAGCCTGGGTGGCGACAAAGAACGGATGCACCTCGGTGGGCAGCTCGACGAACTCGACCAGATGTCCGTCCGGCGAGGTACCGCTGAAGCGCAAACCACTCTCGGCGATCTTGTCACGATAGGCGTTGTTCACCTCATAGCGGTGCCGGTGCCGCTCGGAGACATGCTCGCTGCCATATGCTCGGGCCACGATCGAGTCCTTCGCCAGTGTCGCGGGGTAAGCCCCGAGCCGCATCGTGCCACCGAGATCGGCTTCACCGGCCACCGCCTGCTCCTGGTCGGCCATGGTAGAGACGACCGGATGAGGGGTATCAGGTTCGAATTCGGCCGAGTTGGCCTCCACTAGGCCCACTGAACGCGCGGCCTCGATCACTGCACACTGCAGGCCGAGACACAGGCCGAGCAGCGGGATGCCGCGGGTACGGGCGTAATGGATCGCGCCGACCTTGCCTTCGATACCGCGGATACCGAATCCGCCGGGAATCAGCACGGCATCGACATCGCGCAGTGCGTGCTGCGCGCCGGAAGAGGTCTCGCACTCATCGGACGGGACCCAGCGGATACATATCCTCGCGCGCGAGGCGAATCCACCCGCCCGCAACGCCTCGGTAACCGAGAGGTACGCATCAGGCAAGTCGACGTACTTGCCTACCAATGCGACCTCGACCGTCTCGCGCGGCGAGTGCACCCGGTCGAGCAAGTCGCCCCACACAGTCCAGTCCACATCACGGAACGGCAGGCCGAGCCTGCGCACCACATAGGCGTCCAAGCCCTCTCGGTGCAGCACCCTGGGGATGTCGTAGATCGATGGAGCGTCCGGAGTAGAGATACAAGCATCGACCTCGACATCGCACATCAGAGCGATCTTGCTCTTCAGCGTCTGGGGAACCTCCCGATCACAGCGCAGGATCAGCGCATCAGGCTGAATGCCGATGTTGCGCAGCGCGGCCACCGAATGCTGAGTCGGCTTGGTCTTCAACTCGCCGGAAGGGGCGAGATAGGGCACCAGCGACACGTGCAGGAAGAACACGTTGTCCCGGCCGACATCGTGGCGGATCTGTCGGGCAGCCTCGAGAAACGGCTGGGATTCGATGTCGCCGACGGTGCCACCGATCTCGGTGATCACCACATCAGGCGTCTGTCCCTGTAGATCCGGACCACACATCGCGAGGATTCGATCCTTGATCTCATCAGTGATGTGCGGAATCACTTGCACCGTGTCGCCGAGATACTCGCCGCGGCGCTCCTTGGCGATCACCGACGAATAAACCTGCCCCGTAGTCACATTCGCGTCCTGGGACAAGTCCCGGTCGAGAAACCTCTCATAGTGGCCGACGTCCAGATCGGTCTCCGCGCCGTCCTCGGTCACAAAAACCTCGCCGTGCTGGAAGGGGTTCATGGTGCCGGGATCGACGTTCAGGTACGGGTCGAGTTTCTGCATCGTGACGCGCAACCCACGCGCCGTCAATAGCTGACCGAGGCTGGATGCGGTGAGACCTTTACCCAATGAAGAGGCGACGCCGCCGCTGACGAAGATGTGCTTCGTGACTGCTCGCGCCTGAATCCGTGTTTGACCCACGGGTCTTCACGGTAACACGAATCCGCTCGTCCATTCGAATGCCGGGATGTTTGCCAGCCGATCACATTGAGATGGATCAGAACAGGCATGGATCGGTGCAACGGAAACCCGATCGTGCCCCGAATCACGCCATGACAACGATACTCGGCGGGAAGACGCAACCACCGTGGCCGGAAAGCGATAACGAACCCATCGAAGGTCAGCCCGGTAACGCGGCCAGCGTGAGTGCGGTGGCTTTGGCCCCGATACCGTAACGGCCCGCACCGCCGGCGAGTTGTTCGGCGAGTGCCAAGACAGCGGTGACTCGGCCGATATCGCGTTCCACGTTGTCGACAGTGCTGACCTGGGTGGCAAGGGCCGTATCGGCGCGGACGACGGCGATCGGCCCGCCCTCCTCCGCGGCACCGGTCCGGCCTACGAGCACCACGCCGGAGCTACGCCCCCGCAGCGCCCCGGCGAAGCGGGCGATATTCGCGCCCTCACCGCGCTCGCCCGCTCCTACGGCGTTTCCGGTGACCACCACGGCCAGCTGCGCCGGCAGCACCGGGATGTCACCATAGGCGAGGAAGCCACCGCCACGCAGGGTCTCCAGCGCCAACCCGAGTTCCTGCGGTGTGCTCCTGGTTTGCCCATTGACCGGATCGAGCAGAAGGAGCAGACCGAGCAGATCGCCTGCCATGCTGCCCTGGTCGACCGCACCGGTACGTAGTCGCGCCCCCGCCGGGATCACATTCGTGACGGCAGTGCGCATCCGATCGCCCTCGACGACATCGGCGAACGCATCTGTGAGCGCGATTCGGCCGGTGACGACCGCACCGGCGGTGCCGAGCGACTTGGTCACCGATTCGGCATCAGCTGGATCGGCGTCGGAGGTCGTGAACACGATGACGCTACGCTCGGCGAGAGTGCCGGCGAGAATACGGCCCGCCGCCCCCGCAACGAACTGGTCGGCGGCCATAAGCTGCCCTCCGAGCTGCCTGTTCTGTTCGGTGAGCGCGTCGACCTGCTGGCGTGGATCGGTCTTGTCCGCGCGTGGTCCGGACAACAGATCGACCCCCGGCGTCCGCGATCCGAGCACCACACCAATCGCGAGCGCGAGGAAGATCGCGGCGATCGAAATGGCATGCTGGCGCGTAGACATCATCGCTGCACCCAAAGCGCCAAACGATCCCAGAGGCCCACGATCCAATCCATGGCATCTCCGCCACGGTCGGCTGTCAGCAGTACGACGATCAGCGCAGCCAGCGCGGCGAACACCACCAGCGCGACAACGACCCCGGATACCCGGTTGCGGTACAGGGTGGCCACGGCTTTCCCGTCCACCAGCTTGGTGCCGACCTTGAGCCGGGTGAGAAAGGTCGCCGGATTACTACCGCGGCGACCGCGGTCGAAGAAGTCATCGAGTGAGGCAGGCGCACCGATCGTAACGATCAGCGCCGCACCATGATGGTCGGCGAGCAGCAAGGCCAAGTCGGCAGCCGAACCCGACGAGGGGAAGGTCGTCGCACCGATACCGAGATCCTGTATGCGCTCCAGCCCCTTGGCATAACCGTCGGTATCGGCAGGCAGGATCACCTCCGCGCCGCACTTCATAGTCGCCGCAGTGATCTCCTCCGGATCACCGACAATGAGGTCGGGTCGGTAGCCCCGCTGTCGCAGGGTGTCCGCGCCGCGACCGACGCCGATCAGGATCGGAGCGTATTCCTTGATGAACGGCTTGATCCGCTGCAGATCCTCGGCGTGATCCGGGCCGTCAGCGACGACGACGACATGCCTTTGCTGCATTGCCAACTCAAGCTCCGGCACCCCGAAGCCGTCGATGAGCAGTGCGTTCTCTACGCGGATGTACTCGATGGCGTTGCCGGCGAACGCTTCGAGATGATCGGCCAAACCGTTACGCGCCTCGCTCATCCGGTCCGCGATAGCCGACCTGGTGAGCTCTATGCCTTCGACCAGGACCTCTGTCCCCTTTTTGATCCGCTTGTCCGCATAGACCACACCTTCGTCGATCCGGACCCTGACGCCGTCCTTGATCTTGCTGAATGCGTCCGAGCTCACCGTATCCAGCAGGAGGATCCCATTGGCCACAAGTGCTTCCGGTCCCAGATTCGGATAACGGCCGGAAATGGACGGTGAAGTGTTGATCACCGCGCCTACCCGAGCTTCTACCAGCCGATCAGCGGTCATCCGGTCGAGGTCCATCTCATCGAGGACTACGACGTCGCCTGGTCCGATCCGCCCGAGCAACCGCCGGGTATTGCGATCCACCCTGGCTGTGCCGGTCAAACCGGGCAATGTTTCGGTATTCCTCGACAACAGCGCCGGCATCTTCATGGCGCCGATGATGACCGCAAACTCTCAACCATCGGTGGAGGCGCGCCGTTACCTCCGCACCCGCGTTGCGATGCACTGACATAAGTGTTATCCGACAGGCTACATAGTCACAATCGACGGAAGCGAGAGGACCGAGCGGACGCAGCCCGCAGCGGAAGGCGCTCATTATTCGTCACCCACGATTCGTCACCCACGACATTCCCAACTCCCGTCCATTAGATAGCTAATAATCAGCTATCTTTCGTAAGCGGCCCGCTCCACTCAGCCACAACCACCATGACCCCGGCAACTCCGCCCCGAGAGGACCTGGCATGACCATCGCTATCGCTACCGCCGCGGCACACGCCGATTTCGACATGGTCGCCGAGCGCGTTCGAGAAGTACTACGTGAACACGGCTTCGGCGTGCTGACCGAAATCGATATGCAAGAAACCCTGCGTCAGAAACTGGGCGCTACCATGGAGCCTTACCTTGTCCTCGGTGCCTGCAATCCCGAACTGGCCCACGAGGCACTCACCGCGGACAAGCAGATCGGTGTACTGCTCCCCTGCAACGTGGTTATCCGCGCAGACACGGACAATCCCACCACGATCCATATCGAGGCGATGAACCCACAACTGTTGGTACAGGTTTCCGATCAGCCTACATTGCAGTCGGTAGCAAAGAGAGCAACCGAACAGCTATCAGCAGCTGTCGCCACCTTGGCCAAAGAGCTGACATGACAGCGGCTGGCGGCAGAGTGGCAGCCCCTGCGGCGGTTGTGCTGCGATCTACATGATCATCAAGAAAGCACGGTACCTATTACGCTGCCCGTCACAATAAAAGCCCCATCATAATGAAAGCGAAGAGGAGACCCCATGGCCAGCACCACCGTCGACACCGTCATCCCTGCCCCGCGCGAAGTCGTGTACCGGCTTTTCGCCGACCGCGAGAGCATAAGCCCCTACGTGTCGTTCCAGGTCAAGCTGACCAAGCCAGGTACAGCCGAACGGGAAGGCGTCGGCGCCCAACACCTGATCGGCATCGGCCCGATCGGCGTCACCGAGGAGATCACCACGTTGATACCGGGCGAAAGGATGGAATACAAGGTCGTCAAGGGCGCGCCGGTGAAACGACATGTCGGCATCGTCACCTTCGCCGATGCCGACAACGGCACCAAAGTCTCCTACACCATGGAATCCGACCCCAAGCTTCCCGTGCCCGCCAAAGTGCTGGAGTTCGGCCTGAAGAACCTGATCGGACAGTTCCTCACAGGCGTGCGGAAAGCGGTGCGCTGATCGGCGTGGTCAGCGCACCGCCGCCTCAGCACCCACCTTCTCCGCACGCGCTGTGGCCAGCAGTTCCTCCGCATGCGCTCGGCCGGTCTCGGTGTCCTCTAGACCAGCCAGCATACGGGCCAGCTCGATCACCCGCTCATCCTTGGTGAGCACTCGGACACGGCTGTCGACCGCCCCCTTCCCATCATCGGACTTGTCGATCACGAGATGCGTATCGGCGAACGCGGCGACTTGCGGCAGATGGGTTACCACGATGACCTGGTGAGTACGGGCCAGGCGAGCCAACCTGCGCCCGATCTCGACTGCGGCCCGACCTCCGACACCCGCGTCGACCTCATCGAACACCATGGTCGCTCCATGGTCAGAACCGGCGAGCACTACCTCGAGCGCCAGCATCACCCGCGACAGCTCACCACCGGAAGCGCTCTTGCCCAACGGTAGTGACTGTGCACCCGAATGCGCCGACAGGCGAAACTCGACCTCGTCGATACCCGATGGGCCTGCGTGCAATTCTTGCCCGCCGACAACGAGCGGCGCCGAGTCCCGCGGGCCTGCCTGCGACTGCCGCACCTCGACCTGGAGACGGGCCTTGCCCATCGCCAAGCCACCCAGCTCGGCACTCACCGCAGCCGCCAGCCTGCCCGCCGCCTTGGTTCGCGCAGCACTCAGCTTCTGCGCCGACTCCCGTACCCGCTCGGCGGCGGCATCCACCTCGGTGGCCAACTCGGCCAACGCCTCCTCGGAGACATCGAGCGAACCGAGCCGGGAACGCGCTTCCCGCGCCCAGGACAACACGCCATCGATATCGGGCGCGTACTTACGGGTCAGTGTCTTCAATTCGGCTTGTCGGGTAAGCAATGCGTCCAACTCCCCCGGATCCGAAGGAAGGTCCGACAGATAACCGCTCAAGTCCGCAGTCACATCGATCACGACGGAGATGGCGTCGGCCAGGCGCGGCATGAGGGCGGCCAAGGCGGGGTCATCGGCTGCTTCGATGCGGGCGCGCGCGACACCGAGCGCTTCCAGCGCGCCGGAACTGTCTTCCGGGGCGTCGACCGGTCCGGCCAGAGCATCATGCGCAGCGGCGGCCGCGACACGCAACGAATCCAGATCACTGAGCCTGCGCACATCCTCAACGATGCGGATATCCTCACCTGGTTCCGGTGCGATGGCGCCGATTTCGTTCAACGAGTGTTTGAGCCGGTCGGCCTCTAAAACCAGTTCCCGGCCACGCGATGTGCGTTCGAGCAATTCCGTCCGAGCATCGAGCCACGCTCGGCGCCGCTTCTGGTACTTCCGCAGCAATGGATCCACAGCGTCGGAAGCGAACCGATCCAACGCGGACAACTGCTGGTCTGGGCGTTGCAGGCGCAACTGGTCGTTCTGCCCGTGCACGGTCAGCACGGGGGCGGTGAAATCGGCGAGCACTGAAGCGGGTACGCCGCGGCCACCGAGATGCGCACGGGAGCGTCCGTCGCCGCCGACCGTGCGGATCGCGATGATACTGCCGTCGTCGTCTCGTTCGGCCGCAGCGGCTTCCAGCACCCGGGAGACTTCAGCGCGAGCACTGTCGTTGGCATCCTCGACAGTGAACCGACCCTCCACCACAGCGCGAGAGGACCCGAGCCGGACCCGGCCTGCGTCCGCACGCGCGCCGCTGAGCAAATGCAGGCTGGTCACCACCATGGTCTTGCCCGCACCGGTCTCGCCGGTCAAACAGGTCAGCCCCGCGTGGAACTGTGCGGTTGCCTTGGAGATGACGCCGAGGCCGTCAATCCTGATCTCTGTCAGCACGTGTGCTCTCCATTCGCCGTCGGCCACGCCAGCCGGTTACGGGCAATTGGAACTTGCGCACCATCCGATCGGCGAACGGTGCGGAATCCAACCGCACCCAACGCACCGGCTCAGCGCCCCGCACCGCGTCCACCCGGCCACCTTTGGGCAGTACGATCGAACGCCTGCCATCCAGGAAAACTATCGCATCGTGTCCGGTCGCCACTGCTTCTACCGCGATCCGCGAATTCGGGCTGGTCACCAGGGGCCTGGCGAAGAGAGCGTGAGCATTGCTCGGAATCACCAACAGCGCTTCGAGTTCCGGCCACACCACCGGTCCGCCCGCGGAGAAAGCATAGGCAGTGGATCCCGTAGGCGTGGCAATCAGAATGCCGTCGCAGCCGAATGCCGATACCGGTCGACCATCGACCTCGAGCACTACTTCCAAAACCCCTGTACGCGAAGCATTTTCGATGCTCGCTTCGTTCAACGCCCACCCGCGCGCTATTACCTCGTCCTCAGCCCTGACCGTGAAGTCGATCGTCATCCGATGTTCGATCATGTAGTCGTGCCGCAATACCTGCGCAAGCGCCTCGTCCAAGTTTTCGGCCTCAGCCTCGGTGAGGAACCCGATACGACCGAGGTTGATCCCGAGCACAGGTACCGCTGCGGGACGCGCCAGCTCGGCGGCGCGCAGAAAGGTACCGTCACCTCCGAGCACGAGCACCATTTCGCAACCGACCGCGGCCTGTGGACCGTGCTCGACCACACGCACGGGATAGCCGCCCGGCTCGGCCACGAATCGAGTACTGCCCGCCTCGTCCGCGAGCACACGCAGGCCGATACCCGCGTCCGCGAAAATCTTCGCCACCCGGTGTGCGGTCTCGATGATCTCCGCCCGCCCCGGATGAGATACCAGCAAGATCTCCCGGCCGGAAGGCTGCGCAGGCGCGTTCACTGTGGACCCTCCTCAACCGCCCGCTCGACCAATACCGCTACCCGCTCACCGTCGTATTCGAACCGCCCGGTATTGCGCAGCCACAGGAAATACTCGACATTGCCGGAAGGCCCCGGCAGCGGGCTCGCCACTACACCGATAGTGCTCATACCCAAATTCGCGGCTACTGCTGCGACCGCGCACACCGCTTCGGCTCGCAACGCTGGGTCGCGCACCACTCCTCCGGAGCCTACCCGTTGCTTGCCGACCTCGAACTGCGGTTTCACCATCGGCAGCAGATCCGCACCCGGCGCCGCGCATACCGCCAGTGCGGGCAGCACCAATCCGAGCGAAATGAAGGACAGATCTCCCACCACCAGATCGACCGGACCGCCGATCATTTCCGGCGTCAGAGTTCGCACATTGGTGCGATCGAACACTCGCACTCGTTCATCGTTGCGCAGCCGCCAGAGCAGCTGACCATAGCCGACATCGGCTGCCACCACTTCCCGTGCTCCGCGCACCAACAACACATCGGTGAACCCACCGGTCGAGGCTCCCGCGTCCAGGCATCGCTTACCCGCGACGGACAGCTCTCGGGTCCCGAAATGCTCCAGCACGCCCAATAACTTGTGTGCCCCTCGGGAGGCCCAGGACACCTCATCGGGTTTCGTACGTACCACCAGCGGTGTGCCCGCCTCGACGGCAGTCGCCGCCTTCACCGCCACTGATCCAGCAATCAGGACGCGGCCCGCACCGATCAGTTCGACCGCGTGCTCACGCGATCTCGCCAATCCACGGCGAACCAGTTCTGCATCCACCCGCGCACGCCTGGCCACGTCAGATCTTGTCTACCGTGGCCAGTGCCTGCACAAGCACCTCATGAGCCTGCTCCAGAATGCGCGCGCGCCGAGTGATATCGACACCGGACTCTGCGGGCGTCGCCTCACTCGGGAGACGATCCATTTCGGCGAGCAGCGCATCCACCTCGTTGCGGACGCGATCCGGATCAGCAAGCTCCGGATGCCCTTGTGTCCCCAGCAGATGCCGGTCGGTCAGCGAGATCCCCGGACGGGACTCCCGCGCGCCGACAGGCGTTCCAGGGCCGTTCGGACGGGACAGAGGAGTAGTCATCGTGACATCAACGCTATCGGATTTCCGAACCGGACGCGCGTACCCGCACAGCTCGCCCCGGGTTGCACCGGAGCACCTCACCGAGGTCGTCATCCGATTCGGCAATAACGGGCACGTGGTTGAGCGCGTCCAGCGAGCTGGAAACATAGGTGGGGATCTGCTCATCTGGAGCGTCACGCAGCTCGTCGATGGTGCTGACTCCGGTCAGCACCAGCAAGGCGTCGAGACCTACCCGGGAGGCGCCTTCGATATCCGTGTCGAGCCGATCACCGACCACCAATGCGCTTCGTGAATGTGCCCGAACCAGCGCATCCTCCAGCAGAGGCGCATACGGTTTACCGGCCACGATAGGCTTCCGGTCGGACGCGGCACACAGCGCGGCGACCATCGCACCATTGCCCGGCGCGAGACCTCGTTCGTTCGGCAGCGTCCTATCGGTGTTCGCCGCGATCCACAATGCGTCGGAGCGTAGCGCGTAGGTCGCTTCAGCAAGATCCGGCCAGGCAGTGCTGGGCGAATGCCCTTGCACCACTGCCGCAGGCGTGATGCCGTCGAAGCGACGGATCGACCGTAGCCCGGCCGCATCCACCGCAGCGGCCAGATCATCGGTGCCGACAACCAGCACCGGAGCTCCCGGATCGAGCCGTTCGGCCAGCAGACGGGCCGCCGCCTGCGCACTGGTCACCACGTCATCGGTAGACGCGGCAAAGCCGAGTTCGGTCAGATGCGTGGCAACCGCACCCGGTCCGCGGCTGGCGTTGTTCGTGACATACACCACCCGCTGAGCCATCTCCCCCTCCCCCACCGCGGATACCGCCTCCGGCGCCCCATCGATCACCTCATGACCGCGATACAGCGTGCCATCCAGATCCAACAGCAAGGCCTGATAGTGATCCCGTAGTCGCTTCACACCACTCTCACTCTGTGTTATCCGGCCGGCACGACGCCGACGTGCTTACCACAAGGACTCGGCGGAGCAACCACTCGACAAGTCCGAGAACACCCGAACACTACGCCAGACAGCCATTCACCATGAATAGGGCAACGACAAGCTCACCCAGCATCCACCGGATGGATGGCGCTGTTGTCCGACTACCGGTTACTTGTCGGCTTCACCAGTGAGTTCGGCGGCGCGCTCTTCAGCGTCTGTCTCGCCATCCAGGTCTGCTGCCGCGGCGTTGAAAAACCAGTTCAGGCCCTCATCAGTACGACCAGCGGCGACCAAGGCATCAGCATAGGCGTAGAAGAGGCGGGCTGCGGTCGAACCGGTATGGGAAGGGTCGAGGTCCGAAGTCTGCAGAGTTACGACTGCTTGGTCGTATTGGCCGAGGTCCATCCGAGCACCCGCGATGACGATGCGCAGTTCGGTGGCCTCGTCACCGTGCAAGGCACGAGCCTCATCGCTGCGTCCGAGTTCGATCGCGCGTTCGGGACGTCCGAGACCTCGTTCGCAGTCGGCCATCACGGCCAGCAAACCGGAGCCGCCGGACATCCGCCGTGCGGTCCGTAGCTCCGACAATGCCTCTGCCCATTCGCCGGCGTGATAAGCGACTACCCCCGCGGTTTCACGAACCACGGCGATACGTCCGGCGCGCTGCCTGGCGGCCCTGACGTGTGCGAGAGCTGATCTTGGTTCATCATCGATGAGACGCGCCGCCATCACAAGGTGGCGGGCGACTGTCTCCGCATTACCTTTGTCCAAGCTGAGCAGGTCGCGGCGTACCGTCGAGTCCAGATCGGTAGCCTGCACCTCGTCCGGCAGGTCCGGCTCCTCCGGGCGTGCGGGGCGCCGGTCGAGCGAGCGCCCACCACTCGCTCGTGCGCCTTCGCCACCCCGACGGCGATCATGCTGAGCGTTCGCACGCGATGTCCGCTCGGCACGCCCCCCCGGCTCACCCCGCTCATAGGAGCCGCCCATCGCCGCGGTGCGCCGTGCTCCGTCACCACCAGCGCGGCGCTTGAAACCACTCCGGTCCGCGGAGCGTTCATACTGTTGGAAACCACCACGATCACCCGCGTCTCGACCGGTGGAATCACCACGGCGCTCGAAACCACCGCGCTGAGGTGCATCACTGCGCGCGCCGCTACCAGGGTCGACGCTGCTGCTACGGTCCCGAGACCCCTGACGTCTGAATCCTCCGCGCCCAGGGGAGTTGCGACGTCGCTCGTAGTCATCTGATTCACCACGATGAACGAAACCTCCGCGCTCCTGGGAATCGGCTAGAGCATCGCGTCTGCGGCCGAACCCACTACCTCGACGACTCGTATCTCGATTGCCACCACTCCGACCAGACTCAGAGTCGGGAGTGCCACGCCGGAAGGGTTTCCGATCGTCGTTCTGTTCCGGCACGGTGTTCCCTTTCTGGATTTCACAAGAGATCTGTACGTTCGATCATGCACCGGCGTTGGGGCGTGGA